>CAMLSG010000136.1 GCA_946482635.1 uncultured Duganella sp.
TCGGGAGCACATCATGTACAAGACAATTGTTGTCCACGTCAGCCCGGTTTCCGGCATGCCGGCCACGTTTGCCGTTGCTGCGGGCCTGGCCAAGGCGCATGGCGCCCACCTGGTCGGCACTGCCGTCAGCGGCTGGCTGGAACTGAACACGCTGATGTCGACCGGCGCGCCGATGGCTGTCATGCCCACGCCCGATCCCGAAACCTTGCGCCAGGAGGCCCGCCAGCGGCTCGAGGCTTTCGAGCGCCAGTGTTTCGAGGCGGACGTGGATTCCTTCGAATCGCGCCTGCTCGACACCTCGGCGGTCGAAGCGCTGATCCTGGAGTCGCGCTACTGCGACCTGCTGGTAGCCGGCACCCAGGACGTGGCCGACTACGGCGTGCTGGCCCCTTCACGCCTGCCGGGGCGCCTGGTTACGCAATGCGTGCGCCCGGTGCTGCTGGTTCCGCCCGGGCTGCGCCAGCCTGCGGCGAAGTTCGACAACGTCATGATCGCCTGGAATGGCAGCGCCGGCGCCAGCCGGGCGCTGGCCTTCGCCCTGCCACTGCTGCAGCGTGCCTCGCAAGTGACGATCGCCGTGGTCAACCCGGAAAATGAGCGCATCGACATGGCCGCCGAACCGGGCGCCGACCTGGCGGCCTACCTGGCCCGCCATCACCGCAATGTGCGCGTGGTGGGACTGGATACCGTGGTGGAAACCGGCAGCGCCCTGTGCGAGCTGGCGCGCCAGAACCATGCCGGCCTGCTGGTGGCCGGAGCCTATGGCCACAGCCGCATGCACGACTGGGTCCTGGGCAGCACCACGGCCAGCCTGGTCGAGCAAAGCCCGGTGCCGCTGCTGATGACACAATGAAGGACAGCGGGCATGGCAGCTTGCTGCTGCTCACCAACGAGATCCAGCTCCTGCTGTCGGAGGAGCGCACGGCGCTGTCGCTGCTGCGCACCGGCATTGCCGTCTTTGCCCTGCCCTTGTCGGTGCTGGGCCTGCTGATCGCCACCTCCGGCAGCTATCGCTTCCATGAAGTAGTGCTGCTGCTCTGGCCCTTGCTGGTGCTGAGCGCAATACTGGTCGTGCTCGGCAGCTACCTGTCGATCAAGGGCCTGCTCGAAGTGCACCGCTGCGACCGCCGCGTGCGCGAGCTGAAGGCGCGCAACCAGCAGGCAGCGCGCCTGCTCGATGGCGACGCGGCCCTGCCGCGCTAAGCTACGCCTCGCCCACCGGGCCGCTCAGCACCAGGCGCATGCCAATGGCGCCTTCCGACACGGCCGGCGCCACCGTGAAGCCCAGGTGGTGCGCCAGCTGCAGCATGCGCAGGTTTTCCGGCAGGGCTTCGCCCACCAGCTCTTGCGTTCCGCGCGCACGGCAATAGCGCAGCATCTTCTCCATCAGCAGCGCGCCCAGCCCGCGCCCTTTCAGGTCGGAGCGCACCACCACTGCAAATTCCGCGCGGATGTTGTCGGGATCGGCCACGGCGCGCGCCACGCCGATCGTTTCCGGCCCGCCGGGGCCCATGCGGCTTGCGATGAAAGCCATTTCGCGGTCGTAGTCGATTTGCGTCCAGCGCGCCAATTGTGCCGGCGGCAGCGACTGCATCTGCGCGAACATGCGGAAGCGCACGTCTTCCGGCGTCAGGGCGGCAAAGAAGGCGCTGTGCTGCGGCGCGTCTTCCGGGCGGATCGGGCGCAGCAGCAGCGTACTCCCTTCCCAGGTCACGCTTTCTTCCAGCTCCGCCGGATAAGGCCGGATGGCAAAGCGTGCCGGCCCGATTTGCGCTGCAGTGGCCACCCGCATGCGCGCGTCGAGCGCCAGCACGCCATGTTCATCGGCCAGGAGCGGATTGATGTCGAGCTCCTGCACTTCGGGCAAGTCGGCCAGCAGCGTAGCGATGCGCACCAGCACCGTGCACAGCGCCTCCATGTCGGCCGCGGGCCGGCCGCGATACCCGGCCAGCAGGCGCGCGACACGGGTGCGCCCCACCAGGTCGCGTGCCAGCACCTGGTTCAGCGGCGGCAGCGCCAGGGCGCGGTCGCCAATGGTCTCCACCGCGATGCCGCCCTGGCCGAACAGGATCACCGGCCCGAACACGGGGTCGCAGCTGGCGCCCACAATCAGTTCATGCGCCCCGGGCCGGCGCGCCATGGCCTGCACCGTGAAGCCGCGCAGGTGCGCCTTCGGATGCAGCGCATGCAGGCGCTCGCGCATGGCCAGCGCCGCGGCACGTACCGCTTCCGGCGTTTCCAGGTCGAGCGCGACGCCGCCCACTTCGGTCTTGTGGGTGACGTCCGGCGACAGGATCTTCAGCGCCACCGGGTAGCCGATGCGCCCGGCCAGCAGTACGGCCGCCTCCACCCGGTCGGCAATGGCCGTTTCCACCACCGGGATGCCATAGCAGGCCAGCACCTCCTTGGCTTCCGGCTCGCTCAGCATCTGCCGGCTCGACTGCAGCGCATGGGCGATCACTTGCCGCGCGCGCGCCTGGTCCGGGCAGAAGTCGCCGGCTGCGGCGGCCGGCACTTCCATCAGCAATTGCTGCGCGCGGCGGTAGTTCACCATCTGCATGAAACCGCCCACCGCATCCTCCGGCGTGCCGAAGCTGGCCACGCCGGCCTCGCCCAGCACGCGCCGCGCCGGCGCCATTCCCTCGCCGCCGAGCCAGCAGGACAGCACATTGCGGCTGCTGCCGCGCGCCGTTGCCGCCACCGCCTGCGCCACTTCCATCGAAGGCACGATGGCAGTCGGTGCGTGCATCACCAGCACCGCGTCGACGCCTTCGTCGTGCAGCAGCGCCTGCAGCGCCTCGCTGTAGCGCCGGCCCGGCGCGTCGCCGATGATGTCGACCGGATTGGCGTGCGACCAGGTGGCGGGCAGCACTTCGTCCAGGCGGCGCAGGGTAGCGGGCGCCAGCTCCGCCAGGATGCCGCCCGCGCCCACCAGCGCATCGGTGGCCAGCACGCCGGGACCGCCGCCATTGGTCAGGATGGCTAGCCGCTCGCCGGCCAGCGGGCGGCCGGCGGCCAGCATTTCCACCGCATCGAACAGGTCCTCGGTGCTCAGCACGCGCAGCATGCCGGCGCGCCGGATGGCCGCTTCGTACACGGCATCGGAACCGGCCAGCGCACCGGTGTGCGAATTGGCGGCCCGCGCGCCTTCGGCAAAACGCCCCGACTTCACCACCAGCACCGGCTTGCTGCGCGCCGCGGCGCGCGCTGCCGACATGAACTTGCGCGCCGCGCGCACGTCTTCCATGTACAGCAGGATGGCCTCGGTGCTGCGGTCGGTGGCCAGGTAATCGAGCACGTCGCCGAAATCGACGTCGCTGCCGTCGCCCAGCGAGACGAAGCGCGAGAAGCCGATATTGCGGCTGCGCGCCCAGTCCAGGATGCCGGTCACCATGGCGCCGGACTGCGACACGAAGGCCAGCTTGCCGGGCAGCGCCGGCAAGTGGGCGAAGCTGCCGTTCAGGCCGATGCCCGGCACCAGCAGGCCGACGCAATTGGGCCCCAGGATGCGCAGCAGGTGCGGCCGCGCCGCCGCCAGCATGGCCGTTTTCTGCGCCGCGTCGAGGCCGGCCGTGATGACCACAGCGGCCTTGCAGCCCATCTGCCCCAGTTCCTCGACCAGCCCCGGCACCGTAGCCGGCGGCGTGCAGATCAGCGCCAGGTCGGGCGCCTGCGGCAAGTCGCGCACGCGGTGGTAGGCCGTGCGCCCGCCCAGCGCCGTGTACTTGGGATTGACCGGCCAGACGGGGCCGCTGAAGCCGCCCTGCAGCACATTGGCCAGCACCGTGGCGCCCACGCTGTGCGGGCGTTCCGAGGCGCCGATCACGGCCACCGAGGCCGGTTGGAACAGGAATTCCAGGTTGCGAATGCTCATGCTTTCCTCTCAATTGGGCGCTGCCAGCGCACGGCGGCGCGCATGGCCGCCAGGTTAACCACAAAACAGGCCAGGCTCACCGCCACCGCCAGGCCCAGTTCCAGCGCGCCCAGCACGCCGAACTGGAAGACTTGCCCCAGCGGCGGCACATACAGCACCAGCAGCAACATGGTGCAGGTCACTGCCGCCACCAGTTGCGATACGCTGTTGCCGGCCGTCCTGCGCCGCGGCGCGCTGCGAGCGGCGGACAGGTTCGAAAAAATCAGTGACAGGTTGACCAGCACCAGGGCCGCGAACCCTGCCGCGCGCGCGGCCGGCGCCGGCAGTTGCTGCAGCGCCCAGGCGTAAGCCAGTGCTGTCGCCAGCAAGCCAACCACGCCCTGCAGCAGCGCCCCTGCCAGGGTGGCGCGCTCCAGCAAAGGTGCATCGGGCCGGCGCGGCGGGCGCGCCATGGCGCTGGCATCGGACGCCTCGTATTCAAAGGCCAGCGAACAGGCCGGTCCGATCACCAGTTCAAGGAAGGCGATGTGCATCGGGTACAGCAGCATCGGCCATCCCAGCAAGGCAGGCAGCAGGGCCATGCCGGCAATCGGCACATGGATGGCGAACACATAGGAAAAGGCGCTGCGCATATTGGCAAAGATGCGGCGCCCGAGCCGGATGCCGCGCACGATGGCAGCGAAATTGTCGTCCAGCAGCACCAGCGCCGCCGCTTCGCGCGCCACGTCGGTGCCGCGCTGGCCCATGGCGATGCCGACGTGGGCCGCCTTCAGCGCCGGCGCATCGTTCACGCCGTCGCCCGTCATGGCCACCACCTCGCCATTGGCCTTCAGCGCCTCGACGATGCGCAGCTTCTGCATCGGGCTGATGCGCGCGCACACCGTGGCGCTGGCGAGGCGTTCGCGCAAGGCGGCATCGTCCAGGCGCTCCACTTCTTCGCCCGTCAGCACCTCGCTTTGCGGCAGGCCGGCATGCCGCGCAATGCTGCTGGCCGTGGCCGGGTAGTCGCCGGTGATCATGATGACGCGGATGCCGGCGGCATGGCATTGCCCGACCGCGTCCGGCACTTCGGCGCGCAGGGGATCGGCCAGTCCCATCAGGCCAAGGAAGCTGTAGCTGAAGCCGTCCTGCGCAGCCGGCAGCAGGGATGCCGCATGCCGGGCACGCGCCACGCCCAGCACGCGCAAGCCCTGCGCCGCCATGCGGTCGGCTGCCGCGCGCACGGCGGCCATCTGCGCATCGTCCAGCCGGCACAGGGCGCCGATGTTCTCGGGGGCGCCCTTGGCGGCCACCGTCGCCAGGTCGTCCTCGCCCTCGTCCCACACCTGCGTCATGGCGCGCAGGCCGGCCGACAGCGGGTATTCGCGCAGCAGCCCATCCTGGCGCGCCCCGCCGGCCAGGGCGTGGAAGGCTTGCTCCATCGGATCGCTGGCGCGCGGCTTGCTGGCCAGCGCAGCAAAGCGCACTAGTTCATCGAAAGCGGCCGGCAGCCCGGCCTGGGCCGGCGGCGGCATTTGCAGGAACTCGCCGTCGGCATACAACTGCTCGACGCCCATCCGGTTCTCCGTCAGGGTGCCGGTCTTGTCGGTGCACAGTACGGTAATCGAGCCCAGCGCCTCGATCGACGGCAGGCGCCGCGTCAGCACCTGCACGCGCGCCATGCGCCAGGCGCCAATGGCCAGGAACACGGTCATGATCACCGGGAATTCGGCAGGCAGCAGCGACATCGACAGCGCAATGCCGGCCAGGATGGCCGCCAGCCAGCCGCCGCCCTGCAAGCCGTACAGCACGACCGCCAGCAGGCTCACTGCCACGCCGGCCAGCGCCATCAGGCGCGTCATGCGGCTGGCATCGCGCTGCATCGGCGAGGGCTCGCTGCCTACCGCCTGCAAGCTGCTGCCGATCTTGCCCAGCTCCGTGCGCGGCCCGGTGGCGCTGACGCGCGCCAGGCCATCGCCCTGCAGCACCAGGGAGCCCGACCACACGAACGGCATGCCGTCGCCGCCCGGTGCGGCCGGCGCCAGCGTGGCGCCGGCCGGGCACTTGGAAACCGCCATCGACTCGCCGGTCAACTGGGATTCATCGACACGCAAGCCGGTCGCCTGCAGCAGCAGCGCGTCGGCCGCCACCCGGTCGCCTTCGGCCAGCAGCAGCAAGTCGCCCTCCACCACTTCGCTGCCGGCAATCCGCAGCGCGCGCCCCTCGCGCAGCACCAGGGCGCGCGGCGAACTGAGGTCGCGCAGGGCCTGCAAGGCGCGTTCGGTGCGGCCCTCCTGGAACAGGGCCAGGCCGATGGTCAGCGCCGCCATCACCAGCAGCGCTGCGCCTTCCTGCCAGTCGCCCAGCGCCAGGTAGAGCGCGGCCGCCCCCAGCAACAGCAGGAACATCGGTTCGCGCACCGTATGCAGCAGCAAGGCTGCCATGCGCCGCTGAGACTGCGGCAGGCTGTTCGGCCCCTGCGCGTCCAGCCGGCGCCGCGCTTCCTCATGGGACAAACCCTGCCATTCCGGCTCTTGCATGCTGCTCCTCCGGGCGTTGATCACCAGCCCACCTTAGCGGGCGCGCCACGGCTTGCACATGACCAAGGTCAAGTCCGGGCGGAATGATTGAGCACACAACAAACATGATCCAGGTCATATACTGTGTAGCGGCCCTCCTCTACACTGGGCCGTCCCGGTTTGCGGAGCTTGCCTATGGCTACTTCCTCTCTTGCTGCAAGACGCTGGCGATACGGCTTCGGCGCGGCATTGCTGCTGGCAGCCGTGGCCGCCCTGGCCTGGCGCCAGGCGGGGCCGCTGGCGGTGCGCGTGGTCACGCCGCAGCGCGGCCAGGCCGTCGACGCCATTTACGCTACCGGCACGGTGGAACCGACGGTCATGCTGCCGCTGGCGCCGCGCGTCGGCGGCCGCCTGGCCGCCCGCGCCGTGGATGAAGGCGACAAGGTGCGCAAGGGCCAGTTGCTGGCCCGGCTGGACGACGCCGACCTGTCCGGCACGGTCGACGAGCAGCAAGCCCGTGTTGCCTATGCCCGCAGCCAGCACGAGCGCACCGCCACGCTGGCCGCGCGCGGCTTTGTCACGGCGGGCGAAGCGGACCGCACACAGGCCGAGCTGAAGGCCGCGGAAGCAGCCCTGCGCCGGGTACGCGCCCAGCGCGACTACATGGCCCTGGTGGCGCCCGCCGACGGCATCATCATCCGCCGCGATGGCGAAGTGGGCCAGTACATCAGTCCCGGCCAGGCGGTGTTCGTGCTGGCCTGCTGCGCCCCGCTGCGCGTAACCGCCGAGATCGACGAGGAAGACATCAACCGCGTGCACCGCGGCCAGCCCGTACTGCTGAAGGCCGACGCCCTGCCCGGCCAGGTGTTCGACGGCACGGTCAGTGAAGTCACGCCCAAGGGCGATCCGGTGGCGCGCAGCTACCGCGTGCGCATCGCCCTGCCCGCGCCCGGCGCTCTGCAGACCGGCATGACGGTCGACGCCAACCTGGTGGTCGAACGGCGCGACAATGCCCTGCTGCTGCCGGCCAGCGCGGTGCGCGACAACCTGGTGTGGCTGGTGCGAGGCCAGCGACTGCGCCAGCGCCGCATCGTAACCGGGATCCGCGGCCCGCAGCGCGTCGAAGTGCGCCAGGGCCTGGACGGCAGCGAACAGGTCGTGGCGCAGCCTGACGCCGCGCTGTCGGAAGGCCGCTGGGCCAGGCCGCAGCCGGCGCCGCAGCCACCGCCGCAGCAGGCGCGCTAGGAAACGCCGTGCGCGTCCAGCTCGCCATCGCCCTCGCCCACCTGCGCCAGCGCCCGCGCTCGACCCTGGTGTCGCTGCTGGGCATCATGCTGGGCGTGGCATTCTTCCTCGCCGTCTCGGCCCTGATGCGCGGCTCGGAGCAGGATTTCCTGAAGCGCCTGGTCGACAACAGCCCGCACATCACCGTCATGGACCAGTACCGCACGCCGCACGTGCAGCCAGCCGAATTGCGCTGGCCCGGCGCTGCGCTGGCCATCAGCAACGTCAAGCCGCAGCAGGAAACGCGCGGCATCCGCAATTACCGCAACAAGCTGGAAGCGATCGAAAGCCTGCCCGGCGTGCGCGTGGCGCCCGTATTGCGCGGCTCGGCCGTGCTGACCTTCGCCGGCCAGCAGCAGGGCGTCAGCCTGTCGGGCGTGGTGCCGGCGCGCATGAAGGATGTCTCCACCATCGACGAGCAGATGGTGGCCGGGACGCTGGACGACCTGTCGGCCACGCCCAATGGGCTGATCATCGGCCAGGGGCTGGCCGACAAATTCCAGCTGCGGCTGGACAGCACGGTCAACGTGCTGGGCGCCAGCGGCGGCAGCCGCGTCATGAAGGTGGTCGGCATTTTCCGCACCGGCAACGCCGGCTACGACGAAGCCGAAGCCTTCACCCTGCTCAAGCGCGCGCAGGTGATCCTGGAACGGCCCAACCGCGTCAACCGCTTCATCATCCAGCTGGCCGACCCGCAGGCGGCACGCGCGGTGGCAGCCGCCATCGAAGCCAGCATCGGCTACAAGGCGGTGTCCTGGAGCGAGGCCTCGGAAGACTTGCTGAGCTTGCTACTGGTGCGCAATATCATCATGTACAGCGTGGTGACGGCCATCCTGGTGGTGGCCTCGTTCGGCATCTACAACACCATTTCCACCATCGTGGTCGACAAGCGGCGCGACATCGCCATCCTGAAGGCGATGGGCTTCCAGGCCGCCGACATCCGCCGCATCTTCCTGTACCAGGGCATGGTGATCGGCTTGCTGGGCAGCGCCGCCGGCCTGCTGCTGGGCTACGGCATGATGCACGTGCTGGCGCGCATCGAGCTCAAGCCGCCCGGCGTCAGCGACGTGGTCAGGATGCCGGTCTGGTGGGGCGCCGACCAGTACCTGCTGGCGGTGGGCTTCGCCATGGCTGCCTGCCTGGGCGCGGCCTACCTGCCGGCGCGCAAGGGCGGCAAGCTGCAGCCGGTCATGACCTTGCGCGGTGCGCTATGAGCCCGGTGCTGCGCGCCGAACACCTGCTGCGCCGCCTGCCGGGCGAGGCGCCGGTGACCCTGGTCGACGATGTCTCGCTGGAGGTGCAGCGCGGCGAATTCATCTGCATCATGGGGCCGTCCGGCTCCGGCAAGTCGTCCCTGCTCTACCTGCTCGGCCTGCTCGACAGCCCGGACAGCGGCCAGCTCTGGCTCGACGGCGACGACACCAGCGCCTGCGACGACGACCGCCTGGCCGAACTGCGGCTGGCCAAGCTCGGCTTCGTGTTCCAGTTCCACTTCCTGCTGGCGGAATTTACCGTGCTGCAAAACGTGCTGCTGCCCATGCAACGCCTGGGCCGGCGCGACGAAGCCGCGGCGCAGGCGCGCGCCCTCGAATTGCTGGCGCAGCTGGGCATCGCCGACCAGGCCGCGAAATATCCATCCCAGTTGTCGGGCGGCCAGCGCCAGCGTGCCGCCCTGGCGCGCGCCCTGGCCAACGATCCGCTGCTGATCCTGGCCGACGAACCGACCGGCAACCTCGATTCGGCCGCGACCCTGAACGTGCGCCAGATCCTGCGCAGCCTGGCCGATGCCGGCCAGACCGTGGTGGCGGTGACCCACGATGCCGAGTTTGCCAGCGCCGCCGACCGCGTGATCGGACTGGTCGACGGCCGCATCGCACCGGGCTGGCGGCCCGCGCCGCACCAGCCGGCAGGCTGAGCGCCAGGCGGCCGGCCAGCCCTGCCGCACTTGATCCAGGTCATGGATTGCGTCGCGCTGCCGGGTGCAGACTGGGCATACCACTTACGGAGGTTCACCCGGGCCATCAAGGAGACAATCATGCCCTACCGCACTATCGTGGTCCATGCAGACCGCGCCCCCAACGCCGCCGCCCGCTTCGAACTGGCTGCCCAGCTGGCAGCACGGGAAGGCGCCCACCTCATCGGCGCCGCCATGACCGGCGTGCCGCGCTATATGCTGGCCGGCAGCCCGTACGAAGGCAGCGGCGTACTGATTGCCGATCACCTGCGCCACGCCGCCGAACGCGCGGACGGGGCACTGGCCCGCTTCGAGGAGATTGCCACGCGCGTCGGGGTGCCGCACGAACAGCGGCGCCACAACGTGGACGAATATGCCGGGCTTTGCCTGCAGGCGCGTTATGCCGACTTGCTGGTACTGGGCCAGGCCGATCCCGACGACCACGATGAAGGCGGCTTGCTGCTGGACTTGCCGGAGCAGATCCTGCTGCATGGCGGCCGTCCGGTGCTGCTGGTACCGCGCAAAGGCAGCTTTGCCCCGCCGGCGCGCCACGCCCTGCTGGCCTGGAACGGCAGCCGGGAAGCGGCGCGCGCGGCCAGCGCCGCACTGCCGCTGCTGCAGCAGGTCGACAAGGTGACGCTGGCCGTATTCGGCCCGGCCAAGGGCGACCACGGCGAGGAGCCCGGCGCCGATATCGCGCTGTACCTGGCGCGCCACGACATCAAGGTCGAGGTGCTGGTGCGGCCACAGTCGGCCGACGCCGGCCAGGCCATCCTGGCGCTGGCCGGCGATGCGGGCGCCGAATTGCTGGTCATGGGCGCTTATGGCCACAGCCGCTGGCGCGAGATGGTGCTGGGCGGCGCCACGCGCAGCGTCCTGGCGCAGGCCAGCCTGCCAGTGCTGCTGTCGCATTGAAGCCGGGGGTCGCCATGCAGCCAATGCCGCCGGGCAGCCGGGAGCATCTCGACCAGCTTCACGAGCGCCTGTTCGACATGATCGACGCGCTGCTGGCACAGCCGGCCGGCAGCTTCGGCGCGGCCTATCACCAGATGGTGGCCGCGCTTGAACAGGATTTCCGCCATGAAGAGCATTGGATGGAACACTACCAGTGCGCCGACGCCCACCAGCACCGTGAACAGCATGCCCGCATGCAGGCCGGCCTGCACCATGCCGCCGCAGCGCTGGAACAGGGCAACCCGGCGCCGGCGCGCCAGGCTGCGGCAGCCTTGCGCGAGTGGCTGCCGTTCCACATCGCCAGCCAGGACCGGAACCTGCTGCTGGCAATGCGGCAGGCCGGCGCGACCTAGCCCGGCCTGCTTTTGCTTCGGCGGTGCGCCGCCACCGCCACGCTGGAACCACTACTCCAGGAGGACATCATGTACAAGACGATCTTGCTCCATGCAGATGCAGCGCGCAGCGCCCCCATGCGCCTGCGGCTGGCGGCCATGCTGGCCGAACAACAACAGGCGCACCTGGTCTGTGCCGCGATGACCGGCATATCGCGCTACGCCTATCGCGGTCATGACGACCAGCCTTACCAGGTGATCCGCCCTGACCTGGCGCAAATGGCTGGCGACAGCGCCCGCCAGGCGCTCGACAAGCTGGTCCAGCTGGCAGGAAGCCTTGGCTTGCCTTCCTGTGAAGGGCGCCTGGTCAACGATGACGCCTGCGGCGGATTGCTGCTGCAATCGCGCTATGCCGACCTGGTGGTGCTGGGCCAGGCCGACCGCGACGATCCCGCCACGGGCGGCATGCTGCAGGATCTGCCGGAACAGCTCATCCTCAACTGCAGCCGCCCGGTGCTGGTAGTGCCGTTTGCCGGCAGTTTCCCCACCATCGGCGTGGCCGTGCTGGTGGCGTGGGATGGCAGTCTCCAGGCCACCCGGGCGATGACCCAGGCGCTGCCGATCCTGCGCCGCGCCGGACGCGTGGTGCTCGGCATGATCGACCCGGTCAGCGGCGGCGGCGAACACGGCGAGGAGCCCGGCGCCGACATTGCCACTTACCTGGCGCGGCATGGTGTCAAGGTTGACGTATGCAGCGAAAGTGCTGCCGGCGACGCTGGCGAAGCCTTGCTGGCCATGGCCGACAAGGTGAAAGCCGACCTGCTGGTGATGGGCGCCTATGGCCATCCGCGCTATCGTGAAATCATGCTGGGCGGCGCCACCCGAACCGTACTGGCCAGCGCTACGCTGCCGGTGCTGATGGCGCACTGAGGCCAGGGCGGGCGGCGGGGCGCCGCCCGCCCGCAAGGCTCAATTGATGGTCACCTGCTTGCTGGATTTGCCCTCGAGCTTGGGCAGTACCAGCGACAGGATGCCTTCGGCATATTTGGCCTCCACCTTGGCCGCATCGATATCGTGGGCCAGGGTAAAGCTGCGGCGCTGCGCACCGTAGTAGCGCTCCGAGCGCACCGTCTTGCCGTTCTTATCATCCTGCTCACGCTTCAGTTCGGCACTGATGGAAACCACATTGCCATCGACCTCGACCTGGATATCGTCCTTTTTCACGCCAGGGATCTCGGCTTTCACGGTATAGGCCTTATCCGATTCTTCGACATCCATCTTGATGCGTGGCTCGACCGCCCAGTCGCCCAGCGCAGGACGCAGGTTGAAGTCGCGCAGCCAGTCTTCCATGGCATGGAAGGGTTCGAAACGCGCGATGTCATTGAACGGGTCGAAACGGGTCAGGTTTTTTGCCATGATAATCCTCGCTTTCTGATTGGTTGAAGTGGGCATCGGCTGCGATGCCTGTCCCTATGTTAAGAAGCCGCCACCTCGCTGCAAATGATCCAGGTCAAGTCCGGCACGGGCCGCCGGGAAGCGATGATTATTGAAGCAAAATCAAAAGTGTTTAGCGGATACAGGGCTTAATCCGCAAATATTGCCCCGGTACACTGCGATCCATTGAATAACTCAAGGAGTCTGTTCCAATGCGATCCTCTACCGCCCTGTTAGCCCTTGCCACCGGCGCCTTCGCCATCGGCACCACCGAGTTCACTCCGATGGGCCTGCTGCCCGTGATCGCCGACGGCGTCCAGGTCAGCATTCCCACTGCGGGCATGCTGGTCTCCGCCTACGCTGTCGGCGTCATGGCGGGCGCCCCGGTGATGACTTTGCTGTTCAGCCGCTTCGGCAAGCGCGCCGCCCTGATGGCGCTGATGCTGATCTTCACCATCGGCAACCTGCTGTCGGCATTTGCGCCCAGCTACACCACCCTGCTGCTGTCGCGCCTGATCACCAGCCTCAATCACGGCGCCTTCTTTGGCATCGGCGCCGTGGTGGCCGCCAGCGTGGTGCCAAAAGAGAAACAGGCCAGCGCCATTGCTGCCATGTTCATGGGCCTGACCGTTGCCAATATCGGCGGCGTGCCTGCGGCCACCTGGATCGGCCAGCAAGTCGGCTGGCGCGTTGCCTTTGCCGGCACCGCCGTACTGGGACTGGTGACCATCGCCGCCCTGTGGCTGGCCCTGCCCAAGGGTGAACCGGGCAAGGCGCCCGACCTGCGCCGTGAACTGAAAGTGCTGACCCGCCCCGAAGTGCTGCTGGCGATGGGCACCACCGTCATGGGTTCCGGCGCCATGTTTGCGCTCTACACCTACGTGGCCCCGATCCTGGCCGAGATCACCCATGCCAGCCCCGGTTTTGTGGCCTTCTCCCTGGTGCTGATCGGCATCGGCTTCACCATCGGCAATAGCCTGGGCGGCCGCCTGGCTGACTGGTCGCTGGATGGCGCCACCAAGCTGATCCTCGCGGTGCTTGCGGTGACCATGGCTGTCCTGCCGCTGGTCATGACGACCGAAATCGGCGCCGCCATTGGCCTGGTTGTCTGGGGTGCTGCCGCTTTCGGCATGGTGCCGCCGGTGCAGATGCGGGTAATGCAGGCTGCGGCCCAAGCGCCTGGCCTGGCTTCGTCGGTGAACGTCGGTGCTTTCAACCTGGGTAACGCGGTGGGCGCCGCCCTTGGGGGCGTGGTGATCGGCCAGGGCTTGGGCTATGCCGCGGTACCGCTGGTGGGTGCGGCGCTGGCTGCCGGCGGCCTGGCGCTGGTCTGGCTTGGCAATGCCGGACGCCGCAATGCTTCGGCTTCCGCTGCGTCTTCGATCTGAACCGGGAGTCAACCATGAGCGCTACTTTGGCTCGCCTGACGGACGGCGGCTTCAGCATCGGCATCGAAGCCCCGCTGGATAACGACTGGACGCATGCCGGCGACCAGGCAAGGCAGCAAGCCGGGCGCCTGCCCGGCGAACCGGACCTGCAGCGCCATGCCGAACTGGCGCAACTGGCGGACCGCCTGGGCTTCCGCGCCCTGTGGGTGCGCGATGTGCCGATGTACGATCCGTCCTTTGGCGATGCGGCCCAGGTGTTCGAGGTGTTTTCCTATCTCGGCTACCTGGCTGGCATCACCAGCGACATCCTGCTTGGCACGGCGGCCGTGGTGCTGCCGATCCGTGAGCCGCTGCTAACGCTGAAGTCGGCGGCAACCATCCAGCGCTTGAGCGGCAACCGCCTGGTGCTGGGCGTGGCCAGCGGCGACCGGCCTGTCGAGTATCCCTTGTTCGGCCGCGATTTCGCTGAACGCGGAAACAGCTTCCGCGAACAAGTGGCGCTACTGCGCGATGGTGCGCAGTCCAGCCTTCCGCCCGGACTGAAAGTATTGCCGCGCATGGAAGCGCCACCGCCGCTGCTGGTGGCCGGACTGGCCCAGCAAAGCCCGGCGTGGGTCGGTCAGAACATGGACGGCAGCCTGGCTTATCCGGGCACGCCGGAGGACCATGCCCGCCGTGTGGCCGCCTGGCGCGCCGTGGCCGGCGACAAGCCATATGCCACGTTCATCCATATGGACTTGAGCGAGCGCGCCGATGAGCCGATGCAGCGCTGGCGCTTCGGCTTCCGCGGCGGCCGCGAAGCCCTGATCGAGGAACTGGGTGCACTCCGGGCAGCCGGTGTCGACCACGTCGGCCTGCATTTCCGCCGCAACCGCCGCCCGCTGGGCGAAACCTTCC
>CAMLSG010000137.1 GCA_946482635.1 uncultured Duganella sp.
CCTGGGCCAGCATGGCGGTACCAGCTTGTTGCAGGATCTGGCCGCGGGTCAGGCTTGCGGTTTCAGAAGCGAAGTCGGTGTCCACGATACGGCTACGGGATGCAGACAGGTTCTCGGTCGTCGCGCTCAGGTTCGAGATGGTCGACGAGAAGCGGGACTGCAGAGCACCAAACTGTGCACGCTGGTTGTTCACCGAAGCCAGCGCCGCGTCAGCAATCTTGATTGCCAGCTGGGCGTTGTCAAAGGTGGTGACGTCCAGGTTGGCTACCGACTTCAGCACCGAGGAACCTGCCAGGTTGAAGCCGGAGGCGGTGGTCTCTGCTACCGAGAACGACGATTCCGAGTCCATGGTCACGCGGCCGTTGACGTTGCCGACAGCGGCGGCGGCTTTCAGGTCGAGTGCTGCTGCTGCCTGCAGGCCGCCAGTTGCGGTGTAGGCTTTCTCGTCCAGCTTGACGTTGGCTACGGTCTTGGCGTTCTTGATATTGATATCGGCGCCAGTCGAGCTGGTCAGCTTGATACCACCGTTAGTCTGGTCGAACTCGGCCGTGATACCGGTCTTGGACGACTGTGCGTTAAAGGCGTTGATACCTGCTGCGTAATCGGCAGAGGTAGTGCCCGAGCCCATGGTGAAGGAGATGTTAATGGCAGTGCCATTGTCGCCTTTCACGTCGAGGCTGTAGGCCTCGCCAGCGCCGAGTGCCAGGTTGGCTTCGGTTTTGGCAGTAGCAGTCACACCGGTATTGGCAGTCTGGGCATTGATCTGGCCTGCGATCGAGCTGGCAGTGCTGGTGACCGTGGTGTTGATGGTTGCGCTGCCGCGCACGCCATTGACCACTACAACACCGGCGGTTGCCGAGGTAGCATTCGCTGCATCCTTCTCGTCCAGCGCAACACGGTTGTCACCGTAGGTGTTGGTCAGGAAGTTCGCGCCAGTGGCCTTGATGGTCTGGTTGGCATCGGCACCTACCTGGAAGGTAGCGGTGCCCATGGTGCCGTCCAGCAGGTTCTGGCCGTTGAAGTTGGTGGTCTGGGCAACACGGTTCAGTTCCGAAGCAAGCTGGCCAACTTCAGTCTGCAGGGCCTGACGGTCCGAAGAAGAGTTGGTTGCGTTGGAGGACTGCACTGCCAGTTCACGGATACGCTGCAGGATGTCGCCGGAAGAAGCCAGAGCGCCTTCGGCAGTCTGAGCCAGCGAAACGCCGTCGTTTGCGTTACGCATTGCTTGGCTCATACCGCGAATCTGGGAATTCATACGGTCGGAAATCGCCAGGCCTGCCGCATCGTCTTTAGCGCTGTTAATACGCAGGCCGGAGGACAGACGTTGCAGGGAAGTAGACAGGCTGCCCTGGGAGGTGGTCAGGTTGCGCTGCGCGTTCAGGGAGGCGATGTTGGTGTTAATTACGGAAGCCATGGTATTTCTCCATTCGGTACTACTGATTTGGCAATTTGCTCATTCACTTTGGCCCGCCACGCTGTCCTGTGACGATCAAGCCGCTGTTGTTTTGGGTAACGGTTGCCGCACGGGAACCTTTAGGGCGATTTAGCTGGCAAATCCCCCTGTTTTACCCCTCAAGTTGCCTACGGAGTGCCGCTTAAACGGCGGGCTTTTCCTGAACTTTAGGCCCAAAAAAAATATTTTTCACCGGCAAAGAAAATAAAAAAAGCCCGCCGAAAGGGCGGGCTTGCCGGAGTGATATTGCCTAATCGGCAACGACGACCCGGTTCTTGCCGGATTTCTTGGCCTTGTACATGGCCTCGTCGGCGCGCTTGACCAGGTCGGCCTGGACTTCATGCGGGCGGCGCAGGGCGACGCCGGCGGAGAAGGTGATCAGCACCTTTTCGTTTTCATGCATGAAGAAGTGGCGGGTCAGCTCGCGCTGCAGGCGGGTCATGGTGGCCTCGGCCGCTTCGATAGTGGTCTCCGGCAGCAGGATCAGGAATTCCTCGCCGCCAAAGCGGGCGATCACGTCCATCGAGCGCAGGGTCTCCTTGACAACCTTGACCAGGTGCTTGAGCGCGTTGTCGCCGGCGATATGGCCCATGGTGTCGTTGAGCTTCTTGAAATCGTCCAGGTCCAGCACGGCGATGCACAGCGGCGTGCCGCGGCGGTCGGCGCGCGCGGTTTCGCGCTCGAACACGTCGTCCAGGCCGCGCCGGTTCAGCGAGCCGGTCAACTGGTCTTCCCGCACCAGCTCGCTCAGGTGCTGCAGCTTGGCTTCCAGTGCGTGGATGCGCGCCTCGGCATCCTGCACTTCCTGCCGCGCCACCATCATATTGTCGCGCGCCTTCAGGGCCTCGCTCTGCACCTGGCGGGTTTCCTTCAGCACGTCGTCGAGGATCTGGTTCAGCTCGCCGATATCGCGCGCCGCGCGGATCTTGTCGGAATAGCCACCAATCTTCTCGTGGAAGTCGCCGGTCGAAGTCGCCACTGCGCCGAGGCGGTCTATGAAGGTCATCATCATGTTCTTGACGGTGGCCTTGACGTCGGTGATCGAGTGCTTGAGCTGGCTCTGCTTATAGATGACGTCTTTCAGGCTGCGCGTGGCTTCTTCCAGCGCGCGCTGGTCGATCGGGCCGGAGATCAGGTTTTGCACGGCGTCGATCTGGCCGCGCAGCCAGGAATCGTCGTCCAGCAATTCGCTGACGTTTTCCAGCAGCAGGCGGAACAGGCGCAGCAGCAATTCCTGCTGCTCGGCGGTGTCGCCGCTGCGGATCTCGATCTGGTAGCACAGTTCTTTCAGGCGGCTGCCGATCTCGGCCAGCGCAGCCTCGGTGTGCGCCTCCTTGGTTGCGGCGCCGAGCGATTCGGCTTCCGCCACCAGGGCCGGGCTGTCCGACAGCAGGGACGCAACGGCGAAGGTCAGGGTGCGGCTCAGCAGTTCACGCAATTGGCGCGCCTGCTCATTGTTTTCTTCGGGCACGAGGCCGCCGGCACCGACCTTGACCAGTGGGCGTTCGGCCAGCGCGGCCAGGGTGCGGGCATAGGTATCCCAGTCGCGCGCCTTGACGGCGCGATTGAAGCGGCGGCCAAAGTCGGCCAGGTCGCCCGGCTGGTCGGTCAGGCGGGCGGCGAACTGGGCCAGCATGGTTTCTGCCGGGCCTTCCTGCACTACCGGTGCAGGCGGTACCGGCACGATGCCGGCGATTTCGTTGTAGATGTCGCGATACGCGTCTGGCGTAGGGGCAATCCGGCGCACAGCGAGGCGGCGGAATGCCTCGCGAGCGATATCAGCCGGATTCATATCCGCCGCGGCTGGATTGGTGGGTTTGCTAGACATCTGACGTACAGCCTCTGCTAAGGTTTACCGATTACCAGCATATTAAGCCACTGTCCAGTCGCGCGATTTGGTGATAAACGGGAGAAAATCTGCTTACTTCTTGGCATCATTTCTAATCGATCAGCTGGTTCTTGATGGCGTAGTGCGTGAGTTCGGCGCTGTTCTTCAGGTTCATCTTGGCCAGCAGGCGGGAGCGGTATTCGCTGACGGTCTTGACCGAGAGTGATAGCTCTTTGGCAATGGTGCCTACGGTCTTGCCGGAGGCGATCATGGTCAGGGTCTGGTACTCGCGGTCCGACAGCGTTTCGTGCGGCGCAACCTGGTGGTCCTCGCCGACATGGTTGGCCAGTTCTTGCGCCAATGCCGGGCTTACATATTTTAACCCTGCTGCGCACTGGCGGATTGCATTTACTAACTCTTTCGGCGCACTTTGTTTGGTGAGGTAGCCGGCGGCGCCGGCCTTGAGCGAGCGGATGGCGTACTGGTCTTCGCGATGCATGGAGAGCATCAGCACGGCCAGTTCGGGTTTGTCTTTCTTGACCTGTTTCAGCACTTCGATGCCGTTGCGGTCCGGCAGGGAAATATCAAGGAGTAGGACGTTGCAGCCGGACTTGCGGAACAGCTTGATGGCATCGAGGCCATTTTCGGCTTCGCCGGCGACCACGATGTCCTTGGTCTCGGCCAGGATCTGCTTCAGTCCCTCGCGCACGATGGCATGGTCGTCGGCAATAAATACTTTGATGACGGCTTTTTCACTCATGGTTCATTGTAACGTCTGGCGCGTGGGCCGGGAGGCGGATTTTGATCGCCACTTCGGTGCCTCCGCCAGCCGCATGACCGAGGTTGAGCGTGCCGCCCAGCGCCCGCGCGCGCTCGGCCATGCCGCGCAGGCCGAAGGAGTCCGGCTTGGCGCGGTCAGCCGGGCGGATGCCGCGGCCGTTGTCGATGATCTTCAGGCTCAGCACGCCGCGGCTGCGCGTCAGCTTGACGGTGACTGCGGTAGCTTGCGCGTGCTTGGCGATATTGGTCAGCGCCTCCTGCGCAATGCGGAACAGGGCCGCTGCCTGTTCGGGATCGAGTTCGAGCTCCTTCATGCTGGCCTGCAGGGTGCAGGCGATGCCGGCCTGGGCCTCGAATTCCTTGACCTGCCATTCCAGCGCGGGCAGCAGGCCGAAGTCCAGCACCGAAGGGCGCAGGTCCAGCGTCAGGCGATGCACGGCGTCGATGGTTCGGTCGACCAGGGAGTCGACGTAGGCCGCCTTTTGCTGCAGGGTTTCATCGCCTTCCGGCAGGCGCGCGGCCAGCATGGCCAGGGCCATCTTGATGGCAGTCAGGTTGCCGCCCAGGTCGTCGTGGATTTCGCGCGCGATGCGTTCGCGTTCCTGCTCCTTGACCCGTTCGATGTGGGCGGTCAGCTCGGCCAGCCGGGCGCGGCTGGCGCGCACTTCGAGCTGCTCCTGCTTGCTCTCCGTGATGTTGGACATGATGCCTTCCCACTGCACGCCGCCATCGGGCAGGGCATGCGGGGTGCTGCGCAGGTTGATCCATTTCACGTCCTTCCAGGCCTCGACCCAGATGCGGCCTTCCCAGTTCCAGCTCCACAGCGAGGTGGCGGAAGACTGCATCGACTCCAGGTAGGCGGGCCGGTCTTCCGGCAGCACCAGCGACAGGAAGCGTTCCGGCTCGGCTTGCAGTTCGGCGGCGTTGATGCCGAGCAGGGCCAGGCAGCCGTCGCTCAGGTAGGGAAAGGATACGCTGCCGTCGGCGTGGCGGCGGAACTGGTAGACCAGTCCGGGAGCGTTGGCGGCAATGTGGTGGAGGGCAGTCGGCAAGGCAGGGCGCATAGGTGATTGAAGGGTCAGCGGCGGCGCATGCGCCAGAAGGCGCTGAAGCGGCGCAGCACGCGCATCGGGCGGGCGGCGAAGCGCCCGCGGCGCCAGCCGGCGCGCCAGCGGCGCAGGCGTTCGCGCACGCTGTCGACCAGGGCGCGGCATTCGCGCCACGCGGCCGTGGCTTTGAGGCGGGCAATCCAGCGTTCTTTCAATTCCATGAAGCGGCCGTGCAGCCAGGCGAACCAGCGCAGGCGCAGCAGGGCCGGGCGGGTCAGGGCATACAGCCGCGCGACCGCAGCGGCCCCGGCCACCTTGGCCAGCACGAACACGCTGATGCCCATGAAGGCATGGCCGCGCGCCATCGCGAACAGTGCCAGCAGCTTGACCGGAAACAGCATCAGCGCCGGCAGCAGGAACACGGCCATGGCGGCAGCGGGACCGAGGCTGCAAATGATGCGCTCCAGCGCCCGCAGCGGCGGGAAGCGAGCCAGTATCGCCATCAGGCGCGCCCCGACATCCCACAGCCATTCCTCAAAGATCAGGAACAGGGCTGCGCAGTAGACGAGGGGGGCGAACAGGCGCCGCCTGAGTGTGTACAATCGCTTCATGTGAGTGCCATTATTGCACCAAATAATTAGAAAACGGTTATGAACAAAGCTTTTGTCAAAGAGGGTGAGCAGGACGATGACGACGACTTGCCGCCAGGCGCGCCGCCGATTCCTCCCGGTTCCAAGAACTACATTACGCCGGCGGGTTACCAGCGCATCAAGGACGAGCTGCTGCAGCTGATCGATGTCGAGCGCCCGGAAGTGGTGAAGGTGGTGCACTGGGCAGCATCGAACGGCGACCGTTCCGAGAACGGCGACTACATTTACGGCAAGCGCCGCCTGCGCGAGATCGACCGCCGCATTCGCTTCCTCACCAAGCGCATGGACTTGGCCGAGGTGGTCGATCCCAGCATCCACCATGGCAACGACCAGGTGTTTTTCGGCGCCACCGTCACCTACGCCAAGCGTGACGGCGAAGAACACACCATCACCATCGTCGGCATCGACGAATTCGACCCGCTGAAGGGCAAGGTCAGTTGGATCAGCCCGGTCGCCCGCACGCTGACCAAAGCACGCGAAGGCGATACCGTCCTGCTGCACACCCCCAGCGGCGCCGAAGAGCTGGAAATCCTCGAAGTCAGTTATCCGTCCCCGAGCGCCTGAGCAAAGGTGATACCGCAATAGCGGACTGCAGCAGCGTATCACCGCCAAAGTTTTATCAGTGCAACTTTGCCAAGTTGTTATAATAAATTTTTAATTATTTTAATGGCAAGGTGCATGCATGGCATTCGCTCAACTGACGCAGGTCTTCTATGAGCCATCGGCGGCGTTCGCGGCGTTGAAGGAACGCCCACGGGCATGGCTGCCGCTGCTGCTGCTTTACGTGAGCAGCATCGGCATCCTGGTGTGGTACTTCCAGACCGTCGACTGGGACTGGATGATGTCGAACACCTTCCCGCCGGACATGCCCGCCGAGCAGCGCGAGGCGGCCGGCAAAACCATGACGCGCGGTGTGATGATGGGGATGGGCGTGGCCGGAATCGTCGTGGGAACCTTGTTCATCTACTGCCTGCTGGGACTGTATTACTGGCTGGCGGGGAAACTGGCCAGCATGGACCTGAGCTTCAAGTCCGGTTTTTCGCTGGCGGCATGGGCCTCGCTGCCAGGCCTGATCGGCGTGCCGCTGATGGCGCTGCAGATCATTACCAGCAAGGGCCAACTGGCGCTCGAACAGGCGGACATGCTTTCGCTGAACTTCCTGCTGGTGCACGCTGCGCCGCATACGCCATGGGTGGGCATTGCCAGCGCGCTCAAGCTCACCGATATATGGGTCGTCCTGCTGGCTGCGATCGGCCTGCGTACCTGGACCGGCAAAAGCACCACCACCTGCGCCATCATCGCGGCGTTGCCGTACGTCGTGATCTACGGCTGCTGGACCGCCTGGATCCTGTTCAAGAATTGAGGCGCGCATGAAACGCAAACTGATTGCATTGGCTGTGGTGGCGGCCATGATCGGCATTCCGGTCGCCGTCAAGTTCGGCAGCTCGCCGCCGAAGGTCGAAGCCGAACTGGCCAAGGTCGAGAACAAGGCGATCTATCCCGCGGTGCTGGCCTCCGGCAGCCTGGTGTTCCGCCAGGAGGTGCAGCTTTCGCCGGAAGTGATCGGCAAGGTGTCGGAAGTGCTGGTGAAGGAGGGCGACAAGATCGAAAAGGGGCAAGTCGTGCTGCGCCTCGATCCGAGCACTTACAAAGCCGACGTGGCGCAGCAGGAAGCGGCAGTGCGCAACGCGGCAGTCAGTGTCGACCGCGCCCAGATCGACCTCGATAACCAGCAGCGCAAGCTGGAGCGCTCGCGCCAGCTTGCGGCCGCCAAGTTTATCGACGTCTCCCGCCTCGATGATGCGAAACTGGCGGTTGACCTGGCGGTGGTGGCCCTGCGCAGCGCGCGCGAAAGCCGCCAGCAAGCGATGGCGATGCTGGCGCTGGCGCAGGAGCGCCTGGCCAAGACCGAGGTGAGGGCGCCGATTTCGGGCACCGCCACCAGCGTGTCGATCAAGGCTGGCGAAACGGCCGTGGCCAGCGCTACGGGCATTGCCGGCTCCAGCCTGATGACGATCGCCGACGTCGGTTCGATGATCGCGGAGGTAAACGTGGACGAAGGCGATATCGCCAACGTCGCGCCGGGACTGAAGACGCGCATCTTCCCCTCGGCCTATGCCGACCGTCCGCTGAGCGGAAGCGTGGAATCGGTTTCGCTGGCGCCGAAGCCGCAAGGCTTGGGCCAGGCTGCGAGCCAGGGCCGTAGTTATGTGGTCAAGGTCAAGCTGGCGGAGCACCAGCTTGCACTGCGCTCCGGCATGACCTGCCGCGCCGAGATCGTGACCGGCGATGGCGCGCCGCGGCCGGTGGTTCCTTTGCAGGCGGTGCAACTGACCGAGGCATCGGAAGGCAAAGGCAAGCGCAGTAATTATGTCTACGCGATTGTCGATGGCGTGGCGAAAAAACGTACTGTCGAACTGGGCCTGTCGGACGACAGCAACCAGGAGATCACCAAGGGCCTGGCACTTGGCGAGACCGTCGCAGTGGGGCCGGCGCGCACCTTGCGCGACCTGCGTGAAGGGACGGCAGTCAAGGCCAAGGCGGCGGAGTCCAAGGCGCTCAAGGTTGCCGATGGAAGCAAGCCGTGATCACGCTGACCGGCATCACCAAGCAATACCAGATGGGCGACCAGACCGTGCATGCCTTGCAGGGCGTGGACCTGCACATCGAGCGCAATGAACTGGTGGCGTTTATCGGCGCTTCCGGGTCCGGCAAGTCGACCATGATGAATATCGTCGGCTGCCTGGACCGGCCAAGCGCAGGTACCTATTTCCTGAACGGCAAAGACGTGGCGACCATGGCCAGCGACGACCTGGCCCAGGTGCGCAACGAGGAAATCGGCTTCATCTTCCAGAGCTTCCACCTGCTGCCTCGCCACACAGCGCTGGATAACGTGGCGCAGCCGCTGATCTATCGCGGCATTCCGCCATCGGAACGCAAGCGCATGGCGCGCGAAGCGCTGGAGCACGTAGGCTTGGGCGAGCGCATGCACCACCGGCCCAACGAGTTGTCCGGCGGCCAGCGGCAGCGGGTGGCGATCGCGCGGGCGCTGGTTGGCAAACCATCGATCCTGCTGGCCGATGAACCGACCGGCAACCTGGATTCGGCCACCACGCGCGAGATCATGGCCTTGATCAAGGACGTTCACCGCAACGGCCAGACGGTCGTGATGGTGACCCACGAACCTGACATCGCGGAACAATGCCAGCGCATCGTGCGGCTGCAGGATGGGCGCGTGCTGTCCGACCATCGCGTGGCGGGAGGGTAGGCGATGTACATCTTTATCGAAGCGCTGCGCTCGGCGATGGCGGCAATCCGGGCGCACCGCATGCGCAGCTTCCTGACGTCGCTGGGCATCATCATCGGCGTGGCGTCGGTGATCACCGTGATTTCGCTGATCCAGGGCTTGTCGCAATCGATCACGCGCCAGTTCGAAGGCCTGGGCGGCAATGCGCTGACGGTGCACGCCAAGAACGATTTCAAGGACGTCATGCGGGGCAAGATCAATTACCTGCAGTTCGAAGACGTCGAACAGTTGCGCGGGCACGTGGAAGGCATCCGCGAATTGAGCCCGGCATTCATGTTTCCCGGCGGTGAAATCCGCTACGGCAACCAGACCGCGTCCAGCCGCCAGCAATTGGCCGTTACGGCGGCTTTCATGGAAGTGAATGGCAGCTATCCCCGCCTTGGGCGTTTCATCAGCGAGTCCGATAATGCGAGCGCAAGACGGGTGTGCGTGATCGGCGAAAAAATGATCGAGCTGCTGCACCTGCCGGACAATCCGCTGGGCGAGTTCATCCAGTTCTCGGGCGAATGGTTCAAGATTGTGGGAGTGCTGGAGAAGAAGGGCGAAATCCTCGGCATGTCGCAGGACGACCAGGTGCTGGTACCGTTCCGCACCGGCCAAAGCGTCATCGGCAACACGCGCAAGCCGAGCATGTCGATTACGGTATCGATCAGCGACATCGGCCGCACCGAAGAACTCAAGGCGCGCATTGCCACGGTGATGCGGCAAGCGCATCGCCTGCATGCGGACCAGAAGGATGATTTTGAAATCCAGTCCTCCGACCAGTTCCTCAAGAGCTTTGAGACGGTGACCACCACGGTTACGCTGGTGATGGGCGGGGTGGTCGGCATCGCGCTGCTGGTGGGCGGAATCGGGATCATGAACATCATGCTGGTTTCGGTCAGCGAACGCACGCGCGAGATCGGGATCTGCAAGGCAATCGGCGCGCGCAGCCGCGACATCCTGATGCAGTTCCTGATCGAAGCGGTGACGCTGTCGATGCTGGGCGGCGCAATCGGCGTCCTGCTCGGCTACGGGCTGGGCCACGCGATCGCCAGCGTGATTCCCGACTTCCCCGGCGCATACGTGCCGTGGTGGGCGGTGGCGTTGTCGGTGATGTTCTCCGCAGGCGTCGGCGTGATCTTCGGGGTACTGCCCGCCGCCAAGGCCGCCAAGCTCGACCCGATCGAAGCCCTGCGCTACGAATAGGCGGCGATTGCGCCCGCACAAAGTCCACGCCCGCCACATCGCTATCCTTTGAACTGGCGGGTCCGACCCTTGGGTCGGACCCTGGTTTACCGGTTTAAGGAGCGCAAAATGGTTCGTCCCTTACGTAACTACCCCGCCGGAAGTTGCCTGCACATAGTTCAGCGCGGTGATAATCGTCGCACTTGTTTCCACGATGATCAGGAGCGCCAGCGGTACCTGGAACTCATGGAATGTCTTGGTAAGAAGTACCGCTGCGACCTGCATGCGTATGTGCTAATGACGAACCACGTCCACATCCTGCTAACTGTTCATGCGCAAAACGCGCAGTCAATGTTCATGAAGGATTTGTCACAACAGACGGCACATTGGGTCCATTTGCGCCATGGCAGTACAGGAACGATGTGGGATGGCCGCTACCATTCCTCGCAGATTGATAGCGACGCGTACTTGCTGACATGCCAGCGTTACATTGAACTCAACCCTGTGCGAGCTGGAATGGTGGAATTGCCTGCAGCGTATAAATGGTCCAGTTATCGGGCAAATGCAGAGGGAAGGGAGAGTTCTCTTTTAACGCCGCACCCTGTCTTCTTAGGACTGGGAGGTGATGGTGCTGCGCGCCGGCAGGCGTATAGGGCCTTGTTTGACGTTCCGCTGGAGGAAAAGGATCTGCAGCGGATTCGGTTTGCTGTGCAGAACGATTTTGCTCTGCGTAAAACCGGTAAACCAGGGTCTGACCCAAGGGTCAGACCCGCTATGCGCGCTCGCGGGTGACGCGGTTGACGCCTGCCACTTTTCGTACGTTGCGGATTAATGCTGCCAGGTGGACGCGGTCTTTTACCTGGATTGTGAAGCGCAGCTGGTGCAGCACGTGCTCGCGGTCTTCATCCATGCCGACGAAGGTGATGTTGCCGTCGCTTTCGCCGATTTCGGCGGCCACCCTGGCCAGGATGCCTTTTTCATTGTTGATGATCAGGCGGATACGGCTGTCGAAGCGGCGGTTGATCTCCGTGCCCCACTTGACCGCGATCCAGCGTTCGGGCTCTTTCTGCTTCGAGCGCTTGGCCACCGAGCAGTCGCCGGTGTGCACCTGCAGGCCCTGGTCGCGGCGCAACTGGCCGACGATATGGTCGCCAGGGATCGGCAGGCAGCATGGCGCCAGCTGCACCGATACGCCTTCGCTGCCGTAAATCGTGACGGGGTCGAGTTCTTTGGAGCTGGTGTGCTCGATCGGCGCGCTGGCCGATTCTCCGCCCAGCAGGCCGAAGATGTGGCGCGCGACCAGCGCTGCCATGCGCTTGCCGATGCCGATGTCGGCATACAGTTCTTCCATCGACTTGGCCGACGATTCGTTCAGCAGGCGTTCCATCAGCGGCGGCGGCAGTTCGCCCGGCACGCTGATCGCATCCAGTGCCTGCGCCAGCAGTTGCTTGCCGAGGCCAATCGATTCCGGCAGGTTGATGGTGCGCAGGTGGTGGCGGATCGCGGAACGCGCCTTGCCGGTGCGGACAAACGACAGCCAGGTCGGGCTGGGGCGCGAGTTCGGATCGGTGACGATTTCGACGATGTCGCCGTTGCGTAGTTCCGTGCGCAGCTGGGCCGCTTCGCCGTTGATGTTGACCGACACCGTGTGGTCGCCGATCCCGGTGTGAATCGAGTAGGCGAAATCGATCGGCGTGGCGCCGCGGGGCAGGGCGATGATCTTGGACTTCGGCG
The DNA here is from genome assembly GCA_946482635.1 of uncultured Duganella sp. Next base: position 11,969 of record CAMLSG010000137.1, read on the forward strand.
TGAACACGTAGACCGAATCGGGGAACAGGTCGACCTTGACGTGCTCCAGGAATTCGGCCGAGTCGCCGGTCTGCTGCTGGATGTCGAGCAGCGACTGCAGCCAGGCGTGGGTGCGCTGCTGCATGTCCGAGATGTTGGCGTCGTTGCTCTTGTACAGCCAGTGCGCGGCCACGCCCGATTCGGCGGTGCGGTGCATTTCCTGGGTGCGGATCTGGAACTCCACCGGCGTGCCGTAAGGGCCGATCAGCGTGGTGTGCAGCGACTGGTAGCCGTTCAGCTTACGGATCGCGATGTAGTCCTTGAACTTGCCCGGCATCGGCTTGTACAGCGAGTGCAGGGTGCCCAGCGCCACATAGCAATTGGGGAAACTGTCGACCACGACGCGGAAGCCGTACACGTCCAGCACCTGCGAGAACGACAGGTGCTTGTTGCGCATCTTCTTGTAGATGCCGTACAGGGTTTTCTCGCGGCCGTAGACTTCGGCTTCGATGCCGGCCATGGACAGCGTGTTCTTCACCGCGTCGAGGATCTTCGACACCACCTCGCGCCGGTTGCCGCGCGCTGCTTTCACGGCTTTCGACAGCACGTGGTAGCGCACCGGGTACAGGTGGGAGAAGGACAGGTCCTGCAGTTCGCGGTAGATGTTGTTCAGGCCAAGGCGGTGCGCGATCGGGACGTACACTTCCATCGTCTCGGCCGCGATGCGGCGCTTCTTGGCCGGGACCATCACTTCCAGCGTGCGCATATTGTGCAGGCGGTCGGCCAGCTTGATCAGGATCACGCGCACGTCCGAGGCCATGGCCAGCAGCATCTTGCGGAAGTTTTCCGCCTGCGCTTCGATCTGGCTCTGGAACTCGATTTTTTCCAGCTTGGACAAGCCGTCCACCAGGTGCGCCACCTGGGCGCCGAAGCGCTCGATCAGCTCGTCCTTCTTGACGTCCTGGTCTTCCATCACATCATGCAGCAGCGCGGCCATGATGGCTTGCGCGTCCAGCTTCCACTCGGTGCAGATCTCGGCCACCGCGATCGGGTGCGAAATATACGGCTCGCCCGACTTGCGTACCTGGCCCAGGTGCATCTCGTCCGAGAAGCGATAGGCTTCCTTGACCTTCTTCAGGTCGGCCTCGCCCATGTACTCGGACAGTTTTTCGGTCAGGTGGGTAATCGTCGCGACGCCAGTGGCCACGGTCGGCGCCGCCAGTGCAGAAGTGGAAACGGATGGTGCAGAAACGTCAACGCCCGGCTGTTGCTTAGCCGGGCGCCGTGCCCGCCGTGCGGGCTGTTCGCTGATGTTGGGATCTGCGGAAGTCAGGTTCATATCGGGAACAAGAAGGTTCCCAGCTTACATAGGGACCTTTTTCAGCATTTCCAGGCCTACTTTGCCTGCAGCGATTTCACGCAGGGCGACGACGGTTGGCTTGTCCTTGGCTTCGACCTTAGGGGTGTGGCCTTGCAGCAGCTGGCGTGCGCGGTAGGTGGCTGCCAGGGTCAGCTGGAAGCGGTTAGGGACATTCTTCAGGCAATCTTCAATAGTAATACGGGCCATGCTTAACTCCTGGGTAAATGCGGTACTTGATGCGTCGGTAATTATTCTGCGTGGTCGGCGTGGATGCCCAGTTCGGACATCAACCTGGCATTGCGGGCGGCTTGTTGCGCAAACCGGCAACGGGCCGATCGGACGATCGCGCTTAGCTCCGACAAGGCGACCGGGAACTCTTCGTTGATAATAACATACTCAAACTCGGGCGCGTGGGCGATTTCGCCGCCCGCCGCCAGCAGGCGGCGGTTGATCACGTGGACCTCGTCCTGGCCGCGTTTGTGCAGGCGTTCTTCCAGCGCCGCGAACGATGGGGGCAGGATGAAGATGCCGGCCGCTTGCGGGAACTGCTTCTTGACCTGGCGCGCGCCCTGCCAATCGATCTCCAGCAGGATGTCGGTGCCGGCCTTCATTTGCTCTTCCACGAAGATGCGCGAGGTGCCGTAGTAATTGCCGTGCACTTCGGCCCACTCCAGGAACTCGCCTTCGGCGGCACGCTTGCGGAAGTCTTCCGCCGTGGTGAAGAAGTATTCGCGGCCATGCTGTTCGCCCGGACGCGGCTGGCGCGTGGTGGTCGAGATCGACAGCTTGATGGCTGGTTCCTGTGCCAGCAGGGCATTGACCAGCGTAGATTTACCGGCGCCGGATGGTGCAGCAACCATGAACAGGCTGCCGGAAAAATGTTGGCTCATTTGCAAGTCTCGAAAGCTAGGCTGTCGCCCAAAGAAGTATTTTACCAAGGAGCAAGCAGAGTTGAAACCGGGTGCGCAAGCCGTTCTTGACACTGGACCGACCGGTCTATAGAGTAAACCGCATGAACACCCAACTGACCACCCGTGAGCGCCTGATCAACGCCATGATCACGACACTGCAGCACCGCGGCCTGCATGGCGCCGGCCTGAGCGAGATCCTGGC
>CAMLSG010000138.1 GCA_946482635.1 uncultured Duganella sp.
CCGGCATCAGCAACGAAGACGTGGCCAAGCGCCTGATGGACTTCGGCTTCCACGCACCGACCATGAGCTTCCCTGTTCCAGGCACGCTGATGATCGAGCCGACCGAATCCGAGTCCAAGGTTGAACTGGACCGCTTCATCGACGCCATGATCGCCATCCGCGCCGAAATCGCCAAAGTGGAATCGGGCGAGTTCGACAAGCTGGACAACCCGCTGAAGTTTGCGCCGCACACTGCCGAAGTGCTGCTGGCCGACAAGTGGGACCGCAAGTACAGCCGCGAAGTGGCAGCGTATCCAGTGCCGTCCCTGCGCAAGCAGAAGTACTGGCCGCCAGTCGGCCGCGCCGACAACGTATACGGCGACCGTAACCTGTTCTGCGCCTGCATTCCAGTCAGCGACTACGCATAAGCGCACGCTTGCCTGAAACGCAAAACGCCGGTACCGTGAGGTGCCGGCGTTTTTTTAATGGAAACCGAATGAAGCAATCTAATAAAGCAGCCCTGTTTTCGGGCCTCGCCTTTCCCGGCCTTGGCCAACTGCTCGTGCTGAAGCGCCCTGTACGCGGCCTGGTCTACATGCTGCCAGCGCTGGCAGCTTTCGGCTGGCTGATGTACGGCTTGTGGAAAGCCACCGCCATGCTGATGAATGAAGCGCTGAGCGGCGCCCTGCCGCCCGACCCTGTCCTCATCGCCCAGCGCCTGACCAAGGCCAGCATCGTGCCCGGCGCCTCCGCGGCAGGCTGGATCCTGCTTGTTTGCTGGATCGCCAGCATCGTCGACGCGCTCCTCACGCGCGACAAAGCTTAGGCTACGCTGCGCGCCACCCGCGCCGCCCGCTGCACATCCTGCGCTTCGTCATCCCACACCGCTGCCTGGGTAATTTCTTCCGCCCCGACCTGGGCGCCGTCGGAATTGAAGCGCAGCCAAGCCAGCGCGCCGCCGGGCGTCACGCCGATGGCGTGCACGCCACCGTGGTTCGGCGCCGCCATCAACGCGGCCATCACCAGCGTGGTTGCAATCGGTACAGGCATGCCCCAACGGCCGCCCTGCTTCCGGCACACCATCCAGAGCCCGCCCGCGCCATCGCCATAAGCCAAATACTCTCCAGCCGCACTGGACTCGCTCCACACCACGCAAGCGCCGCCAATATTGGCCACCGGTTGCGGCACCGACTGCCCACCGCGATACACCACGATGCTTTCACCTGCCACAAATACATCCGGCACATTCGGGACGTTGGACGGAGCCAGGTGCAAGCTGGTCGCGCGGCGCGGCAAGCCCTGGTAGTCGATCGCAATGCCCCACGCCGCAGCGCGCGCAAAGCTGTGAAAACGCAGCGTGCGACCGCAAGCCGTATCGCTCAAGCGCCAGGCGCCCGGCACCCGATAACTGCCAATTGCTGTAGCCACGGGGTCCATGCCTTCCTGATCCTCCCATGCCGTCAGCGGGCCTTCGACCGAGGCATTGAAATACCAGGTATTCGTCGCCGTCACCAGCACCATCGGCACAGCTCCGGACTGCAGCAAGCCGAATGAAATACGCGTGACATCGTCCTCCACTTCCGGCACCTGGCGCGGCGCCATGCCGCGCAGCGTCTCCACCCAGCCCGCTTCGTCGAGGTGATTGGGGATGCCCACTGCCACATGCAGGGTCGGCCCGCCGCCGCTGCCCCAGGGTGCGACTGCCAGCGCCAGCGCTATCGTTCCATCCGGCGCCTGCTGCACGTCGACGGCCTGCACCTTGCCCGGCTGGTTCAAGGGCAGCATGCCACTCAGGTCAGTCTGCGACCAGCGCCCGAAAGGCGTGCGGCGGAACAAATACAGCGAGCGATTGGCGCCGACCGTGAACACCAGCGGCAGCCCGGCAGCATCACGCACCACGAACAGCGGCGAGCGCGCCAGTGCCGGCGCTGCACAAGGACTGGAACGGTAACCCGATTCGTACAGGGGCACCAGTTCCTGCCGCACCAGCGCATGCAGCTCGCGGCCAGATGTCACCTGGCTGCGCCAATAAGCCATGTCTGCCGGCGCCGACGCATCGTAACGATCGAATACTGCGTTATAGGCGCGCAGCAGGCGCTCTTTCACATCCAGCTCAGCCAGTTCCGGGCGTGCCAGCAGATGCAGTGCCAGCTCGGCGCGGCCGCGCACCGCTTCTCCCTGGCAGCTATATAAGGTAGTCCACGACAGCGCTTCACTCGCCATCGGTTCGCGTTGCAGCACGATGCGCGCCACGCGCGCCGCTGCATAACTCAAGGCGCCGGACGCACAGGCGCCGCCCCATTTCCGGACCTGCGCCACCGGCACAGACATCATCAGCACAGACATGCTTTACTCCCCCAATTCAATCTCTATGTCACCAGACTCGTTGATGCGCAAGTCACGGCAACCCAGCTTGCGCCCTGGGGCCAGCCCCTCCGCAACGGCAGCGAACATGTCGCCCGTAGCCGTAGAGAGGAAGCCGGCAATATCCTGTTGAACCGAGGCCAGGCTGGCAGCATTGCCTTCCCACCACAGGTTGATGCGCTGCACATTCAGCAGGTGCGGCAGCGGGTCGGACACCACGTAAATGCCAGTAGTCCCTGCATCGGTCGCCGGCACGCCCTTGCGCGCCAGCGCGGCCACGCCGACGCGGCCATTCTCGACCTGCCATTGCAGGCGCAGCGACCATTGCAGCGTTGCGCGCGCCCAGGCCTTGCCCATATAGCTGCGCTGGCGCGACAGCGGCAGTTCCTGCTTCACGCTGTCCCACTCATAGCGGCCCAATACGCTGCTGATGTCGATGGTCGGACGCTGCACGCCATCAGTACCGGCTTGGCGACCCATGGTCACCATGCATTGCAGGTCCTGCTCCGACTCGCGGTCGTGCAAAGTACGGTTGGCTTCCTGCCAGTTCAGCAGCACATGGTCGCGGTAGGTCCAGCCATTGCTGTTGCGGATGAAGCGCGCCCGCTCGCCATTGCAAAGGGTCGCCTCGACACCCGACTTCTCGTTCTGGCATTCCTGTGGGTTGACCTGGGCCACGCCATCACGCGATGCCACATAATCAGGCAGCGAGTCCAGGCGGCGTTGCAGTTTCTCGACCACCATCGGGTAAATGTACTGGCGCAGGAAACTTTCACGGCCGATCACCGCGCGGCGCATTGCCGTTTTATTGAGCACCGCGGGTGCCTGGCTGCGCAGCCAGTGGCCGACCGCAGTAATAAAGAACTCCTTCAGCGGACCGTTGTCGCATGGCAAATGGGATTTATCCACGTCACACAAAGCCGCCTGCAGCACCAGTCCGCCGTATTCATTCACCGCTGCGGTGAACTCCAGGCGCCAACCGGCCACCGGTTGACGCAGGATGTCGCGCCGGCCGTAAGCGTTGTAAAAGCGCAAATTCCCCGACGCAAAAGTCAATGTCAATTGGGCAGTAGTTGGTGCCGCGGAGTCATAGCGGATCTCGACCGGACGCAACTCGGCACGGTCTTCGCCTTCGCCGCCGAGGGCCAGGCTGCCCACTTCCATGCTCCCGTAACGGATGTCGTTAGGAAATTCTCCGGTGGCCCGCATGGCGTCAATCGTGCTCTCCAGAAACTTTCCAGACGTGAACCAGCTGGCAGACAGCTGTTGCACCGAAGTCGTGGTGTCGGAGCCGATTTCAAAAAATACCGCTTTAGTTGTGACCATTTTTGCTTTTAAGAATGTTAAGATTTGGCCGTTTGGCAATGACTGCACTGTAAGAAAAAAAGCCTTCCGCCGCCTTCCGGCAACCTTCCGGAGGCCGGAAGAAAACCTTCCGGACCGGAAGAAATGCTCCGGAAGGTTTGCAAGTCATTGATTTATAAGAGACATATAAAAAGAAGGTTGGACAAGCCATGGAGTTTCAATTCGGCGACTGGTTGGTCAGTCCAGAAGCCAATATCGTCAGCAATGGGGATGCGAAGACGCAGCTCGAGCCGCGCGTGATGGCGGTGCTGCGCTATCTTTGCCGCCACCCAGGGGCGGTAATTCCAGCGGAAGAGATCCTGCAGGCTTGTTGGGGAAGCAACGAGCTGGGCGACAACCCCGTTCACAAGGCCATCACCCAACTGCGCCGCGCCTTCGGCGATTCGACCACCGACCCGCGCTATATCGAGACCATCCGCAAGCGCGGATACCGCGCGATCGCCCCGGTTGTGACCCTGGCCGCGCCCCCTCCGACAACTTGGGAAGGCGGCTCGCCGTTCCGTGGCCTCGAAGCGTTCCAGGAAAACCACGCCGCCATCTTTTTCGGCCGGGTGCAGGCAACTGCCCAATTGCGTGAGCTGGTCCTGACCCAAGCGGCACATGGTTGCCCTATGGCATTGATCCTCGGACCTTCCGGGTCCGGGAAGACTTCTCTGGTCCGCGCCGGCCTGCTCCCACAACTAATGGCAGGCGCCATTCGCTCGGATGAGCCAATCGGCCTGTCCAGCACCGTCTACCTTGATTGCGCCGACCTCGGCAGCGGCACCCTGTTCCAAGCTTTGGCCGGCGCCCTGATTGATGCCGAGATCAACGGCGAGCCACTCTTCCCCGGTGCCAGCGCCGACAGCCTGGGTCAACGCCTCACATCTGATCCCGATGCCGTAGCTGCCGAACTGCGCGAGCGCGGCTGTCCCCGCACCTCGGTTGGCGTATTCATCGACCGCCTCGAGGCCGTATTCCGCGCCCAATCTGGCGAGGCCGACCGCTTCTTGGAAATTATTGAAGCCTTGGCAAAATCGAATTGCCTGCTGATGCTTTTGGCTTGTCGCAATGACTTCTATCCAGAAGTGATGGCCCAGCCAGTTCTGCTAGCCTTGAAAATACGCAACGGCCACTTCGACGTGCTTCCGCCCGATGGCGCTGACATCGCCCAGATAGTCCGACAACCGGCATTGGCAGCCAGTTTATCGTTCGAGCTAGACGAAAAGACAGGCGCAAGCCTCGACGACGTGCTCTGTGATGCTGCGCGCGGGAATCCCGATATGCTGCCACTTTTGCAGTACACGTTGAACGAGTTATACCGCCAGCGGGGCGATGATGGAATGCTCAAGTTCGCGGTCTACAACCAATTGGGCGGTATCGAAGGTGCAGTTGGCGTACGTGCTGAGCAAGTAGTTTCAGCTCTCAGCGTAAATGAAATCGCTGCCTTGCCTCGCGTCCTTTCACTCTTAGTCAACGTGGGCGAAGACCACTCTGCAGTGACATCACGCCGCAGTCCGCTGTCGATGCTTCGAAGTGAAGACGAAAAAGAGCTTGTGCGGGTAATGATTGAAGCCCGCCTTTTTGTAAGTGAACTTTCCGGAGATGTGCCTAGCTTCGGTGTCGCGCACGAAGCTCTGTTGCGCCGTTGGCCTCGGGTCGCGGACTGGATTGAACAGTTCCACAACTCTTTGAAGTTGCGTACACAGCTAACCAGTGAGGCGAAACGATGGTCCGATGCCGGCAAAGCAAGTGATTTGCTACTTCCGCCGGGTAGCCAGATTGAAAAGGCAAGTGGTTTGCTGGCGCTAAGCGATTTCTCCCTGGCTCCGATTGAAAGCGAATTTATTCGCACGTCGATGTTCCGTGCCAGGCGTGGTGAACGGATCCGATTTGCGATCACTTCTTTAATCGCTATTCTCGCGATCATCTCCGCCGTCCTGGGCGTGATGGCGCGCAAAGCGCAGGGCGACGCGGAACAGCATCGCGTCGAAGCGGAAGAATTATTGGGATATATGCTAGGGGAGTTTGCAGAGAAATTACGTCCTCTCGGACGGCTTGACTTATTGGATAGCGTAAGCAGTAAAGCGCTTACCTACCTTTCGTCCAGTGACTCATTGCTCGAAAGCCCAACTGCACTGAACCAGCGCGCCAAAGCATTGCAGGTAATCGCTGAAGTGAACACTGCTCGTTCAGATTCCGAAAAAGCCTATGAAGCGTTGGCTGCTGCACGTCGAATCCTTCGACTTCAAGACAATGAGACGGTCACCGATAAAACTCTCCTTAAAGACCTAGGCGCCAATGCGTTCTGGCTTGCTCAGTATTACGCGAACCGTAAGCAATGGGATAAAGCCCTGCCATACGCGAACGAATACATTACATACAGTGATCGTATGGCCGTTGCGCACCCGACAGATCCTGAAGCTTGGATGGAGCAATCCTATGCTTATAGCAATATTGGAAGCATTCACGCGCAACGAAGCAACGTCGAACTTGCCGCAGAGGCCTTTGAGAAATCAGTTGAATTGAAACGTAAAGCGCTAGCGGCCAATCCAAGTGACAAGAAGTCCAAAGCCGATCTGGCAAATAGCATTTCATGGCTCGCCGAAACCAAGAAGACGCTGGGACAACTGAATGCTGCGGCTGCTTTGTTCAAAGAGGAAGAATCGCTGATTACTTCCGTTCATAAGATCTCTCCTAACGACGGATTTTGGACGTACAGGTTGGCTAATGCAATGTGGCATAGCGCTACAACCGAAACCTTACTTGGAGCAGAATCTGACGCGATTAGTCACCTGAAACAGGCAGAAGCGCTTCTGACTACATTGACTACCCAAGATCCTAGCAACAAAAAATGGAAACTCAACCTTGGTTACGTCCAGGTTCAACGCATCGGTTTAGAGGTCAAAGTACCAAGCGCTTCGGATGTGAGCAAAATGGAAGTTCTCAGGAAAGAATGGGAGCTAGAGGCGTCAAAGGATCCCGCAAATACCCGAACTCAAGGGCTTCTTGAAAGTATCACATTGCACTTAGCGCCAATGCTCTTTCAAGCTGGGCGGTCTTCCGAAGCACTTAGCTTGCTCGATAAGCATATTGATATACAGCGTGAGGCGCTGACGGCTAATCCGAATGAGGCGGTTGTCGCGGCAACTTTAGCGGAACATCTGACGAACAGAGGCGAGCTGTTGACCTTTTCAAAGAATTCGATAGACGGGGCAGCCTCCTGCGCAGAAGCGACAAGAGTCCTGGCGCCCTTCATTAGTCATACCAACGACCCAGCCATCCTCGCACCATATTTGAAAAGTGCTGTTTGCGCAGGTGACCTAAACGGCGCAGCAGTCGCCAGGACTAAGCTTCAGAGAATGGCTTATAACCATCCTCGTTTTTCGAAGTACCTCAATAAACGCTGAGAAAGGGAATCATGAAAGATCTTACTGTAGAACAAGCCCCAACTGCATTCCTCAACGTCCAAGTTACGGCCGTACCAAAAAGGGATGCAAAAGGAAACGTTACTTACGACACGACGTTTACTCCCGACCGCTTGACGGTCACAGAGCCAGATACAGTGATTAACTATCAACTGGTTGATCCAACACCGGCTGACGTCAAATTCAAAAAGCTGTCCGTCGTACCAGACCAGAACAACCAGTTTAGCGTTCCGAGTATTAGTGAGAGTGGAAAACTGGTCACCTTCAGTGATGCAAATACCGCAAAGGCAACATTCAACATCAAAATCAAGTTCACCAATAAGGACCAGCAAGAATTTTTGGTTGACCCAGAGGTCGATAACGATCCACGCAATCCTCCAATGGAAGGAAATGTCGCCATGTTGGAATGCGAGCCGGAACCGGATCACGATCCTCGCCTCTAATCAAACTTAACGGGGCAAGCCAATGAAGGTACTTCGCCTTTCCGTCTTTTGCGTATTGGTGTCAATGTTCAATTCTTCCTTCGGACAAACAGCAGGCTTTTCGAGAACGCTGATCACCAAGGCAAGCGTTGCTAATCCGGCTAATGAAGCCATTGTTGCGAAGGTCGAACTTCAGCCCTTGGCGAGCGTTCCGCGCCATTTGCACCATGGTGACGAGATAGGCTACGTGCTTTCAGGCGATGGTGAACTGTCAATTGATGCCGAACCGGTGAGAAGATTGAAGCCCGGCGAAGCATTTGTAATCCCCGCTGGCAAAATTCACAGCGCGCGTAATTTGGGTGAAGTACCTATGACCATTGTGAGCGTTTACGTGGTTGAAAAAGATAAGCCGCTCGCCGAGCCGGCAAAGTAGCCTCAACGCATGTTGTCCAAAGCGCCGCGGGCGCCGCTTGTGCGGCGTGCCGCGGCGCTTCCATTTGTGGCCGTACATCGGCGGATCACGGCCCAATAGGATGTAGCCAGGCATTCAGTGCCTTCGAAGTAACCGCGCTCACGCAGTACCTTATTCAGCGCAGGCAGTTTGTAGCCCGGCACCGTTGCGGCCAAGTGGTGCTCAACGTGGTAGTTGACGAAGTTGGGAGCAACCAGCAAGCGCGCGAGCGGGCCTGCCAATGTGGTCGCTGTGTTTCGACGTGGGTCGCGGTCCATATGATCGGGGACGCCGCCATGCTCGCCCATTACGCGCAGGCGTAGCAGCAGCGGGAAGACAAATAGCTGGCCAAGCCACCAGCAGGCGTAGACCTCGGGCACACCTAATCCCCATAGTGCGGCGAAGATCAGCCCGTGCATTAAGAACACTGGATACAGCGCTCCGCGGTCGGTTGGCTGGAACTGGTAGACAATCCCTTTCACGCCATTCACGCCGGAGATGTCGCGCAACAATTTTCGGAGCAAGCTGGCGCGGGTGGCAGGATAGCCGGTGACGAATGCCAGATCCGGGTCGGCGCCAGTGCCGGCTGTGCGATGGTGCTCCAGGTGGCCACGGCGGTAGGCTGCGTAAGGCACGTTAGGCAAGGCGCCGAAAACCCATTTCCCCATCCACTGGTTCACTCTGCGCGAAGTGAAGAAATTCAGGTGGGCGGCATCGTGCGTGAGGATCGCGAAGCCGAGCGCACGGCCAGCCAACACCACACTGGCGATGATCCAGGCGACCGGATGATGCCACAGTGCTGGCAGCGCAAAGCCGGCGGCGACAAGCGCCACGTTGACGATCACTACGCCTGAAGCACGCCAGTTGTCGGCTGTGGTGAAGGCCCGTAGTTCCTGCTTGTTGACGTAGGAGAGGATGTTCATGAGATCATCCTAGCGCTGCGCATATCCCGACGTGGTACATTATTCGCCATGCAGCATACTTTTTCAGCCATCCCGACAAACATCTACATCGACCACAATTGCTGGGCGGGTGGCGTCATGCTGATCCGCGAATTGCTGGCGGTGGCTGGCACCTTGAATGCCCGCGAACCTGACTTGCACGCTGCTGCAATGTTCGATGTGGCTCTCGTCGGTCCAACCATGCAGCCTGTGCGTTCCTTCACCGGGCCAGCGCTATTGCCGGAGCGCAGCCTGCGCAACGCGCGCCAAGCCGACGTACTGGTGCTGCCGTCATTCTACGGCGACGTGCCCGCCAGCCCTGCCCTCATACGTTGGATCATCAAGCATTACGAGGCTGGCGGCTGCATCCTGGCTTCAGCAAGCGGCGTGCGATTGCTGGCGCAAACAGGTTTGCTAGATGGGCGCGATGCGACTTGCAACCTGGCGGATCGGCGCGAAATCGCCGCGACGCGACCTGAGGTACGCCTGTCACCGCAATCGCCGCTCGTCGTGGATGGCAGGCTGATTACGGCGGCAAGCATCACGCCTACCATTGACGCGTGTGCCCACCTGGTTCGCCGTTTCCACGGCGAAAAAGCTGCACTGAAATTTGCTCGCTATGCCAACTCGGCGCGCCAGCTGGCAGACGTCGGCGTCGCGAGTGGACATCACGAACACGATGACGCCCGCATACAAGCCGCACAGCGTTATATCGAGCAACATAGCTGCGCGGGCATTACGCCCGACGACGTGGCGCGCCATATCGCCATGAGCCAGCGTAACCTGGCGCGGCGCTTCAGCGCGGCGCTTGGCGTCACGCCGGTGCAGTACATTCTTCAATGCCGCATTGAGCAAGCCAAGCGCCTGTTGGCAAAACCGAACGTCAGTTTGCGGCGCGCGGCGATTGAAACCGGTTTCAGTGACGAGGCGGTTTTCCGCCGCGCCTTCAAGCAGCTGGCGGGCCAAGCGCCCAGTGCCTGGCGGGCGTTGCTCGACAATTAAGGGTTGTTGTTTAAAAGTGCTGGTGTTGCCTGCTGCGCTGTACATTCCCGCAGGGCAATGCCACCATGTGAACACACCTAAAAAAGCAAACCATCGGGATGAGAATCACAGCACTGCAAGGCCTTCGCTACAGGCCGCTGGCAGTCTTGCTGCTCGCGGCGGCAAACGCATGCGCGCAAGATGCCGACTTGACCACTTTGCCGCTTGAGCAATTGATGTCGATGGAGGTCTTCAGCGCCTCCCGCTTTAACCAAAAGGCGACGCAAGCTCCTTCGAATGTAACCGTTCTTACTTCGGCTGACATCCGTGCGTACGGCTGGCGCACGCTCGCCGATGCATTGCGCAGCATTCGCGGCCTGTACACCAGCAACGACCGAAGCTACAGCTATCTCGGGGCGCGCGGCTTCCTGCGGCCGGGAGACTTGAATACGCGCTTCCTGTTGCAGATTGATGGCACGCGCATCAACGATCCTGTGTTCGACCAGGCGCAGCTTGGCGCCGAATTTCCGCTCGATCTTGAACTGGTCGATCGCATCGAGTTTGTGCCGGGGCCAGGATCGTCGATCTACGGCACCAACGCTTTCTTCGGCGTGATCAATGTCATCACGCGCCACGCTCCAGATCTTGAGGGAACGCGCGCAATGCTGGAAGCCGGCCAGGCAGGCACGCGGTCGGGCAGCGCGAGCTATGGCTGGCGCAACGGAGATGCGGAACTTCTGCTGGCTGCAAACCGTGGCCTCAGCGATGGCCGCGATCTCTACTTCCCCGAATTCGGCGGCACTGCGCAGGGATTGGACTGGGAACGCTATTCGCGCTTCTTCGCGCGAGGCCAATACGGCGCTTGGTCGCTGGCACTGATCGATGGCAAGCGTACCAAAGGCATGCCTACCGCCTCCTACGGCCAGCCATTCAACGTTGCTGGCGGGCTGACGATCGATGAATTGCGCATGGCGGAAGTCGGCTACCGCAATTCGATGCTGCCGCTGCATGGCGAACTTTCGGCGCGCCTTTACCATTCCGAGTACCTCTATGACGGACACTTTGTCAACCAGGATCCTTTCGGCACCATCAATATGGACCGGACGCGCGCGAAGTGGTGGGGAGCGGACGTCAACCTGTTCCTGCAACTGCTCGAGTCGCACAAGGTCGTCGTTGGCGCGGACTACCAGTACAACCACGACGTGCTGCAGCAGAACTTCGACACGGAGCCATTCGTCAGCTACCTGGATGACCGTTCACAAAGCAAGCGTTTCGGCATCTATGTGCAGGACGAAATCACGCTGGCGAAAGGCATACTTCTCAACGCTGGCCTGCGCTACGACCGCGAAACCAGCACTGGCGGCGTCTTCAATCCGCGCCTGGCCCTGATTGCCGAACTGTCGCCGGAAACAACAGCCAAGGCAATTTACGGCAGCGCATTCCGCACGCCTAACAGCTATGAACTGTTCTACGGTATCGACACCGAAGGCGGTCAATTGGCTAACCCCAATCTTGGCCGCGAACGCATCCGCAACCATGAACTCTCGCTGGCCAGGCAATTGGGCGCCAATGCTCGCATTACGCTGAGCGCCTATACCAATCAGGCTTCCGGCCTGGTGACCGAAGTCGAAGATGAAGAATTCGGCTTGCCGATCTTCCGCAACCTGGGGCGCGCGCGCGCGCGCGGGATAGAACTTGAGTATGAGCGCACCTTCAAGAACGGGGCGAGACTGAGAGCCAGCGTTTCGCGGCAGACCGTCTCGGGCGGCATCAGCGAAGTCAATTCACCGCGCTGGCTGGCCAAGTTCAATGCTACCGGGCGACTGGCCGGTGTCTGGCATGTTGGTGCCGAAGGCCAGTATGTGGGCGCACGCAGGCTGCTCGATGGCGGCGAGGCCGCGGGCTTCATGCTTGCCAACATTAACTTCTTCACCATCGGCCTGACGCGCCACTTCGATGCTTCGCTTGGCATTCAGAACCTGTTCGACCGGCGCTATGCGGATCCTTCCTCGCTTGGCCTGCTGCAGCGCTCCATCGAACAGGACGGCCGCCGCGTCTACCTCAAGCTGAAGGCGGCCTACTGATGATGCGCCAACTCTTCGCCCTGCTGCTGTTGCTGGTCACCGCGAGCGAATACGCTCGCGCCCAGCTTCCTGCGGGCGCGGACGAGGCGGAACTGAAAGCGGCCATCCTGTACAATTTTGCCCTTTTCACGGAATGGCCTGCGGACACCCTGCCCGCCAGCGCGCCGTTGCGCCTGTGCGTCTTCCAGGGCAACGCCTTGCTGACCGCCTTGACCGGGCTGCAGGAGAAGCAGGTCAACGGGCACCGCGTTTCGGTGCGCACACTGCCGGCGGCGCCGGGCGGCGCACAGCTCGCGGCCTGCCACCTCCTGGTGCTGGACGCGCAGGACCGCGAACGCTGGTCGCTGCTCAAGAATGACCTGGCGACCAGCAGCGTGCTGACGGTGGCAGACGACAGGATCATTGGCGCCAACGGCGCCATGATTTCTTTTGGTATCGACAATCGCCGCGTGGGTTTCGACGTGGACCTGGTGCCAGTGCGCCAGGCGCGCCTGACCCTCAGTTCCAAGCTATTGCGGCTGGCAAGGAGTGTGCAATGAAGTCGCGCGCCAAAACCGCGCTGCTGCCAATTGGCAGCAAGGTAGTCCGCTCCACCATGCTGGCGGCGGGCGCCGCCCTGTGCCTGGCCGGCATGCTGATGGTGGTGTTCCAGTTCATGGCCTTGCGCAGCACCTTGCTGCGCGATTTGCAGGTGCAGGCCCGTATCGTCGGCAACAACAGCACCGCCGCCCTCCTCTTCAGCGACGCCCGCGCAGCGGAGGAAATCCTGAGCGGCCTGTCTGCTTCGCCCAGCGTGCAGAGCGCGAACATCATCGTCGGAAGTACGCCGCTGGCGCAGTTCCGGCGCAATAACGCGCCGGTGCCCGAAATGCCAGTCAGCGAGACCGGCCAATCCCTGCACGAATACGGCATGGACTATATCGAGGTGCAGGAACCGATCACGGTCGACCGCAAACTTATCGGCAGCGTCGCCATTCGCGCCACGCTGCTGCCGCTTTACCGCCGCTCGCTGGCATTTGCTGCATTTACCGCGTGCGCGACCCTTGGCTCCTTTGCGCTGGCCTGGTTGCTGGTGCGGCGCATGCGCGCAGCCGTGGCGCTGGCAGAGCAGAACCTGCACGTGCTGGCGCACGTCGATCCCGTAACTTGCCTGCCCAACCGGAATGCCTTCAACGACCAGTTGGCGCACGCGCTGAAGCGCGCGGACCGCCAGGAGACCAGCGTCAGCATGCTGCTGCTCGATCTCGACAACTTCAAGGTCGTGAACGACACGCTGGGCCACGATATTGGCGACATGCTGTTGCGCCAGGTGGCGCAGCGGCTGGGGCAAACCTTGCGCAGTACGGACATCATCTGCCGCATCGGCGGCGACGAATTCGTGGTGATCGTGGAGCCGGCCGAGGATGAAGAAGAGCCGGACCAGGTAGCGCGCAAGATCCTGCGTGCGCTGGCCGACCCGTTCATGGTCGAAACCCACCAGCTCTTCGTCAGCGCGAGCATTGGCGTCAGCGTCTATCCGAAGGATGCTCCCGATGCGGCCGCCGTGGTGCGCTGCGCCGACATCGCCATGTACCACGCCAAGAACAAGGGCAAGAATGCCTATGAAGTCTTCCATGCGGAGATGGCGCAGCGGGCCAGCAAGCGCCTGGCGCTGGAGGCCAACCTGCGCAAGGCTTTGCAGAACAATGAGCTGTCGCTCCATTACCAGCCGCAGATCGACGTGCGCACCGGCCGCATGCGCGGCATGGAGGTGCTGGTGCGCTGGCATTGCGAGGCTTTGGGCGGCATGGTGAGCCCGGCGGAGTTCATTCCGGTGGCGGAGGAAAGCGGCGTAATCGTGCCTTTGGGCCGCTGGGTGCTGCAGATGGCGATCAGGCAGGCTGCGTCATGGCGCAAGGCGGGGCTGATGGATGACATCGAGCACGTTGCGGTGAATGTGTCCGCTTGCCAGACCAAGGACGTCCAGCTGATGTATGAGGTGCAGGCTTTGCTGATGGAGACAGGCCTGCCACCCCGCTTGTTGGAGCTGGAGATTACCGAAGGCGTGCTGATGGAGAATGTGAACGCCAATATCGCCTTGCTGCACAAGATCCAGGCAGCGGGCATTCATCTTTCCATCGACGACTTTGGGACGGGGTATTCGTCAATGGCTTACCTGAAGCGATTCCCGATTGACCAGCTCAAGATCGACCGCAGTTTTGTGAATGCGGTGCCGGGGGATGGTGCAGCGATCGCGAAGGCGATTATTGCGATGGCGCATTCGCTGAATATGAGCGTGGTGGCGGAAGGCGTGGAGACCGAGGAACAGGTGGCGTTCCTGTCGGATGCCGGGTGCGATGTGATGCAGGGGTACTACTTTGCGCGGCCGATGCCGGCGGAGCAGTTGGAGGCTTTGCTG
>CAMLSG010000139.1 GCA_946482635.1 uncultured Duganella sp.
TGGCCGGCGCTTATCCGTACTCGGTCAGCGCTACTTATATGGCGCCGGGCACCACCCCGGCGTGGGCGATCTATGCCGGTACCGAACGCAACGCCACCGAAGTAAAATGGCATTCGATCGGCGCTTACTATCGTCCTATGCCTGAGCTGAAGCTGATGGCCAACTATGGCAAGCAGGACCTGGGCCACATCCTTGCCGCCAACGACGGCATCACGTCCTGGATGGTGGGTGCGAACTACAACGTCGGACCGGGCAAGTTCCTGATCGGCTACGGCCAGAAAGACCCGGATGGCCAGCTCAAGACCAAGCAGTTCTCGGTCGGCTATGAGTACAACCTGTCGCCGCGTACGTACCTGTACCTCGACCTGTCGCAGAAGAAGCTGCCGCTGACTTCGACTGCGATCGTGGATACCAACCAGAACCATTACGCGCTGGGTATTCACCACAACTTCTAAACCCGGTGAATCAGTGTCAGACCCTTGGGTCTGACACTGGTTTACCGGTTTGGATCGGTTAAAATGTCCACGCCTGCAACATAGATGTGACATCAACAATGACCGACACCCTGGATTCCGCAATCGTCGCGCAGTACCTGGCCGACAATCCCCACTTCTTCGAAGAACACGCCAACCTGCTCGGCGACGTCAGGCTGTCCAGCCCACTGACCGGACGCGCGGTCTCGCTGCAGGAACGCCAGATGGAAGTCATGCGCGACAAATATAAAGCGCTGGAATTGCGCATGGCCGACCTGACCCGCCATGCCGAGGCCAACGCCGCCATCGCCAACCGCTTCCACAGCTGGAACCAGGCCATCCTGCAAACCCGCGACGATGCCGAAGTGCCGCACGCCGTCGTGCAAGGCCTGGTCGACAGCTTCCACGTGCCGGCCGCCACCCTGCGCCTGTTCAACGTAGCGCCGGAATATGCGAGCGAATGGTTTGCCAGCGGCGTGTCGGAAGACGCCCGCCTGTTCGCCAACAGCCTGATGACGCCTTACTGCGGCAGCAATAACGATTTCGAAGCCGTGCGCTGGCTGGACGATGCGGAGCACATCAAGTCGGTCGTGATCCTGCCGCTGCGCAAGCCCGCCGCCAAAGGCCCAGCCTTCGGCCTGCTGATCATGGGCTCGCCCGACCCGGAACGCTTCACCTCCCTGATGGCGACCGACTTCCTGGTCCACATCGGCGAAACCGCCAGCGTCGCCCTGGCGCCCCTGCTGGCGTAATGCCATGAGCGGCGCCGGCAAGCTGGAACAGGCCGACGCCTACCTGGCCCACCTGGCCACCCAGCGCAAGCTGTCCGCGCACACGGTTGCCGCCTATGGCCGCGACCTGCGCGAATTGGCCACCCTGTCCGACGGCAAAGCCTGGGACGCCCTGACCCACTTCGATATCCGCCGCTATGCGGCCCAGCTCCATGGCCGCGGCCTGGATGCACGCAGCATTGCACGCAAGCTGTCCGGCTGGCGCGGCTTCTTCGCCTGGCTGGGCCAGCACAGCACGCTCGCTTCCAACCCGGTGGAAGGGGTGCGCGCCCCCAAGCGCGCCAAGACCCTGCCCAAAGCCCTGTCGGTGGACGATGCGGTGCAGCTGGTGGCGCCCAGTGCACCGAGCGCAGGAGATGGCGCACCTGCCCGCCTGTGCGACCGCGCCATGTTCGAACTGCTGTATTCGAGCGGCCTGCGCGTGTCCGAACTTGCAGGCCTGGACCGCGAATTCCGCAAGGCCGGCGACGGCCAGCCCGCTTCCCTGGGCTGGCTGGAACTGGACAACGCTGAAGTGGTGGTGACCGGCAAGGGCAGCAAGATGCGCCGAGTACCGGTCGGCAACGCCGCCCTCGCTGCCCTGCAAGCCTGGCTGGCTGTGCGTCCGGCGCCGGCCGACGGCAGCAATGCCCTATTCGTCAACGAGCGCGGCAATCGCGTCACCCCGCGCGTGGTGCAGCTGCGGCTGAAAGCGCACGGCATCAAGGCCGGAGCGCCAGTCGCGGTGCATCCGCACATGCTGCGCCACTCGTTTGCCTCGCACGTGCTGCAATCCTCGGGCGACCTGCGCGCCGTGCAGGAGATGCTGGGCCACGCCAGCATTACCTCGACCCAGGTGTATACCGCGCTGGATTTCCAGCACCTGGCGCTGGTCTATGACAAGGCCCATCCGAGGGCTAAAATTAAATAGCCGGGAACTTGATCCTGCTCAAGTTTGCCCATTTGCCAGCATTTCCAGAATTCCGGCATAATCGACCGATTCCAAATGCAGCGAGCACGCGAGTAACACCATGGCTATGATCCCAACCACCATCCTGACCGGCTTTCTTGGCGCCGGCAAAACCACGCTGCTGAACCGCATCTTGCGCGAAGAGCACGGCATGAAAATCGCCGTGATCGAGAACGAATTCGGCCAGGAAAATATCGACAACGAAATCCTGGTGCAGGAATCGCGCGAGCAAATCGTGGAAATGAATAACGGCTGCATCTGCTGCACCGTGCGCGGCGACCTGATCGTCGGCCTGAGCGACCTGGCCAAGCGCCGCGCCGCCGGCGAAATCGATTTCGACCGCGTGGTCATCGAAACCACGGGCCTCGCGAATCCAGGCCCGGTGGCCCAGACCTTCTTCATCGACGAGGAAGTGGGCGCCAACTACATGCTCGACGCCGTGGTCACGGTGGTCGATGCGCGCCACGCCATGCAGCAGCTGGACGAGCACGAAGAGGCCCAGCGCCAGGTCGGCTTTGCCGACAAGATCCTGCTGTCCAAGACCGACCTGGTGGACGGGGCCGCCGTCGACGCGCTGACCGCGCGCCTGAAGCGCATCAACCCGCGCGCGCCGATCAGCCGTTCCGATTTCGGCAAGGCGCCGCTGACCGAGGTGCTGGACCTGCGCGGCTTCAACCTGAATGAAAAGCTGGAAATCGACCCCGACTTCCTGGCCGAAGACGAGCACGATCACGACCACGAGCATTGCGACCATGACCACGAGCACGGCCATGTGCATGACGAGCACTGTGGCCATCACGACCACCACCATGCCCATCACACCGACGATATCGCGGCCTTCGTGTTCAAGAGCGAACGCCCGTTCGACCCGGCCAAACTGGACGAATTCCTGGGCGGTCTCGTTGATGTGTACGGTCCTCGCATGTTGCGTTACAAAGGCGTATTGTTGATGCAGGGCGCAGAAAGGAAAGTAGTGTTCCAGGGCGTACACCAATTGATGGGCAGCGACCTGGGTGCAAAATGGGGCGAAAACGAGACACGGGCAAGCAAAATGGTGTTTATTGGCAAAAATCTCCCAAAAGACATCTTTATTACTGGCCTTGAACAATGTTTGGTATAAACTAAGGCGTTTTTTTTGACGCCACCCAAGCAGAAATTTGAAAACTCTGTCGTATCGAAGGTAAGCGAAGTCATGACAAAAGCAAATAAATCGACCCCCGCCGCGGAAGTCCTGCTCACCGAAGAAGAAATTCTGAAGATGAGCGACAAGGACTATATGAATCCGGCACAGATGGCGTTTTTCAAGAACAAGCTGCAAAACCTTGAAAAAGAATTGCTGAAGAACGCTGGCGAAACCACCGAACACCTGCGCGAAACCGTGCTGGTGCCGGACCCCGCCGACCGCGCCACCATCGAGGAAGAACACGCACTGGAACTGCGTACCCGCGACCGCGAGCGCAAGCTGCTGAAAAAGGTCCAGCAGTCGATTGCAGCGATCGACAATAACGACTATGGTTATTGCGAGGAAACCGGCGAACCGATCGGCATTCCACGCCTGATCGCACGTCCAACGGCGACCCTGTCGCTGGAAGCACAGCAGCGCCGTGAGCTGAAACAGAAGCTGTACGGCGACTGATCTGCCACAAATCGAGAAAAAGGCACGCTTAGGCGTGCTTTTTTCTTTTCTTTACACGTACGGTACGCCCTTATAATTTTCCGTTGGGCTACACTACTGATCCTATGGGACTGTTCTCCATTTTCAAAAAAGGCAAGGTTGACGAAAGCACCGTCGAAACGGACGATGCGGACGCTGCACGCCTGGCCGCGAACAGCGAACTGGAGCGCCAGCGCGCGCAACAGTCGGACCTGCAACGCGAAATCGCCCGTGCCACCGCCATGAAGATCGACGCCATCGAGGCGGCGATGGCAGCGGACATCTTCAACGAACCGGAACCAGCCTGGGCCCGCAAGCCGCGCACGCTGCAGCCAGCCTCGGCCGCAGCCGCCAACGATGGCGCCACCCTGCCCCTGCTGGACCAATACACTACCGAACTGCTGGGCGACGAGGATATGCCGCTCGAAGCGGCGGCCGCCGAAAGCGCGCCGATCGTGGAAGAGATCGCGATCCTGTATTCCAATGGCCAGTCCGAAGTGGCCGAACAAATGCTGCTCGGCAGCCTGCCCGATTCGGCGCAGGACCGCACCGTGTGGTGGATGCTGTTCGACCTCTACCAGGTACTGGGCCGGCAGGAAGCGTTCGAGAACGTATCGATCGACTATGCCAGCCAGTACGAAACCTCGCCGCCGTCCTGGGTACCGCCGGCCAGTGCCGACGGCAAGACGCAGGAAGAAACGCGCGGTTATGCCGGGCTGACCCCGACCCTGGGCCTGGCCGGCATCCTGAACGCGTCCGTTGCAGCGCAACTGGAACGGCTCGACAGCATGGACCAGAAACAGCCGCTGCGCCTGGACTTCTCGCGCGTCAACGGCGTCGATCCGGACGGCTGCGCCTTGCTGCTGACGGCCCTGAAGAAAGTGGATTCCGGCGACCGCGACCTGATCGTGGTCGGCGCCGCCGAACTGGCCGACCAGGTACGCGATATCCTGATCATCGGCAACCGCGATGGCGGCGAAGCGCCGTGGCTGCTCTACCTTGAGCTGCTGCGCCTGCTGAACCGCGAGAAGGAGTTCGAAGAGTCCTCGATGGACTATTGCGTGACCTTCGAAGTGTCGCCGCCACCTTTCGTAGCGCCAAAGAAAGTTGCCAATGCTCCACGCCAGGCCACGGCAGCCGCTTCCGACCGCTTCATGCTGCCGGCAGTGATCGAGGGCGATATCAACAAGCTGCTGGCGTCGATCGACGCCTATGCCAGCGAAAACCAGGCGGTGGTCTTCGACTGCGGCCGCCTGGCGCGCATGGAATTCGGCGCGGCCAGCGCCCTGCAAAGCAAGGTGGCTGAACTGGCTGGCGGCGGCCGCCGGATCGAGTTCCGCGACCTGAACCATCTGGTCGCTGCACTGATGCGCTTGCTCGGCTATGCTGATATAGCGCGGCTCTTCCCTCACAAGTACTGATCAGTTGAATTTTGGGGCTTCGGCCCCAAAGTACCGCGTTAATCCCCAACAAAGGTATTAACATGGAACAATTTCACGGCACTACCATCCTGTGCGTGCGTCGCGGCAACGATGTCGCGATCGGCGGCGATGGCCAGGTCACGCTTGGCAACATCGTCATGAAGGGCACGGCGCGCAAGGTGCGCAAGCTGTACCAGAACAAAGTCCTGTGCGGCTTTGCCGGCGGCACCGCCGACGCCTTCACCCTGCTCGACCGTTTCGAAGCCAAGCTGGAAAAACACCAGGGCAACCTGCTGCGTGCCTCGGTGGAAATGGCCAAGGACTGGCGCACCGACCGCGTGCTGCGCCGCCTGGAAGCCATGCTGCTGGTGGCCGACAAGGATTCCACCCTGGTGATCACCGGTAACGGCGACGTGCTGGAGCCGGAAGGCGGCATCGGCGCCATCGGCTCCGGCGGCAGCTATGCCCAGTCGGCCGCCAAGGCCCTGATCGAGAACACCGACCTGTCCCCCACCGACGTCGTGAAGAAGTCGCTCACCATTGCCGGCGAGCTGTGCATCTACACCAACCTGAACCACATCATCGAGACCCTGGACCAAGCATGAACATGACCCCTCAAGAAATCGTCGGCGAACTCGACAAGCATGTGGTCGGCCAGGGCAAGGCCAAGAAGGCCGTCGCCATTGCGCTGCGCAACCGCTGGCGCCGCCAGCAGGTGGAAGAACCGCTGCGCCATGAAATCACCCCGAAAAACATCCTGATGATCGGCCCGACCGGCGTCGGCAAGACCGAGATCGCGCGCCGCCTGGCCAAGCTGGCCGATGCGCCGTTCATCAAGGTGGAAGCCACCAAGTTCACCGAAGTCGGCTACGTGGGCCGCGACGTGGACACCATCATCCGCGACCTGATCGACATCGGCGTGAAACAGACCCGCCAGTCGGAAATGGCCAAGGTGCGCGCGCGGGCCGAAGATGCGGCCGAAGACCGCATCCTCGACATCCTGCTGCCGCCGCCGCGCGACTTCGGCTTTGCCAACGCCTCGGCCGAGCCGCGCACGGACGACGCCACGCGCCAGACTTTCCGCAAGCGCCTGCGCCAGGGCGAACTCGATGACAAGGAAATCGAGATCGAACTGGCCGAGCAAAGCCCGACCATGGAAATCATGGCGCCGCCCGGCATGGAAGAAATGACCGAGCAGATCAAGTCCATGTTCTCCGGCATGGGCGGCGGCCGCAAGAAGGCGCGCAAGGTGAAGATCAAGGAAGCCATGAAATTCCTGCTCGACGAAGAAGCGGCCAAGCTGGTCAACGAAGATGAGATGAAGAAGAAAGCGCTCGCCAACGTGGAGCAGAACGGCATTGTGTTCCTGGACGAGGTGGACAAGATCGCTTCGCGCTCCGAAGTGGGCGGCGCCGACGTGTCGCGCGCCGGCGTGCAGCGCGACCTGCTGCCGCTGGTAGAAGGCACCACCGTCAACACCAAGTACGGCATGGTGCGCACCGACCATATCCTGTTCATCGCATCGGGCGCTTTCCACCTGGCCAAGCCGTCGGACCTGATTCCCGAGCTGCAGGGCCGCTTCCCGATCCGGGTCGAACTGGAATCGTTGTCGATCGCGGACTTCGAGCGTATCCTGACCAGTACCGACGCCTGCCTGACCAAGCAATACCAGGCCTTGCTGGCGACCGAAGGCGTGCACCTGGAATTTGCGCCGGATGGCATCCACCGCCTGGCGGAGATTGCCTTCCAGGTCAACGAGCGCACCGAGAACATCGGCGCGCGCCGCCTGTACACGGTGATGGAAAAGCTGCTGGAAGAGATCTCCTACACGGCGACGGAAACCGGCGACAAGACCGTCACGATTGATGCAGCCTATGTGAACCAGCGGCTGGATGCGCTGGCCGTCAACGAAGACCTGTCACGCTACGTACTGTAATGGCTAACAAGCAGCTGGCGACGCGGCAAAAGATGCGGATCCGCGTCGAGCCCTCGCAAAACTTTGGCAAGCCCCGCAATCCGATTGCGGCGCTGGCCAAGGCGCGCGCAGCAGGCCCGCACGACAAGAACCGCACCACTGCCGACCGCCAGTCTGCCAAAAAGCTGATCGACAAGAAGCTGTCCGGCGACGACGACGAATAGCCCCGCCGCGATCCGAGCCTTGCCGCCAATCCTGCGCCGGCAATTACAGTGCGCGATAAATCAACCTGCTGTTGACGCTCGTGGCCAGGCCATTCTCAAAAGTGACGATGACCCGGATCTCGTCATGAAATCCGATGCCTGGCCCTTTTCCAGCATGGACGGCCACTAGCGTCTGCGCCTTGCCGGCCGCAGCCGGCTGGTAATTCAAGCTGAACTTCCGGGCTTTGAGATACCGCTCGACCGCTTCTTGCGGTTGGCCGGCTGCGATATATTTTCTGGCAATCTCGGAAATGTCTGCGCTGGCATCTTTGTGTGTTGCGCGGAACTGTCTTACGTCCTCAACAAACTCGGCTGCCATGGCGCTGCCCTGGCAAATGAAGAAGAAAACTGCGGCTACCGCTAAAAGCTTGCTTTTCAAAATAGATTCCTTTCCCACACGAACACGATGGCAGGGATAAATTACCCCTAAGCAATCTAGTCTATCAAACAATATTGCAATAAGACTATTGAATTCTCATCAGGCCGGCTTACCAGATCGGGCCGAGGAAGAGGTAGAGAGTCTCTTCACCGCTGCGGGTGGCGCCGGCGCCGAGGAACAAAGGGCCGAAGCGGGTTTCTACTGACAGGAACGCACTGCCCGCCTGCTTCAGCGCCTTGCCGGTGGCACTGACGCCGCGGTCGAAGCCGCCGCCCGTCTCCAGCGAGAACCCGGCCCGCATGGTGCCGCCGAAGGCGCTCGGCAGCGCAGCGATGCGGCGCGCCAGCACCAGGCGGCCCAGCACGATGGTCGGTTCCTGGATCGAATCGGTCGGCGTGCCGGACAAGCGCAGGAAGCCGCCCAGCGTTACCGGCGAAGCGCCCGCTTGCGCCTTGGCCCATTCCGTCGATACGTGGCCGGCCCAGTCGTTCCATTCAAAAGCCTGCAGCGCAGTCGCGCCCCAGTTGACGCCACCGGTGCCGACGCTCTTGCCGCTGCCCGGCGTTTGCTCGCGGCCGATGGTAATCAGGGTACCGCGTGTCGGGAAGGCCAGCGAATCCAGCGTATCGACCCGGAAGCGGACGAAGGTCTTGCTGTCGTATACGCGGTTGACCGGAATCGTCGGGTCTTGCGGGATCAGCGGCCGCACCGAGTTGGCCTGGCGCGTCACGCCGACCGACAGTTCGCCCCAGTTGCCGAACTGCCTTCCCAGCGCAAATGACGCTGCGCGCGTGCTGTAGGCCACGCGCGCCATGCGCCGCTCCTTCTGGAAGATGTCGCCGGCAATCCTGCCAACCTGCGCCGACGGCATCACGAACCATTGCGAGCCTGCGCCCAATGGCTGCCACCACTGGATGCCCAGGCCGCGCTCGTTACCCAGGCGTCCTTCGGTGCGCAATTCGCCGCCCCACGGATTGAGCGCAGACAGCACGTGCATCACCTTGATGGCGAAATTGTTCGAATCGCGGAAGTCGCTGGCCAGTTCCAGGCCGACCCGCATGCGGCTGCGCGCCCACTCGGCTTCCGTGGTGCGGATGGTGACGGTACGCTCGCCATCGATGTCGTCGATATCGGTCTCCACGCGCGCCAGGTCGCCGCGGCCGTACAGCGCAACGGCGGCCTGGCGCACCTGCTCGCGCGTGGTCGGCTGGCCGATCACCAGGCCGGACTGCTTTTCCAGGACTTCGGGATTGATTTCGCGCGCGCCCTGGACCTGCACCTTGGCCAGCTTTACCGGACGGTCGGAGTCGGCCGGCGTCGCCAGGCGCAGGCTTTCCATGCTGATGTACTCGCGCTCCGGCAGTGCCAGCGCGGCCAGGCGCGGCTCCAGTTCGCGCGCGGCCGCTTCGCCGGCGGCCATGGCTTTCTCCCAGGTCGAGAAATCGAGGAAAGTGATGCCATCCAGCTTGGGAGCAATCAGGATATCGTCCTTGCGCAATTCGCTGAGCGAGCGCTGCACGTTCTGCTCGGTCAGGATCTGCAGCATCTGGTTGGCCACGCCCAGCGCGCTGCCCAGCTCTTTTTCCGGCGCCAGCGTGGTGCCGACGTTGACGGCGATGACGATGTCGGCACCCATGGCGCGCGCCATGTCGACCGGCAGGTTGCGAACCAGACCGCCATCGACCACCAGGTGGTCCTTGATGCGCACCGGCGCGAACACGCCCGGCACCGCCAGCGAGGCGCGGATGGTCTGGAACAGCGGGGTGTTGTCGAGCACCACCAGTTCGCCGGTCAGCAGGTCGGAGGCGACCGAGCGGAATGGCAGCGGCAACTGGCTGACCGGCAGGTCGCGCGTGCCGCGCGGCAGCAGGCGTTGCAGGGCCATTTCCAGCGCAGCATTGCTGGCCGCGCCCGGCGGGCCTTGCACGCCTTTGCGCGTGATGCCGAATTCGATACGGGAGGGGATCTGGATGTCTTCGTCGCGGCGGCGGAAATGCAGCTCGTCGCGCGCGGGGCGGTCGGCTACCACGCTGTCCCAGTCGGTGGTGGCGGCCATGGTTTCAAGGTCTTTGAGCGAGGCGCCGGCGGCCCAGGCGCCGCCGATCACGCTGCCCATCGAGGTGCCGACCACGATGTCGACCGGGATGCGCATTTCCTGCAGGGCGCGCAGGACGCCGACGTGGGCGAAACCGCGCGCGCCGCCGCTTAGTACCAGGGCGACTCTCGGGCGCTTGGAAACCGGTACACCGGTGTCAGACCCACTGGGTCCGACACCCGCCAGCGACTGCCGCGTGTCAGGGGTCTGACGGGACGGCCAATCCGGCTTGGGTCTGCCCCCGCTTTCCGGGTTTTCGGCGGCGCAGGCGAGGCCCGCGCACAAAGCCAGGAGAAAGACCAAGCGCCTCATCGCGCTTGCGGCACTCCACCGGTCGGTTGGGCCGAAGTGGTCGGCGGCTGGGCCGGCGCCATCTGCACCGGCGGCGGCGCCAGTTGCGGCGGTGCCGGCGTACCCAGGGGCGGGGGCTGCGGCGGTTCCATCGGCCCGCCCACCGGCGAGGTAATCCCGCCGCTCGAGCTCACGCCCTGGTCGCTCATCAGGTCCAGGCGCTTCTGCACCCCGCCCTCCATCAGGATCACATGGCGCGGCTGAACGTCCTTCACGCTGACGCCCGGCGACAGCTCGGAACCAACCGGGAACGCCTTGGCCGGCTGCCCGTCAGCCGAAATGATCGCCACGCTGCCGTGGCCGCGCGTATCGGCCACCACTCCTCGCAACTGGTAGTTGCTGACCACCGCCACCGCAGTGTTCCCGCCAAACAGCCCGCGCGCCGCGTCCATGTTCGCTTCCGGCACTTGCATTACTGGCGCCGCCGCAAGCGGGCGCTGCTTCGGCTTGAATAGCTGCATGCCCCAGTAGGCCAGCGAGGCAGACAGCACCGCGACGGCGGCCACACTGCAGATCAAAGGCAAACGTTTCAATTCAATTCTCCAGGTTCAGCGCACGAGCTGATTGATTTCGATAATCGGCATCAGCACGGCCAGCACGATCAGCAGCACTACCACGCCCATTGCCAGGATCAGCATCGGTTCCAGCAGGCCGGCGATGGTCAGCGTGCGGCGCTCCAGGTCAGATTCCTGCGCGCTGGCGGCGCGGTCCAGCATGGCGGGCAGTTCGCCGGTGATTTCGCCGGCGCGGATCATATGGACCAGCATCGGCGGGAAGTGCTTTTGCGCCGACAGCGAACGGGCCAGGCTGGCGCCTTCGCGCACGGAGTCGCTGGCCTGCTCGACCAGCTGGCGCATGGCCACGTTGGACAGCGTGTCGCGGCTGGTTTCCAGCGCGCGCAGGATGGGTACGCCCGAGCCGGTGGTAATCGCCAGCGTGCTGGCAAAGCGCGAGGTATTCAGGCTGCGTTCGAACTTGCCGTACAGCGGCGCGGTCAGCAGCCAGGTGTGCCAGCGCAGCTTGATGTCGGGGTTCTGCAGCATGCGCCGCACCACGAAGCCCGCGGCTACCAGGATGCCCAGCACGACGAAGCCGTAGCTGCGCACGAAGTCCGAGATCGCCAGCATGATTACCGTCAGCAGCGGCAGCTTCTGTTTGGTGTTGGCGAACACCGACACGATCTGCGGCACCACATAGGTGAGCAGGAAGATCACGATCAGGAACGCCACCACGGTCACGATGGCCGGATAGGTAAAGGCCAGCTTGACCTTCTGCACCAGGGCGTTGCGGCGTTCGATATAGTCGGCCAGGCGCGACAGCACGCGCGACAACTGGCCGATCTGCTCGCCGGACGCGACCAGCGCGCGGTAGATTTCCTGGAAATCGCGCGGGTGGCGCGACAGTGCGTCCGACAGCGAAGAACCGCCCATGACTTCGGAGCGGATCGAGGCCACCAGGTCGCGCACGTACTGGCGTTCTGCCTGTTCCAGCAATGCCGTGAAGGCTTGCTCCAGCGGCAGGCCCGCTTCCAGCAGGCTGGCAAGCTGGCGCGTGAACAATGCCAGCTCCACGGTGCTGAGCTTTTCGCCGAAGCCGCGGCGCGAGGTGGCGCCGCTGGCATCGACCTGGGCCTCGATGGCGTCGACCTTGATCGGCACCAGGCCCTGCGAACGCAGGTCGGCGCGCGCGGAACGGGCGCTGTCGGCATTGACCACGCCCTTCTTGGTGGCGCCCGCCGCATCGACGGCTTCATATCGGAAGGCCGGCATCGCTTAGTCCTTCGTCACGCGCAGCAGTTCGGCCGGCGTGGTAATGCCCTGCTGCAGCCAGCGCTCGCCGTCTTCGCGCATGGTGGTCATGCCGCCATGCTGCTGGGCGGTGACGCGGATTTCCGCTTCCGAGGTGCGGTCGTGGATCTGGGCGCGAATGTGTTCGTCGGTCTGCAGCAATTCGTAGATGCCGACGCGGCCCTGGTAGCCGGTATTGCCGCAATGTTCGCAGCCCACGGCTTTCCATTGCGTGCCGTCGAAGGTCTTGCAGCTCGGGCACAGCTTGCGCACCAGGCGCTGCGCCAGCACGCCAAGCAGCGACGAGGACAGCAGGAAAGGTTCGATGCCCATGTCCAGCAAACGGGTCACCGCGGCAGCGGCGTCGTTGGTGTGCAGGGTCGCCAGCACCAGGTGGCCGGTGAGCGAGGCCTGCACCGCGATCTGCGCCGTTTCCAGGTCGCGGATCTCGCCGATCATGATCACGTCCGGGTCCTGGCGCAGGATGGCGCGCAGGGCCTTGGCAAAGGTCATGTCGATACGCGCGTTGACCTGGGTCTGGCCGACGCCGTGCAGGTCGTATTCGACCGGGTCTTCCACCGTCATGATGTTGGTGGAGGTGTTGTTCAGCATGGACAGCGCAGCGTACAGCGTGGTGGTCTTGCCGGAGCCGGTCGGCCCGGTGACCAGCACGATGCCGTGCGGCTGGTTGATCAGGCTATTGAACTGCCCCATCATCTTTTCGCTCATGCCGAGGTGGGACAGGTCGAGGCGGCCCGCTTCCTTGTCCAGCAGACGCAGCACGGCGCGTTCGCCGTGGCCGGTCGGCAGAGTGGAGACACGCACGTCCACCGGCTTGCCGCCCACGCGCAGCGTGATGCGGCCGTCCTGCGGCAAGCGCTTTTCGGCGATGTCGAGCTGCGCCATGATCTTGATACGCGAGATCAGCGAGCCGTGGATCGCCTTGCGCGGGCGCACGATGTCGCGCAGCGCGCCGTCGACGCGGAAACGCACCACCGAGGTCTGTTCGAACGGCTCGATGTGGATATCCGATGCGCCGTCGCGCAGGGCTTGCGTCAGCAGCGCATTGATCATACGGATCACCGGCGCATCGTCGGACGATTCCAGCAGGTCTTCAATCGCCGGCACGTCCTGCAGCAGCTTGGTCAGGTCCAGGTCGGCGTCGAATTCTTCCGCCACCTGCGAAGCGTCGCCGCTGGCACTGGCGTAAGCGGTGGCAATCGCCGCTTCCAGGTCGGCGCGCGACAGGTGCTTGAGGTTGATGCGGCCGAAGCGGCGCGACACTTCCGCGATCGCGGAAGCAGGCGTGGCGTTCGACATCATCACGTCGACCGCGTGCTCGGCTTCGGCGCTGGGCTGGGCCAGCACCAGGTAATCGCGCGCGAAGGCGTAGGGCAGGAGGTTGGTCATCGCTCGCTTTTACTGTTGCTGTTGCTTCTGTTCAGGCACGGTGCGCGGGGCCGGCGGAATCGGGCGCACCAGCTGGCCGCCGCCGCTCGGCTCACCGTTGACCAGTTGCGGCAGGGTCGGGCGGCCCAGGTCCTGCACCACCATGCTCGATTCAGGCTTGGAGGCTTCCTGCGAGCCGCGGATAAAGTCGTAGCGGTCCGCGGTCAGGCTCATTTGCTGCTCGCGGTTGCGCACCACTACCGGGCGCAGGAACACCATCAGGTTGGTCTTCTTGCGTTGGCGCTTCTGGTACTTGAACAGGTTGCCGATCAGCGGGATGTCGCCCAGGCCCGGCACCTTTTCCACGCCGTCGCTGGTGTCGTCCTGGATCAGGCCGCCGAGGATCAGCACCTGGCCATCGTCGGCCAGGATGTTGGTTTCGATCACGCGGTTCTTCAGGATCAGGCCACTGGTCGAAGTCACGCTGGTATCGATGCTCGAGCTTTCGTTATAGATCGCCAGCTTGATGGTGCCGCCTTCGGAAATCTGCGGGCGCACTTTCAGGGTAATGCCGACGTCCTTGCGGTCCACCGTGGTAAACGGGTTGCCGGCGGTGCCGGCGGTATTGGTGTACGAGCCGGTCACGATCGGCACGTTCTGGCCAACCTTGATGGTCGCCACTTCGTTGTCCAGCGTGATCATGTTCGGCGTGGACAGGATATTGCTGTCGCCGTCCGAGCCCAGGGCGTGGGCAATCGCGCCCAGTCCCAGCTTGCCGTTGGCGAGCTGCTTGAACACGCCCAGCGTCAGGCCGGCGCCCGGCGGAGTCACCGTGGTGGTGCCGGTGGCGTTGGCGAGGTTGTTCAGGCTGATGATGTTGTTGCCCGAATCGGTCGCGAACGA
>CAMLSG010000140.1 GCA_946482635.1 uncultured Duganella sp.
CAACGCTGAACGCGCTGACGATGCCGCCGCACATGCCGGCGCAATGCACACTGCCGGCGAGGCCGGCAATCAGGATGGGCAGCAGGTTCATGAACTCCTCAAATCGTGCGCGAGAAGCGCAGCGGATGCACTTGTCCCGGCGCCGTCCCTGCAGCACGGTCGGCAGCCAGGTGGCGGTCGAACACCATGCAGATATTGCGGATCAGCAGGCGGCCCTTCGGCGTCACGGAAATCCAGTCGTCCTCAATCGCCAGCAAGCCGTCGCGCTCGAATTCGCGCAGCTTCTCGATTTCCTTGGCGAAGTACTGTTTGAAGCGGATCGGATAACCGAGTTCCAGCGCCGAAATCGACAGTTCGAAGTTACACATCAGCATCTGGATCACCATGCGGCGCAGCAGGTCGTCGTTGTCCATCGCGTAGCCGCGTGCGATCGGCAGGCGGCCTTCGTCCAGGCGCGCGTAGTATTCGTCCAGCGTTTTCTCGTTCTGGCTGTAGGTGCCGTTCACCGAGCTGATGGCCGACACGCCCAGCGCTACCAGGTCGGTTTCCGCGTGGGTCGAGTAACCCTGGAAGTTGCGGTGCAGGCGTCCCTGGCGCTGTGCCACGGCCAGGTCGTCGTCCGGCTTGGCGAAATGGTCCATGCCGATGTAGACGTAGCCGGCCTTGGTCAGGCGGTCGATGCACAGGGCCAGCATGTCCAGCTTTACGGCCGGTGTCGGCAGCTCGTCTTCCGAAATGCGGCGCTGCGGCTTGAACAGGTGCGGCATGTGCGCGTAGTTGTACAGCGCGATGCGGTCGGGATTGGCCTCGATCACCTTGTCCATCGTGGCCTGCATGGTGGTCATGCTCTGCTTCGGCAGGCCGTAGATCAGGTCCACGCTGATCGAGCGGAAGCCGGCGTCGCGCGCGGCCTGGATCACGGCCAGGGTTTCTTCGGCCGGCTGGATGCGGTTGACGGCCTTCTGCACGTCCGGATCGAAGTCCTGCACACCCATGCTGACGCGGTTGAAGCCCTGCTTGCGCAGCGTATGGATGCGCTCCGCATCGACGGTGCGCGGATCGATCTCGATCGAATACTCGCCCTCTTCATCCGGCGCGAACTCGAAGTGCTTGCGCATGTGGGCCAGCAGCTCGCCCATCTGGTCGTCGTCCAGGTAGGTTGGGGTGCCGCCGCCGAAGTGAAGCTGTTCCACGCGGTTCATGCCGGCGAACAGCTTGCCCTGCATATCGATTTCCTGTTTCAGGTAGCCGAGGTAGGTGACGGCTTTGCTGCGGTCCTTGGTCACCACCTTGTTGCAGGCGCAGTAGTAGCAGACCACGTTGCAGAACGGGATATGGACGTACAGCGAGAGCGGTGCACGCGCCCCGCGCATGCGCAGGTTGGCTTGTGCTTCGAGGAAGCTGGAGTAGCTGAAGTCCGGCTTGAAGCGGTCGGCCGTCGGGTACGAGGTGTAGCGCGGGCCGGAAGTGCTCATGCGGCTGATCAGCTCTGCATCAAACTGTACGGTTGGTTCTGCAATGGTATTCATGATTTTCTCGTTCGGTATCAGGCTGCCAGGCGTTTAGGCGCCTGGCGGGTTTGCTGCGCGCCGCGTGCCGAATTGACAGCCGTCAGGCGCGCGTGACGGGTGCGTTCAAATTTGAACAGGCTGAAGGCGTCGCGCAGGTGGCCGGCTTCGTCGGCCAGGCTGACCGCCGCTGCGGCGGCTTCTTCGACCAGGCCGGCGTTCTGCTGCGTCACCTGGTCCATGTGGTTGACGGCCTGGTTGACCTGGTCGACGCCGATGCTCTGTTCGCGGGAGGCGGTGGAGATTTCGTGCATGATGGTGGTGACCTGCTTGACCGAGTTCACCACCTGGTCCATGGTCGCGCCGGCGCGCTGCGCACGCTCCATGCCGGTGCTGACTTTCTCCACCGAGATTTCGATCAGCTGCTTGATGTCCTTGGCGGCAGCGGAAGAGCGCTGCGCCAGGTTGCGCACTTCGCCGGCCACCACGGCGAAGCCGCGGCCCTGCTCGCCGGCGCGTGCCGCTTCGACAGCTGCGTTCAGCGCCAGGATATTGGTCTGGAAGGCGATGCCTTCGATCAGGCCGATGATGTCGACCACGCGCCGGGACGAGGAATTGATTTCGTCCATGGTCGCAATCACTTCGGACACGATCTCGCCGCCCTGCACCGCCACGTCGGAAGCGCTGACCGCCAGCGTGTTGGCCTCCATCGAGTTTTCGGCATTGGCCTTCACGGTCGACGAGAATTCCTCGATGCTGGAAGCGGTCTTTTCCAGGCTGGCGGCCTGCGATTCGGTGCGGCCGGCCAGGTCGGAATTGCCGGCGGCAATCTGCCTGGTTGCCACCGCCATCGCATCGATATTGAAGCGCACGTCGCGGATGGTGGCGATCAGGTTGTTATTCATCTGCTGCAGGGCGCGCAGCAACTGGCCCACTTCGTCGGTGCTGTCGGTATCGAAGGAGCCGGTCAGGTCGCCGGCCGCGATCAGGCGCGCGCCATCGAGCGCACGGCCCAGCGGCTGCAGCATGCCGGTGCGCAGCGTGTACCACAGGAAGACGTTGATCAGGAAGCCGAACGCAGTGGCGCCGAAGATGCCCCAGCGCGTCACGTCGCTGGTGCCGTCGGCAAACAGCGCGGCGATGCAGACCGCGATCTGCAGCACGTTGACAACGCTGGTGGCCAGCCAGATGCGCATGGCCAGCGACACATGGCTCAGGCGTGCCAGCACATTCGACAGGCCGAGGCGCACGATCTGGCCATTCTTGATACGGATGTCGCGGGCGCCGGCAAAGATCTTGCGGTATGCCTCGGTCGCGGCAGCGATCTGGCCGCGTTCGGCCTTGGTACGCACCGACATATAGCCGATGGTGCGGCCGTTTTCCTTGATCGGGGTGATGTTGGCCTTAACCCAGTAGAAGTCGCCGTTCTTGCAGCGGTTCTTCACCAGGCCGGTCCATGGGATCCCGGCGCGAATGGTTTGCCACAGGTCGGCAAACGCTTCCGGCGGCATGTCCGGGTGGCGGATGATGTTTTGCGGCTGGCCAACCAGCTCCGCAGCGGAGTAGCCGCTGATGTGCTCGAAGTAAGGATTTACGTAGACGATATTGCCTTCCAGGTCGGTCTTGGAGACGATCGCCTGGTCTTCGTCCAGCTCTACTTCCTGATTGGTTACCGGTAAATTCTTACGCATCGCGCGCTCCCTGTTGACTTTCTTGCCATAACGCAAGATCACAGGGATAAGTCTAGGGACTTAGGCGCGCTTTTTTAATGATGTAGATCAAATCTGGCAGGGTTGGCCGGTCAGGCCACTTCAGCCGGGGTTGCCGAACTGTCACGCACGTTCTTTTGCACTGCCACGGCGGCGAACAGGCTCAGGGCGAAAGCCATGCCGTAGAAGCCTTTTTCGCTGAGGGCCAGGGTGGCATTCCACAGGCCGGCAGCCAGCAGCAGGATGGCGGACGCGGTGGAAATCCAGCACAGGCCGAAGTACATATTCGACACCCGGATGCCTTCCACCTTGTCGCGCACCGACTTCTGCAGCGATACGGCGGCGAACAGGCCGTACAGCAGCAGGGTCAGGTAGTACCCCTTCTCGTTCAGCGCCATCTGGGCATTCCACAGACCGGCCAGGAAAGCGCCGGCGCCCAGCAGCAGGGCGGTCCAGGAGGCGCCGACAAAGGCGCCGGAAGGCCGGGTTTGGGTCGACATAAGGTTCTCCTTGTTAAAAATGACAGTGTGCCGCCGGGCCGGCGCTTAGCGCTTGACCACGCTCAACAGTTTGCTGCCGAAGGTGACAATGGCCAGCACGATGGCGCCGGCGATGACGCCGCCAATGGTGTCCAGCACGGACGGGGTAACGGCAGCCAGCAGGGGGCCGACACCACCCACCGAACCGGCAGCTTCCGCCGCGTGGTGGATCACATCGTGCGCGCCAGGAATACCGTGGGTCAGGATGCCGCCACCGACCATGAACATCGCGACCGTGCCGGCCACCGACAGGAATTTCATCAGCTTGGGCGCAGCAGTCAGCAGGAAACGGCCGAAGGCCTGCACGCCGGCGCCGGCGCGCTTGCTCAGGTAAAGGCCGGCGTCGTCCATTTTCACGATGGCGCCTACCAGGCCGTACACGCCAATGGTCATCACCACGGCGATACCGACCAGCACAGTCACCTGCTGCAGGAAGGTCGCGGCGGCCACGGTGCCCAGGGCGATCACGATAATCTCGGCCGACAGGATGAAGTCGGTACGCACGGCGCCCTTGACCTTTTCCTTTTCCATTGCCACCAGGTCAACGCTCTGGTTCGCATCCACCAGTTCCTTGTGGTGCTGCTCGTCCTCCGCCGGCGAATGCAGGAGTTTGTGGGCAATCTTCACGAAACCTTCGAAGCACAGGTAAGCGCCGCCCAGCATCAGCAGGGGCGTAATCGCCCACGGAGCGAAGTAGCTGATCGCCAGCGCAGCAGGCACCAGGATCGCCTTGTTGATCATCGAACCTTTCGCTACTGCCCAGACAACAGGCAGTTCACGGTCGGCTTGCACGCCTGCGACCTGCTGCGCATTCAGCGCTAGGTCGTCGCCCAGCACACCCGCGGTCTTCTTGGCTGCCACTTTGCTCATGGCGGCCACGTCATCCAGGATGGTGGCAATATCGTCGATCAGTGCAAGCAGGCTGGAACCGGCCATTTCGTATAACTCCAAAGAAAAATTACAGGATCGACAATCTAACACGCCGCCGCAGCGAGCGGGCATCTTCAACGCTACAATGAACTCTTTATTCGTCGGTAATCGGTCATGACTTTCACCACCTGGATCACCTTTGTCATCGCTGCCTGCATCATTGCCGTGTCGCCTGGTTCCGGCGCGGTGTTGTCAATGTCGCATGGTTTGTCCTATGGCGTGAAGCGTACTTCCGCCACCATCCTCGGCCTGCAACTGGGCTTGCTGCTGGTGCTGGCGATTGCCGGCGCGGGTGTCGGCTCCCTGCTGATCGCCTCGGAAGTCGCCTTCAGCGTGGTGAAGACGGTGGGCGCGCTGTACCTGATCTGGCTGGGCATCAGCCAGTGGCGCGCCAAGGTCGCCGCCGGCGAAGGTGTCCATGCTACGCGCCAGGCGCTGCCGACCTTCCGCAAGCGCGTGATGATCGGTTTCCTGACCAATGCCACCAACCCGAAAGGCATTATCTTCATGGTGGCCGTGCTGCCGCAGTTCATCAACCAGCATGCGGCGCTGCTGCCGCAACTGGCCATCCTCGCCGCGACCATGTGCGTGATCGACCTGGTGGTGATGCACAGCTATGCCTTCCTGGCCTCGTCGATGCAGCGCTTCTTCCGCGAATCGTCTGCCATCAAGGTACAAAATCGCGTATTTGGCGGCCTTCTGATGTTTATCGGCGGTGCACTGTTCTTCGTCAAGCGCGGAGCGGCCCAGGCATGACCACCCAGTTCCGGCATTACAAAGGCGGCATTTACGACCTGGTGTGCGAAGCCACGCTGGAATCCGACCTCAGTACGATGATCGTGTACAAGGCTGCCAACGGCTCGATCTGGTGCCGCCCGCGCGAAGTTTTCTTCGAAATCATCGAGGTGGATGGCCAAAAGGTGCAGCGCTTCGCCCCTATTTGAAATTATTTGTAACTTGCGTCCTCGCCAAGGGGACTCAGGCGTTATATAAAAACAAAAACGCCGCAGACGTTCCCTTGGAGAGATAGAAATGAGCCGCAAGATAGTGCAGTTCCTGATGCTGGCAGCGCTGGTCGCAGTGACCTCGGTTGCCATGGCCGATCCGCCCGCCCGGGTGGGACGGGTAACGGTTACCGAAGGCAGGGTGACCATGCTCGTCAACGGCGAAGAAGAATCCGGCAACCTGATGAACTGGCCGGTCACCAGCGAAAACCACCTGACAACCGCCTCCGGGGGCCGTGCGGAATTCCGCGTCGGCTCCACCGCCATTCGCCTGGACGGCGACACCGACCTCGAGGTGCAGGAGCTGGATGATGACCGCCTGGTGCTGCGACTGAATTACGGTACCGCTGCCGTGCGCGTACGCGATCCGGCGATGCTCAATGAATTCGAGTTCCTCACGCCGCAAGCCCGCATTACGCTCACCGAACCTGGCTCCTTCCGGGTCGACACCGAGCGCGCCCCCGACACCACCGTGGTCAATGTCTTCGCCGGCAACGCCCGCGTTGAAGGCGCCGGCACCATGCTGACCGCCCGTTCCGGCAAGCGCGTGGAAGTGCGCGGCGACGACATCTTCACCGCGCTGGCAAGGCGTGATGATTTCGATAACTGGGTTTCCAACCGCGACCGCCGCGATGACGGCCTGGTCGCTTCCCGCTATGTGCCGGCCGACATGACCGGCTATGAAGACCTGGATAACTACGGTAACTGGGTCGAAGACCGCGAATACGGCACAGTCTGGTTCCCGCGTGCCGTGCCGATTGGCTGGGCGCCTTACCGCGATGGTCGCTGGGTCTGGATCTCGCCATGGGGCTGGACCTGGGTTGATAACTCGCCGTGGGGCTATGCGCCGTTCCACTATGGCCGTTGGGTCGTGGTGAGCGGCCGCTGGTGCTGGACGCCGGGCCGCGTGATTGGCCGCGCGGTATGGTCGCCAGCGCTGGTGGGCTGGGTCGGCGGCAGCAACTGGAGTGTGAGCTTCGGCTCGGGCCATTCGGGGCCTGCTGTTGGCTGGTACCCGCTGAGCCCGCGTGACCGTTATGTGCCGGCCTACCGTGTTTCGTCGGATTTCGAGCGCCGCCTGATGTGGAACCACCGTACCAACGAACGCTGGCATGAGCGCTACCGTGACCGCGACCACGACGGGCGCCGCGATGGCGTAACCGCCCTACCGAGCGACCAGTGGGGCCGCGGCCGCCATATTTCGGTGACCAGCGGGGCACGCATCACGCCGCAGGATGTGCGCAACGTCCCGGTCATGACCGCGCCGCCGGTACTGGCCTCCAGCTTGCAGCGCGTGCAACGCCAGGAACCGCCGCCGAGCCGTGAAGACCGCTTCAACCGTGATCGTGACGACCGCTTCAACCGCGATCGGGAGGACCGCTTCAACCGCCAGGATCGTCGCGTCGAACGTGGTCCGGACTTGCGCGGCCCTGAGCGCCAGGAGCAGCAACGCCAGCCGCTGCTGCAGACGCAGCCGCAAGTACAACAGCCGCAGCAGCTTACAACGCCGCCGCAGCAGCCACGCCAGAACTGGACTCGTACCGACAATGACGACCGCGATACCTGGCGCGGCCGCATTATGCGCGAAGAGCAGCGCCGTCCGGGCATCATCACCGCACCACAGCAACAGCCGCAACTGCAGGTTGCGCCGCCTCAAGTGCAGCAGCAGCCCCAGCCTCAGCCGCAGCGCATGGAGCAGCCGCGCCATGAGCCGCGTTTCGGAGGAGGCGAGCGCGAAGACCGTGGCCGCCGCGAAGCACCGCAGATGCAGATGGCTCCGTCTCGCCCGGCGCAAATGTCGCCACCGCCGCAGCAGGCCCAGCCTCAGCCGC
This sequence comes from uncultured Duganella sp., assembly GCA_946482635.1. Next base: position 7,523 of record CAMLSG010000140.1, read on the forward strand.
AGCCGCAGCCGCAGCCGCAGCCGCAAATGCAGCCCCAGCATCCTCAGCCGCAGCCGCAACGCCAGCAGCAGCAAGAGCGCCGTGAACGCCGCGGCGAAGACCGCCGGGAGCAAGATAGCCGCTGAGGCAATGTCATGAAGCGGTAGCGAAAGCGGGATAAGCTGCGCGCCTTGTCCCGACTACTTCGCCCCAAAAGGAAGAAACAGTCTTAGCCAGCCGGCCGACAGGCCAAGGCTGGCTTTTTTTATTTGCCGATCTTGGCGCGCTGGCGAATGCGCTCGCGCCACTCCCCCAGCGCCGACAGCGCGCCATGGAATTCGCGCTCGATCAGGTCGGCTTCCGCCTCCGTTACCTTGCCATCGAGCAGGGCCCCCGACACTGCCTCCGCCACCGCGCCCACCTGGGCCATCACCTTGCACACCGTCTGCGACAGGTCGTCGTTGCTCACCTCATCGGGGATAGGGACGATAAAGGCCGCCATGCCATGCCGCGTCAGCAGCGCATGCAGCGGCAGCATGGCTTCGTGCACGCCAGCCTTGTGGCACAGGTCCACGATGGTCGAAACCTCCTCGAACGAGGGGTAATGCGAGGCGATGGTCGGCGCCAGCTTATTGCGCAGCACGTTGGCTGAAATGCCCATTTGCTGGGCAAGCGCCTCGATACCGCCGGGGAAGGTGCGCGCCACCTTGTAGAGCGCGTCGTGCTGGTTCATGTCCAGGTATTTCTTAGTCATGGTGAAGCGGGCCCTTTTTTACCGATGCAGTCGGATTGTTTGAAAGATATGCTGATTTTCATCGAAAGTTTAACTACCTGACAACGGTGAATTTCATGTTCAAGCGCACTCGCTTCGCGGCCATCATGGCAATCGTGGTGGCAATTGTAGTCGCCAACACGGCCGATGCCCGCCCAGGCGGCTCATACCGCAGCGGCTTTTCCTCGAGCCGCAGCACGGTTTCGCGCAGCGTCAGCACGCCGAGCAAGCCAGGTTTCGGCACCTTCGGCCAGCGCCAGTCGCAGCCCCCGGCTGCGGCGCGGACGCCACAGCGCGACTCGGCAATGTCCCGCGATCTTGACCGCCGCGCCGCCCAGGACCAGGCAATGCGCACCTATGACACGCGACGTGCCGCCACTACCGGCCAGGCAGCGCCCGGCAGCTTCGGCAACACCACGGCCTCCCGCACCGGGACCACGCCTCCGCTGCCTCCGCTTGATCCGGTCGTTCCCGGCGGCCGCAGCGGCGGAACTGGCGGCTACAACAACGGCGCCTATGCCCAGCACGGCGCCCCAGGCAGTGGCGCGACCAGTGCACCGGCTCCGGTCATCGTCCGCGACAGCAGCAACGGCTGGCTGTGGGGCATCGGCGGCTTCATGCTGGGCCGTGCAGCAAGCGGCCATGCAGCTCCGGCCCCTGCTCCTGCTGCCCAGCCAGCTCCGGCGCCGGCGCCAACCGCCCAGGGTGACGTCAGCGGCAATACGGGCGCCATGGCCGATGCGGCCGGCGCGAGTGACATTGCTGGCGCTGTTGTGGAGACCGCCCGCCAGCAGCAAGTGCAAGCCCCGGCCGCCAAACCCGCTGCTCACGAATCGAGCACCCTGGCCAAGCTGGCCGTCGCCTTGCTGATCGGCGGCCTGGTCTGGCTGGCCTGGAAAGCCTTCAGGATGATGGCCGCGGCGCAGGAAGTGAAAAAGAACGCTAACTACTCGTTTGAAAGGAACTAAGGAATGGGCTGGAAAGACGCCATCGATTACCTGCGCAGCGGGGCCAAACGCCGCGGCGCCGACAGCGACGCGCCGCAGCCGGAAGACCGCGGCCTGCCGCTGGCCGCAAGGATCGGCAGCCTGGTGGAAGTGCAAGCGTCGCCCCTGCTGCGCGCCAACGCCAACGGTTCCCTGGTCGCACTGCCGGAAGCGGAAGACAGAAGGATCCTCGCCATTTCCCAGTTCAAGCTGTCGATGGCCGGCCGCCTGTACCGCTACTACCTGGCCAAGGGCGACGAAGACGAGCGCGAAAAGTTCCTCCAGCTTTATGTGGACGAACACGGCGAGGTGAAGGAAATCCTGTACTGCACGCAGCTGGTGCGCTTCATTCCTACCACGGCGGAAGACCAGGACGCCTTCACCGGCGCAGACGGTTGCGGCCTGGGCGACCTGCAATTCAGCCTGTGGCGCAGCCAGCTTGAGGAAAGCGGCGCCGACAGCGCGGTACTGGCAACGGCGTTTGGTGAACAGGAAGCGCTGGACTTCGAGCGCGATGTCGGCGACCCGAATGCCGGTTTCGTCCCGCCCTTCACGGGCACCGAAACCCGCATCGACGAAGCCAGCGGCATGCAGGGCCTGAAGCAAGAGCTGTACTTCATGCCCTACGCCCGGCAACTGGGCGACGGCAGCAAGGAATACCTGCTGGTCACGACTGAGATTCTCCAGAGCGTGAACGGCGATGCAAGGAAACGCGGAATTCACGTCGACTTCGTAGTGGGAATTCCGGTGGAGCAGGAACGGCTGGTTATCCAGTAAATGACCGCCGCATATTGAACTTAACTGAAAGGAAGCAAAAATGAGCAACTCGAATGGCTGGGCCCTGACTGCACGACTGATTTCCAAGCACTTTGGCGCCTTGGGCGACCGCGTGTCGGAAGCCATCGCCAGTTTTGACCCGGAAACGGCGACCGAGGCCGACCGCGACCGCCTGGCCGATACCCTGCGCAGCGCCGCCCAGAAGCTGGCGCAAGCCCGTGCCGCCTTCAACAAGGAGCGCGACGATGTGGTCCGCCTGCGCAAACTGATCGAAACCGACGAAAAAGCCACCGGCACCCTGGCCGAGCGCCTGGCCGCCGGCCAGATTTCGGAAGCGACGATCAACCTGTTCTGCGACGAGCTGGAAGCCAACAAGGGCCGCCTGCCGCAGGAAATCCAGGAAGAAGCCGACGCCCAGGCTTACATGGAAGAGCTGCAAAAGATCGTCGATGCCCTGTCGCAGCAGCTGGCCGACTTCGACGCCGCAGCGAAAAAGGCGATGCAAGCCCTGGCCCAGGCCAAGGCCCAGCGCGACCTGCAGCAAGTGCGCGCCGAGCGCCAGAGCCAGTTGGCCAACCTGTCCGGCATGCGCGGCAACACCAGCGCGCTGAACGCGTTGACCAAGCGCGCCCAGTCGATCGCCAACGAAGCCGAAGGCATGAAGATCGTCTCCGACATCGGCCAGCGCCCTTACGACCAGGCCGCCGAAATCGAAGCGATCCGCAAATCGGTGACCAACCCGGCCAACGGCAGCGAGTCGGCCCTGGAACGCCTGCAGCGCCTGTCAAACAAGGCGCCAGAAGCCGCCTGACCTTGAAAAGTGGCCCACAGGGGCCATATAGGTAACGATGTAAAATGGAACCCGGCGCACTCGCACCGCGCCGGGTCTTTTTTTTGTTGTTACAAGATTGGAAAAATCATGATGAAACCCATCTCGCCTGAAGAGTCCCTCATTGAGTACCCGAGCGACTTCCCGATCAAGGTGATGGGCGCCACCCACGACGCCTTCGCCACCACGATTATCGAGGTAGTGGTCGAGCACGACCCGACTTTCCACGAAGGGAAGCTGGAATCGCGTCCGTCGGCAAAAGGGAATTACACCAGCCTGACCTGCACCGTGCGGGCCACCAGCCGCGAGCAGCTGGACAATATTTACCGCGCGCTGTCCGGCCACCCGATGGTCAAGATGGTGTTGTAAGAAGCTGGCTGCGGGCGATTTCCGCCTTCAGCCACTCACGGAACGCCCGCACCTGCGGTTTCTGCAGGGCGCCGGGCGGACTGACCAGGTAGTAATCATCCGGGCAAGGCGACGCGATGTCGAATAGCCGCACCAACTGGCCCGACGCAATTTCCTGCATTGCCACCACGTGGCGCACCAATGCCACTCCGTCACCGTCGGCGGCGGAGCGGATCAGCATCGACAAATCCTCGAACATCACGCCGCCGGAAGGCTCCGGCAGATCCAGTCCGGCTGCGCGGAACCAAGGCGCCCAGGGTTCGTTCGAACGCAGCAAGGTGGCCTTCGCCAAGTCCTGTGGACAGGCAGGCAGTTGCCCGTCGCGATAGTGAGGACTCGCTACGGGATAGTAGATCTCGCCGATCAGCCGTTCCACCTCCAGCCCCGGATACTTGCCGCGCCCGAAGCGGATGCCGACATCGATCCCCTCCCGCACCAGGTCCTGCAATTGCCCGCTGGCCTGCAGGATCACCTCGATGGTCGGATGCTGCTCGATGAATTGTCCCAGCCGGGGTGCCAGCCAGCGCGCCGCAAACGATGGAATCGCCGTCACGCTCAGCCGCTGCACGCCCTCCGGCGGCCGCAATTCGGCCGCGCCATCAGCCAGCTCGGTGAGGCAGCGCGCCACAGTCGCCGCAAAGCGCCGCGCCTCGGGCGTCGCCGTCACTTGCCGCCCATTGCGGACGAACAGTTGCACGCCCAGCTCCTCCTCCAGCCCCCGGACCTGGTGGCTGATGGCGCCATGCGTCAGGCACAGCTCCGCCGCCGCCCGCGAAAAATTCTCGTGGCGGACTGCCGCCTCGAAGGCGCGCAGGGTGGACAGGTTGGGTAGTCTCATGTGAGCAATATTAGCAAGGCCGTAGAAAATATATCGTTTTGGCAAGCATGACGCAAGGCATACCATGTGAGTAAATATAACCAAGCCGGAGCCCCGCCATGAGCCTCAAACTGTATGTGGACAGCCAGTTCACCAGCCCCTACGCCATTTCCGCTTTCGTCGCCCTGCGCGAAAAAGGCCTCGATTTCGAACTCGAAACCGTCGACCTGGAAGCCGGCAAGAACAAGGAACTGTCCTATACCGGCAAGGCCCTGACCGGCCGCGTGCCCTGCCTGGTGCACAACGATTTCATGCTGACCGAGTCCAGCGCCATCACCGAGTACCTGGACGAGATGTTTCCGGCCCCGGAACACCGCGCGCTCTATCCGGTGCTGCCCCAGAAACGCGCCGTCGCGCGCCAAATCCAGGCCTGGGTCCGCAGCGACCTGGGCGCACTGAGGGAAGAACGCAGCACCTACACGGTGTTCTACCGCCGCGCCGAACAGCCGCTGTCCCCCGCCGCCCAGGCGGCGGCGGATAAGCTGGTGCACCTGGCAGAACGCGTGATCGACGGCCCCTACCTGTTCGGCCGCTGGTGCATCGCCGATACCGACCTGGCCATCATGCTGAGCCGCCTGGTGATGAACGGCGATCCTGTGCCGCAAAAGCTCAAGGATTACGTCGCGCACCAATGGCAGCGGGAGTCTTTGCAAGATTGGCTAAAGAACATCAACCTGATGCCAGCTTAAGGAAATCGGCATAAAACTGCCTAGTCATTAAGCAGCGCCAAGGCTGGAAAGGTATAATGGCGGCCTTATGCCTATTCAGCCGGCGGTCATCCGCCATCTCGGCCAAGCCGAATACGAACCAACTTTCGCAGCGATGCGCGCCTTCACCGACGCGCGCCAGGAAGATACGCCCGACGAACTGTGGATCGTCGAGCACCCGCCCGTCTATACGCTGGGCCTGGGCGCCGACCGCGGCCACCTGCTGGCCGGCGCTACGTCTATCCCCACGGTGCAAACGGACCGCGGCGGCGAGGTGACCTTCCATGGTCCCGGCCAGGTCGTGATCTACCTGATGATGGACCTGCGCCGCAACAAGAAAGGCGGCAAGCTGTACGCCCGCCAGTTCGTCAACAAGATCGAAGAAGCGATCATCAATGTGCTGGCCGCGTATAATCTCGCCGGCGAGCGCGTTGAAGGCGCGCCCGGCATCTACATCGCCAACGGCCCGAAAAAAGGCGCCAAGATCGCCGCCCTCGGCCTGAAGGTGCGCGGCAATGGCTGCACCTACCACGGCGTATCGCTGAACGTGGGCATGGACCTGGCCCCCTTCACCTGGATCAATCCCTGCGGTTACGCAGGCCTGGAAACCATCGACATGCGTTCGATGGGCGTGGATGTCCCGCTGGCCGATGTCCAGCAGGCACTGGCCGAAGAGCTGGTACGCCAGCTCCAAGTGGCCGAACCTGAATTAACTTGAAAGCAAAGCAGCCATGACTTACAACCCAAGCGACAAGCAAAAAGGCGCCGACAAGACCTCCCGCATCCCGATCAAGATCATCCCGATCGAACAGGCCGAGCGCCTGAAGAAGCCGGAGTGGATCCGCGTGAAAGCGGCATCGCATTCTTCCCGCTTCTACGAGATCAAGGACATCCTGCGCGAGAACAAGCTGGTGACCGTGTGCGAAGAAGCGAGCTGCCCGAACATCGGCGAATGCTTCGGCAAGGGTACTGCTACCTTCATGATCATGGGTGACAAGTGCACCCGCCGCTGCCCGTTCTGCGACGTGGGCCACGGCCGCCCTGACCCGCTGGACATCCAGGAGCCGATCAACCTGGCCAACACGATCGCCAAGCTGCGCCTGTCCTACGTGGTGATTACCTCGGTGGACCGCGACGACCTGCGCGACGGCGGCGCCGGTCACTTCGTCGAGTGCATCACCAAGACCAAGGAACTGTCGCCCAAGACCCAGATCGAAGTGCTGGTGCCCGACTTCCGCGGCCGCCTGGAAAAGGCGCTGGACATCTTTGCCGACGGCCTGCCGGACGTGATGAACCACAACCTGGAAACCGTGCCTCGCCTGTACAAGGAAGCCCGCCCGGGCGCCGACTACCAGCACTCGCTGACCCTGCTGAAAGACTTCAAGGCGCGCTACCCGCACGTCAAGACCAAGTCCGGCCTGATGGTCGGCCTGGGCGAGACCGACGAGGAAATCCTGGAAGTGATGCGCGACATGCG
>CAMLSG010000141.1 GCA_946482635.1 uncultured Duganella sp.
TGCGCAGTTCCCACAAGGCGGGAATGTCGGCGCTGGACGCTGGGAGAAGGGCGATCATCTGGCCAGTGTATCGCAGGCCTCGATGCGCATGAGATAATGCGGGCAAATCCTATTTTCCCGCTTTTCTATGTTCAGTTACCGCCACGCGTTCCATGCCGGCAATCACGCCGACGTCCTCAAACACTTTGTCCTGGTCCAGGTCCTCGAATACCTGAACCAGAAGGACGTCCCGTATACCTATATCGACACCCATGCCGGCGCCGGCGTCTATTCGCTGGATAGTGCACAGGCCGCCAAGACCGCCGAATTCGAAACGGGCATCGGCCCGCTGTGGGATCGCGATGACCTGCCGGAGCCACTGGCTGACTACGTCCAGCTGATCAAGGACCTGAACCCTAGCGGCAAGCTGCGCTTCTATCCCGGTTCGCCGTATTGTGCCGAGATCGTGGCGCGTGAAGAAGACCGTATCCGCCTGTTCGAGCTGCATCCATCGGACGCCAAGATCCTCGCCGACAATTTCCAGAAGCTGGAGCAGCACCAGGCCGCCAACGGCCGCCGTCCGACTGCGCGCGGCAAGCGCGTGATCGTCAACAAGGCCGATGGCTTCCTGGGCGTGAAGGCGCTGCTGCCGCCGCCATCTCGCCGCGGCATCGTGCTGTGCGATCCTCCTTACGAGGACAAGCAGGACTACAAGAAGGTCACGGACATGCTGAACGATGCGCTGAAGCGCTTCCCGACCGGCACCTATGCGGTCTGGTATCCGGTACTGCAGCGCATCGAGGCGCGTAACTTTGCCGAGCGCCTGAAGCACCTGCCTGCCAAGAGCTGGCTGAATGTGACCCTATGCATCAGCACGCCGACGCCAGACGGTATTGCGCTGCACACCAGCGGCATGTTCCTGCTGAACCCGCCGTACACGCTGGAGCCGATGCTGCGCCAGGTCATGCCTTACCTGGTCCAGGTCCTGGGCCGCGATGCGGGCGCGCAGTTCACGCTGGAGAGTGGCGAGGCGACCACAGCCAGGAAGGCGCCGCAGCGCACAACATAAAAATGTTGCCAAGACTGCACTAAAGGGTATAGGCTTGTAACCATGAGTCTTAGCAATGGGGAAACCCATGACAGCCGTGGTTGAAAGTGAAGTGCCGATCCCAATGCCGTATGCCAATCAGTTCTTCTTGGCACGGCAACCCATCCTCAACCGCAGCCAGCGGCTCGTAGCCTACGAGCTGCTCTACCGAAATGCCGAAGTCCACGAAGCCCGTGTGACGGACGGTACCCATGCCACTGCTTCCGTAATTGCCCACGCTTCCGAGCTGGGCATGGAGCAGGTTGTCGGCGACCAGCTTGCCTTCGTCAATGTCGATACGACGGGGTTGATGAGCGATTTCATTCACTTCCTGCCGAACGATAAGGTCATCCTCGAGGTGCTGGAGTCGGTGGAGCCGACGCCGGAGGTGCTGAAGCGGGTGCAGGAGTTGAAACAGGCTGGCTACAAGTTCGCCCTGGACGATGTGGCGGGCGAAAGCGATGCCGTGACCGCTTTGCGTCCCCTGATGGATGTGATCAAGGTCGACATCAAGCAGATCGAGCGCGGCAACCTGCCGGCGCTGGCGCGCAACCTGCGCAACCCGAACCAGAAGCTGCTGGCCGAGAAGGTCGAAACGGTCGAGGAATTCCGCGAATGCATGGACCTGGGCTTCGAGTACTTCCAGGGCTATTATTTTGCACGGCCTGTGATCCTGAGCGGGAAGAAGATCACGCCTTCGCAGCTCTCCATCATGCACTTGCTCGACTTGCTGAACCAGGATGCGGACCAGCGCGAAGTGGAGCGCAGCGTCAAGCATGACCCCCTGATTTCGCTGAACTTGCTGCGCCTGGTGAATACGCCGGCGGTGGGGGCACGCTTCCGCATCAACTCGGTCGGACATGCGCTGATCGTGCTGGGGCGGCGGCAGTTGCAGCGCTGGCTGCAGATCCTGCTGTACGTGAAAGGCTCGGAATTCGATTCGCCGCTGTTGCAGATGGCAACCACGCGCGGCAAGACCATGGAGCTGGTGATGGGCCATGTGCGGCCGTCGGAACGGGTGGCTGCCGATATCGGTTTTACCGTCGGCATCATGTCGCTGATGGATGCGCTGTTTTCGGTGCGCATGGGCGAGATCCTCGACAGCGTCAATGTGCTGGACGAGGTGCGCGATGCGCTTTTGCATCGCGAAGGCGATTATGGCGATGTGCTGCGCCTGATCGAGCTGATCGAGCGCGCGCAGGAGGGACGTGAGTTGACCGGCATCCTGCACAAGCTGGACCTGGCGCCCTCGGCGCTGTATGCGCTACAGCGCGAGGCCTTTGAGTGGGTCAATGAATATGCCCACTCGGTCCAATAGCTTATTGGGCCAGTAGCAGGAAGACTGTTGGTTTCTTGTGGAAGTCCGGCGCGTTGCCGGCGTCGAGCAAGCCTTTCCATTGCGCGCCCGTCCGGGTGCGGATCGTTTCCGTTGGCAGGCTGATGTCGGTGGCTACGCAGATCAGCGTGGTGCCGTTGCATGCGCCGACCAGCGCTTCCAGCATGGCGGCGTTGCGGTAGGGCGTTTCGATGAACAGCTGCGTTTGCTTTTCCTGGCGGGAGCGGGTTTCCAGGTCTTTCAAGCGTTTGGCGCGCTGCGCGGCGTCGGTCGGCAGGTAGCCGTTGAAGGCGAAGCTTTGACCGTTCAGGCCGCTGGCCATCACGGACATCAGGATGGAAGAGGGGCCTACGAGCGGACGGACCGGGATGTTGTTGGCGTGGGCCAGGCGGACCAGGTCGGCGCCGGGGTCGGCTACTGCCGGGACGCCGGCTTCGGATAGCAGGCCGACGTCGTGGCCGGCTTTCAGCGGTTCGAGCAGGGCTTGCAGCGCGGCTTGCGGCGTGTTGATGTTCAGTTCGCTGATGGCGATTTCCTGGATGGGCTTGGCGGTGCCGACTTGCTTCAGGAAGGCGCGGGCGGTTTTGGCGTTTTCGGCGACGAAGTGGGTGAGCTGGGAGGTCAGTTGCTGCACGTGCTGGGGGATGACCTGGTCCAGGGAGTCGGTTGGGCCGAGGGTGTTGGGGATTAAGTATAGGGTGCCGTTCATGTTTTTAAACCCGGTGAATCTGGGTCAGACCCAAGGGTCTGACCCTGTCAGATCTGACGCGACCGGTATTTTCTTAGTTATCTGGTGAGCGGAATGGGTCTGACCCTTGGGTCAGACCCAGGTTTACCGGGTTTGAAAGAAGCTAACGCCCGCGGCGCGCAGCATGCCAGTCAAGGCAATCAGCGGCAAGCCCGTAAGTGCCGTCGGATCGCTGGAATCAATCCGCTCCAGGATCGCAATCCCCAGCGCCTCGTTTTTCGCGCTTCCGGCACAATCATAGGGCTGCTCGATGCGCAGGTAAGCATCCAGCTCCTCATCCGCCAAATCGCGGAACTTGACCACGGTCTGGATGTCTTCAAGCTGGTGCGTATTGTTGCGCCCGTCCCACAGGCACAGCGCGGTATGAAATACCACCTCGCGCCCGCGCATTTTCTGCAATTGGGCCAGGGCATTGGCATGATTGCCAGGTTTGCCGATTTGTTCATCGTCCAGCGTGGCGACCTGGTCGGAGCCGATCACGAGTGCGCCTGGATGGCGGGCGGCCACAGCGGCAGCCTTCTCGCGGGCCAGGCGCAAGGCAGTAGCAGAGGGTGTTTCGCCCGGTTGCGGGCTTTCGTCGATATCGGGTACATCGACCGTAAACGGCAAATGCAGCCGCGACAGCAGCTCCCGGCGATAGGCCGAGCTGGATGCAAGAATGATGTTGGTTGTTTTCATCAGGGAAATGTTATATGCTCTCTGCGCCGTAGAAAAAGAGCGAAAAGTCTCGCAAGTCTTTGACGCGGCGTGGAAAATCCTGTTATTATCGCAGGTTTTCGAGGGAAATTTTAGCCAATGAATGCTTTTGAGATCGACGCCTTTGATTTTTGTCGGACCAACAGCAGCAAGGAAGGGGTGACTCCCGTCGCTGAAATGACCCGGCTTAGCAAGGAATGCGCTAACTCTTCCGGTGAGTTGACCTGGAAGGTGGAGGGCGGTTCCAGCAAACAGGGCTTCCCGCAGATGCGCCTGACCGTTGCCGGCAAAGTGCAACTGGTGTGCCAGCGCTGCCTGACCCCGTTTGAATACGAAATCGATTCGTCGACGCTCCTGATGCTCGGCAAAGACGACGCGGATGCGGACGAAATCGAGGAAATCATTGATGATGAAAGCATTGACGTGATCGTCGGTGCGCGCTCCATGAATCTCATGGACCTGGTTGAAGATGAGGCCCTGCTGGCCTTGCCGCAGTCGCCGAAGCACGAGGTGTGTCCTGATACCTCGCTGGTCGACTCTGCGAAGAATGAGAAGCCTTCGCCTTTCGCAAGCCTCAAGGGCTTGAAGGCCACGAATTAAACAGTTTGTAGTAGCAAAGAACGTGTCAAAACGCGTGCAGTAATCGAGTTTGGCATGGAGTTAAAAGCTCGATTCGCATGTTTTTGCGCATCGGATGTGTTAAAATCTTAGAACTTTAGTATTAGGAGTCATCATGGCTGTTCAACAGAACAAGAAATCCCCGTCGAAGCGCGGCATGCACCGTTCGCACGATTTTCTGGTAGCACCGAACCTGGCCGTTGAGCCAACCACCGGTGAAACCCACCTGCGTCACCACATTTCGCCTAACGGCTTCTATCGTGGTCGCAAAGTGCTGAAGACCAAGAACGACGAGTAATCGACGTTTCGCTTCAGCGACAAGACAAAGCGGTGCTACGCAGGTTTTCTGACGTCGCGCCGCTTTTTCTTTGAGTTATACAATGACAATCAAAATCTCTATCGACTGCATGGGTGGCGATCACGGCCCCTCAGTCACGATCCCCGCAGCACTCTCTTTCCTCAAGCACGAACCGAACGCTGAGCTGGTCCTTGTTGGCCTGGAAGATGTTCTTCGCGCTGAACTGAAGAAGCACCACGCCGAGGCCGAACCGCGCCTGACTATCCTTCACGCTTCCGAACAGGTCACCATGGATGACCCGCTCGAGGTCGCTTTGCGCCGCAAGAAGGATTCGTCGATGCGCGTGGCCATTGAACAGGTCAAGAGCGGCGCCGTGGCTGGCTGCGTTTCTGCCGGCAATACCGGCGCCCTGATGGCCGTTTCCCGCTACGTGCTGAAGACCATGGCCGGTGTCGACCGTCCTGCCATCTGCACCATCATGCCCAACAAGCTGGGCAAGCCAACCTATATGCTGGACCTGGGTGCCAACGTGGATTGCGAACCGCACCACCTGCACCAATTCGCTATCATGGGTTATGTGCTGGTGCAGGCCATGGAGGGCATCGAACGCCCGACCATCGGCTTGCTGAACGTGGGCACGGAAGACATCAAGGGTAACGAAGTGGTGAAAGCCACCGCTGCCTTGCTGCGCGCCGACCACGAGCGCGGCGCCCTGAACTTCTACGGCAACGTGGAAGGGAACGATATTTTCAAAGGCACCACCGACATCGTCGTCTGCGACGGCTTCGTCGGCAATGTGACGCTGAAGGCCGTCGAAGGCCTGGCCAGCTTGTTCAAGGTGGTGTTGACCGAAGAATTCAAGCGTAACCCGATCACCATGTTGGGTGCGCTGATCGCGCGCAGTGCGCTGCGCATGATCACCCAACGCCTGAATCCTGCCCGCTTTAACGGCGCCGGCCTGCTGGGCCTGCGCGGCCTGGTATTCAAGAGCCATGGCGGGGCAGGCGTGGAAGCCTTTGAATGGGCAATCCGCCGCGCTTACGAGGCGGCGCATCATGATTTGCAAGAGCATCTGTCGGCCATGATCGCCGAACTGATGCCGCAGGAAGAGACGACACCACAAACGAGAGACACGCATGACCCTGTACAGCAAGATCGTAGGCACGGGCAGCTACCTGCCTGAGAAACGCGTCACCAACCATGAACTGGCAGCCCAACTGGCTGCCAAGGGCATCGAGACTTCGGACGAGTGGATTGTGTCGCGTAGCGGCATTTCCGCTCGCCATTACGCGGAACCTGAGCAGGCTTCGTCCGACCTGGGCGTGATCGCTGCCAAGCGCGCGCTGGAAATGGCCGGCATGCAGCCGGACGATATCGACCTGATCATCGTCGCCAGTTCCACTCCCGACTTTTACGGCAGCTTCCCGAGCACGGCCTGCATCGTGCAGAAGAAGCTGGGCATTTCCAATACTTGCGCAGCGGTAGACGTGCAGGCTGTTTGCAGCGGCTTCGTCTATGCGGTGGCGACGGCTGACAGCTTCATCAAGTCCGGCATGCACAAGAACGTGCTGGTGATCGGCGCGGAAGTGTTCTCCCGTATCCTGAATTTCGAAGACCGCACCACCTGCGTGCTGTTTGGCGATGGCGCCGGCGCGATTGTCATGAGCGCGTCGCAAGAGCCTGGCATCCTCGCGTGCAAGCTGCATGCTGACGGCCGCCATTCCGATGTGCTGCGCGTGCCGGGTAGCCTGTCCAACGGTGCGATTGACGGCAGCGCCTTCCTGTACATGGACGGCCAGGCGGTGTTCAAGCTGGCTGTGTCGGTGCTGGAGAAAGTCGCTTACGAGGCGCTGGATGTGGCAGGCATGACTTCCGACCAGATCGACTGGCTGATCCCGCACCAGGCCAATATCCGCATCATGAACGGTACTGCCAAGAAGCTGGGCATGGAGCCGGAAAAGATGGTGGTGACTGTGGACCAGCACGGCAATACTTCCGCAGCATCGATTCCGCTGGCGCTGGACGTCGCAGTGCGCGATGGCCGCGTGAAGAAGGGCGATGTGGTGATGATGGAAGGCGTCGGTGGTGGCTTCACCTGGGGTGCTGTTCTCGCCCGTATGTAATAAAATGCAGTCCTTTTTAGAATAAGAAGTCTAAAGGTTGAAAGATGAATAAATTCGCGTTCGTATTCCCAGGCCAGGGTTCCCAGGCCGTGGGCATGATGGAAGGCTTTGCCGGCAATCCGGTGGTTGCGCAGACCCTTGCCGAAGCTTCCGACGCATTGCAGTTCGACCTGGCCAAGCTGATCGCTGAAGGCCCGAAAGAAGAACTTGACCTGACCACCAATACCCAGCCGGTCATGCTGACCGCGGCCGTGGCAGCTTACCGCGCCTGGATCGCCGCCGGCGGTCCGGTGCCAACCGTGGTTGCCGGCCACTCGCTGGGCGAGTACTCGGCCCTGGTTGCTGCAGGCGTGATTTCCTTCAAGGATGCCGTGCCGCTGGTGCGCTTCCGCGCGCAAGCGATGCAGGAAGCCGTGCCAGTCGGGCAGGGTACCATGGCTGTGATGCTGGGCCTGTCCGATGAAGACGTGCGTGCAGCTTGCGCCGAAGCGGCTGCTGCCGTGCCGGGTGAAATCGTGGAAGCAGTTAACTACAATGCGCCAGCGCAAGTCGTGGTCGCCGGCCATACCGCCGCGGTCGACAAGGCTTGCGAAATCGCCAAGGCGAAAGGCGCCAAGCGCGCCATGCGCCTGCCGGTTTCCGCGCCGTTCCACAGCTCGCTGCTGAAGCCGGCTTCGGATCGCCTGCGCGAGTACATGGCTTCGATCCATTTCAACGCGCCGCAAATCCCGCTGATCAACAACGTGGACGTGGCCGTGCTGAACGATCCGGCCTCGATCAAGGATGCCCTGGTGCGCCAGGCTGCTTCCCCGGTACGCTGGGTGGAAACCATGCAGAAAGTTGCTGCCGAAGGCATCACGAATGTGGTTGAATGCGGCCCGGGCAAGGTCCTGATGGGCCTGGCCAAGCGTATCGATCCGGTCCTGGTTGGCGAAGCCATCTACGACCAGGCGACCCTCGAGCGCATGCTGGAAACCCTGAAATAAAAAAGGATGACAATGACTCTCGCTAATCAAGTAGCACTGGTGACCGGCGCCTCGCGCGGCATCGGCAAGGCAATCGCACAGGAACTGGCCCGCCAGGGCGCCAAGGTGATCGGCACCGCCACCACCGAAGCCGGCGCAGAAGCGATCTCGGCTTACCTGGCCGAAATCGGCGCCGAAGCAGGCAAGGGCATGGTGCTGAACGTCACCAATGCCGAGCAGTGCGCTGCCATCATCGACGATATTTCGAAAACCTATGGCGCTGTCGGCATCCTGGTCAACAACGCAGGCATCACGCAAGACCAGCTGGCCATGCGCATGAAGGACGAGGAATGGGACAACGTGATCTCGACCAACCTGACTTCGGTTGGCCGCCTGTCCCGTGCCGTCCTGCGCGGCATGATGAAAGCGAAGACTGGGCGTATCATTAACATCACCTCCGTGGTGGCGTCGGCCGGCAACCCAGGCCAGATGAACTACGCTGCCGCCAAGGCTGGCGTCGAGGGCATGACCCGCGCCCTGGCCCGCGAAATCGGCAGCCGCAACATTACCGTCAACAGCGTCGCCCCTGGCTTTATCGATACCGATATGACCAAGGCGCTGGGCGAAGACCAGCATACGGCCCTGCTGACCCAGATTCCACTGGGCCGCCTGGGCAAGCCGGAAGATATCGCGGCAGCCGTCGCTTTCCTGGCCTCGCCAGCGGCCGCATATATTACCGGTACCACCCTCCACGTGAACGGTGGTATGTATATGAATTGATACGGTTTTGCGGCATAATGCCGCACGATCGCATCATTTAATAGTGATTTCAACGTAGATCAAATCAAACGTCGAAATTAGTTTATAGGCGCGCAAACCTGCTAAAATGCGCGCTTTCCGTAACAACATATTGGAGCCATAACATGTCGGATATCGAACAACGCGTTAAGAAAATCGTCGCTGAACAACTGGGCGTCGCTGAAGCAGACATCAAGAACGAATCCTCCTTCGTGGACGACCTGGGCGCCGATTCCCTCGACACCGTTGAGCTGGTAATGGCACTGGAAGACGAGTTCGAAATGGAAATCCCAGACGAACAAGCTGAAAAGATCACCACCGTGCAGCAAGCGATCGACTACGCAACTGCACACGTCAAGGCCTAATCAAAGCCCTGACTCTCCGATCCACTCCGGGAGACTCGCTTGAGTTCTAAAAACCGTCGTGTAGTGGTCACCGGCCTCGGTGTTATTTCCCCCGTCGGCAACAGCGTTGCCGACGCGTGGAAAGCAATCACCGAGAGCAAGTCCGGGATCGCAAACATTACTAGTTTTGACGCGTCGGCCTTCTCCACCCGTTTCGCGGGTGAAGTGAAGGGCTTCAACGTCGAGGACTACCTCGACGCCAAAGAAGCGCGTCACATGGATAAATTCATCCACTTCGGCATGGCCGCAGGCATCCAGGCAATCCAGGATTCCGGCATCACCGTGACTGAAGAAAATGCCGATCGCATCGGCGTGATCATTGGTTCCGGCATCGGCGGCTTGCCGATGATCGAAGCACAGAAGGAAGACTACGACAAGCGCGGTCCGCGCCGTATCTCCCCGTTCTTCGTACCGGCCTCGATCATCAATATGATTTCCGGCAACCTGTCGATCAAGTACGGCATGCGCGGTCCAAACCTGTCCATCGTGACGGCTTGCACCACCGGCCTGCATTCGATCGGCGCGGCTGCTCGCCTGATTGAATACGGCGATGCCGATGTCATGATCGCCGGCGGCGCGGAATCCACCGTGTCGCCACTGGGCCTGGGCGGTTTCGCTTCGGCCCGCGCACTGTCCGCGCGCAACGATGACCCAGCTACCGCGTCCCGTCCATGGGACAAGGACCGCGACGGTTTCGTGCTGGGCGAAGGTGCGGGCGTCATGGTTCTGGAAGAGTACGAACACGCGAAAGCGCGCGGCGCCAAGATCTATGCAGAATTGCTGGGCTTTGGCATGAGCGCCGATGCATATCACATGACCTCGCCTCTGGAAGACGGCGCTGGTGGCAGCAAGTCGGCGCAGAACGCGCTGAAGAACGCTGGCATCAACCCTGACCAGGTGAACTATGTGAATGCACACGGTACCTCGACCCCGCTGGGCGACGTGGCTGAAGTCCAGGGTGTCAAGCGCACCTTCGGCGACCACGCCAAGAAGCTGGTTGTCAGCTCCACCAAGTCGGCCACCGGCCACCTGCTGGGCGGCGCTGGCGGCCTGGAGTCTGTGTTCACCGTACTGGCAATCCACAACCAGGTGATCCCACCGACCATCAACCTGTTCAACCAGGATCCGGCTTGCGATCTGGACTTCTGCGCCAACACCGCGCGTAATGCCACGATCAACTATGCGCTGAAGAACTCCTTCGGCTTCGGCGGTACCAACGGCAGCCTGCTGTTCGGTAAAGTCTAAACGGAACTTCCAAGCCTCGCCCCGGTCTTAGGACCGGGGCGAGCGCTTCCGCTGTACCCCCCAATTCATTGATTCCTATGTCGATCGCGGCATCTGTCGCTGTTCGTCCGTCGCCATGCCTGCGTGTTTTGCGGGCAGGGATTGTTGCGTCCGTGCTGGCCGTCGGGGCCTGGAGCGGCCAGCCCTTGCTGGCGGCCGCGGCCCTGGCGAGCCTGCGGCGCGAGGCCAATTGCAGCCGCATTGATATTTCCGGTGTCGGAGAAATCCGGCTGACGGTATACCGGAAACAGTGCCGGGCACGCTTGCTGGACGGCTGCACCGTATGGCCGGGCGCCTTGCTGCTGCACATGGAGCTGGAAGGCGGCCGGCGCATGTGGCTGGCCTTGCTGCCCGATTCGGTAGCGCGCGGCGCGTGGCGCCCGCTGCAGGCCGCAGTACGGGCGCAACTTCAAAAAATGTGAACCAATCGTCGCGGGGCTGATCTGATGAAGGTGGATCCAGATCGTGAACTGGTGGAGCGGGCCCGGGCAGGGGAGCGGGCGGCGTTCGACCTGCTGGTGGCACGCTACCAGCGACGCTTGCTGCGGCTGGTGCTGCGCCTGCTGCGCGACCAGGCCGAGGCGGAGGACGTGGTGCAGGAGACTTTCCTCAGGGCGTACCGGGCCTTGCCCCGCTTTCGGGGCGAAGCAGCGTTTTATACCTGGCTGTACCGGATTGCCCTGAACGGGGCGCGCAATGCCATCCTGCGGCGGCGGCAGCGCAGTGCGCCGCAGGGCATCGCGCCGTCCCAGCTTCCTGCGCCGGTGCCGGAAATCGGCACACCGGAGTCGATGCTGCTCAGTAAGCAGGTGATGCTGGCGATTGATGCCGCATTGGAGGCCTTGCCGCTGGAACTGCGCACCGCCATCGTGCTGCGGGAAATTGAGGGCTTGAGTTATGAGGAAATTGCGCAAATCATGGAGTGTCCGCTGGGAACCGTGCGCAGCCGGATTTTCCGGGCGCGCGAAGCCATTGCGCGGCGCCTGCGGCCCTTGCTGGATTTGCCTGTTGATAAGCGTTGGTGAGGAGGGGCAATGATCTTACTGCCGGATGAAGACGAGCTGCCTGTCGGTGCCCAGGTCAATGCCGTGATCGGGGAGGCGTTGCGGCAAAGCGTGGCCGAAGTCGAGCCAAGCGCGGACTTCGAGGGGCGGCTGGCTGCGGCGCTCGATGCCGCTGAGCGCGCCGCCGGGGAAGAGGGTAAAGCGGCGGGAACGGAGCCGCCCGGCGCGCCGGGCGAGGCTGGGCCGGGCTCGGAAATGGTGGAAGCGGCCTCTTGAAACGTCGCGGGGGCGCCCGCAACATATCGTCACAATATCCGGCTCCCGTTTAACGCGAAGCTGATTTATATTGCTTGTTCTTCATTGACTTCACAAAAACGCAACCATGAAAAAAACCATGATTTCTGCGCTGGTACTGAGCGCAGCCTCCCTCGGCCTGCCAGCCGTTGCCGGTTTCGCGCCCGCCTATGCGGCGGCTCCCGCCGTGGCCGGTTTGCCGGATTTTGCCGACCTCGTTGAGCGAGTCGGTCCGGCAGTCGTGAATATCCGTACGACGGAACGCATTACCCAGAAAGACGTCGACGCGGCCGGCCAGGCCGATGAAATGCAGGAATTCCTGCGCCGCTTCTTCGGCGGCCAGATGCCGCGCGGCCAATCGCCGCGCCGCCGCAACCTGCCGACTCCTGGCCAGGAAATCCAGCGCGGCATCGGCTCGGGCTTTGTGGTGTCGGCCGACGGCTATGTACTGACCAATGCCCACGTGGTGGACGGCGCCGACGAAGTGTACGTGACCCTGACCGACAAGCGCGAGTTCAAGGCCAAGGTGCTGGGCGCCGATGCCCGCGCCGACGTGGCCGTGCTGAAGATCGACAGCGGCGGCAAGTTGCCTTACCTGACCATCGGCGACCCGAACAAGGCGCGCGTGGGCGAGTGGGTGATTGCGATCGGTTCGCCGTTCAACCTGGAAAACACCGTGACCTCCGGCATTATCTCGGCCAAGGCACGCGATACCGGCGACCTGCTGCCGCTGATCCAGAGCGACGTGGCCGTCAACCCGGGCAACTCGGGCGGCCCGCTGATCAACCTGCGCGGCGAAGTAATCGGCATCAATTCGCAGATCGCGACCCTGTCCGGGGGCTATAACGGCATTTCCTTCGCGATCCCGATCGACGAGGCGATGCGCGTGGCCGACCAGCTGAAAAAGTCGGGCAAGGTAACGCGCGGCCGCCTGGGCGTGCAGATCGGCGAGCTGAACAAGGATGTGGCCGAATCGCTGGGCTTGAAGAACAACAAGGGCGCCGAAGTGACCCAGGTTGAGCCGGGCAGCCCGGCCGACAAGGGCGGCCTGCGCGTGGGCGACGTGGTCATCAAGTACAACGGCAAGGACATCGACCGCTTTGCCGACCTGACCCGCATGGTGCTGGGTACCACGCCGGGCACCAAGGCAACCCTGACGGTATGGCGCAAGGGTGCCCCGGCCGATGTGCATGTGACCGTGGGCGAGGCTGATCCGGACAACAAGGTGGCAGGCCGTTCGAGCGGCAAGAAAGGCGAGAAGAAGGATGAGGCGCCTGCCACGGCGGTCAATGCGCTGGGCTTTGTGGTCAGCGACCTGACCGCTGCGCAAAAGCGCGAATTGGGCGTGACCGGCGGCGTGATCGTGGAAGACACGGACGGCCCGGCCGAGGCTGCAGGCCTGCGCCAGGGCGATATCCTGCTGATGCTGAATAACCAGGACATCGTGGACGCCAGGCAGTTCAACGCGGCCGTGGCCAAGCTTGATCCGAAGCGGGCCGCCGCCGTGCTGGTCCGTCGCGGCAACCAGGCGCAGCACTTCTCGCTGCGCCCGGCGCCAGCTTCCAAGTAAGCGTAATACCCTCCGGCGCCGCCGCGCGTTTGTCGCCCCTCAAGGCGGCAAGCTCGCGGCGGCGTTACATTTGGCTGATCCCGTTTTCGCACGGAGGAAGCCGTGCCGCATGAGTTTGACAAGCCGCATCCACCGGCAGAAGATGGTCGCACCGAAGTTCGTGTGACAAGGCTGGAGGTTGAAGTAATGGAACATCGGGAGCGCATGGCCCGCCTGGAGGAGCGACTGGACAAGATGGCGACGAAAGAAGATGTAGAGCGCATGGGCGCGACAATCATCAAGTGGTGCATCGGATTGATGTTTGGCTTTACGACCTCGACTATCGTGGTAATGACTTTCGTGCTTAATTACGCGTCGCCGCCGCAAGGGCGATTCGCCAAGCTGGAACCTATTGCTGCGACGGCAGTCCAGCCTGCGCCAATCATCATCACCATTCCTCCCGGCGCGCTACAATGGCAGCCCGCGCCCGAGGGGGCGCAGACTAGCCCACGCAAGCCCTGAATGCACTTTACCCTGTACTCCCGCTCCTATTGCCACCTGTGCGAAGACATGCTGGCCGCCCTGAATGCCCTGCGAACCCCTGAAAAGCCGTTCACCGTCGAGGTCATCGACGTCGACTCCGACGAGGCCCTGGTGGCGCGCTTCGATGAGCTGGTGCCGGTGCTGTTCGCTGATCTCAACGAGCCGGAGCTGTGCCATTACTTCCTGGACGAGGCTAAAGTACGGGCCTTGTTGTCGAATTAATTGCAGTTCTCGCAAGGTTTCTCCAGAAATCCGGCTTTCCCCTCTGAAATCCGGTAAAATGCCGGGGGTTACCCTTGCATTGATTTCCATAAAAAGGCGCTCAAGCGCCTTTTTGTTATAGCTCGTTTCGATTTTTAATGAACAACATTCGCAATTTTTCCATCATCGCCCACATTGACCACGGCAAGTCCACGCTGGCGGATCGCATCATCCAGCTGTGCGGCGGCCTGTCCGACCGCGAGATGGAAGCGCAGGTCCTGGACTCCATGGACCTGGAACGTGAACGCGGCATCACCATCAAAGCCCAGACCGCAGCCCTGAAGTACAAGGCGCGCAACGGCGAGGTCTACAACCTGAACCTGATCGACAC
>CAMLSG010000142.1 GCA_946482635.1 uncultured Duganella sp.
ATCACGCCGTCGATGGAAAATCGTTCGCACTGCTGGCCGGTGGCCTTGAAACTGAGCGCGTCCTCGTCCCAGTGGCGCACCTTGTCGGCTTCCGGCTCGGGGATATAGGTGTTGCAGCCGAAATGCGCCTGCAGCGCAGCATTGCCGCCGCAGTGGTCGGAATGCAGGTGCGTCGTGTACAGGCGGTCCAGGCGGCGGCCGTGCAAGGCATGCCGCACCAGGTCGAGCGTCTGCTGTTTGTGCGCGACATAGCCGCTGTCGATCATGGCAGCGTCGTGGCGGCCCAACAGCAGGACATTATTGGACGAGAGCCAGCCGCGTTCGAAAACGTGGATGGATGGGTGTAGCTTCATTGCGTCAGTCAAAGTCGATCAGTTGCTCACGGCGGCGCAGCTCAGCCCACACGGCGCGCTTGTATGCGTCGTCGGCACGCGACCAGGCGACGATTTCGTCGATGGTGCGCAGGCAACCTTCGCAAAAACCAGTGTCCTGGTTCATCTTGCACAGGCTGATGCAGGGTGATGGCACGGGCGTGGCCAGTTCCGGCGCGCCTGGCGGCAGTTCAGTACTCATGGCCGACATTTTACCGCAGTGCGGCAAAAGTGCCCGGAATGGCCCTATACTGATGGGGCACCAGAACAAAAAGGAGTGGCGAGGAGACAACCTGACCAACCAGCCTCCGAGGTGCTTATGAAGCTCGATCGCCATTGGTTTTCCCGCGCGCTGGGCCAGCTCGCGCGCCACCGCCTGGGCCGGCCCGTCCCCGGCCAGCCGCAATTCATCGGCGGCGATTTCCATTGCCGCGCCGGCAACCGCAGTTACAAGCTGTACGTACCATCCTGTTACGAAGGCCAGCCCATGCCGTT
This sequence comes from uncultured Duganella sp., assembly GCA_946482635.1. The sequence goes on from CAMLSG010000142.1 coordinate 867, forward strand.
GCTGGTGATGCTGCACGGCTGCCTGCAGGATCCCGACGATTTCGCCGCCGGCACGCAAATGAATGCGGTGGCCGAGGAGCGCGGCTGCCTGGTGCTCTATCCGGCGCAAACGCCGGACGCCAACCACACCCGATGTTGGAACTGGTTCAGTGCCCTCGACCAGGAGCGCGGCCAGGGCGAACCCGCCATCATCGCCGCCATGACACGCGACGTCATGGCGCGCTATCCGGTACTGCAAAGCGAGGTTTACATCGCCGGCCTGTCGGCTGGCGGCGCCATGGCGGTCATCGCCGGCACCCTGTACCCGGACCTGTTTGCCGCCGTCGGCGTGCATTCCGGCTTGCCCTTTGCCGCGGCGCGCGACCTGCCATCGGCCTTGCTGGCCATGCGGCGCGGCGCCGCCCGCGCGCAGGCAGCCCTAACGGCAGGCCAGCCGGTGATCGTGTTCCACGGGGACCAGGACCGCACCGTGCACCCGGCGAACGGCGAGGAAGTGCTGGCGCAGGGCTTGCGCAGCCATCCGCTGGGCGAGCAGGCCAGTCCGGCCACGCTGGCGGGCCAGGTACCCGACGGCCACGCCTTCACGCTGAAGGCGCACTGGCTGGAAGACGGCTCGCCTCTCGGAGAACACTGGGTGATCCACGGGGCCGGCCATGCCTGGTCCGGCGGCAGCGCGGAAGGCAGCTACACCGACCCGCGCGGGCCGGATGCCAGCCGGGAGATGATGCGCTTCTTCAGCGCCGCGAAAAGTGCAGTTTCATCGCCAGCACGCACAGGGCCAGCACCAGGGTGATGCCGTTGGCGATAATCACTGGCCAGGCATTGGTCTGCAGGCCATAAATCAGCCAGAGCAGCACGCCGAAGCTGAAGATCAGGTACATGCCGGTGGAAATGCCGTCGGCATGACGCTGGCGCCAGACCAGCAGGACTTGGGGTACAAAAGCGAAAGTGGTGCAGAAGGCGGCGATAAAGCCGAGCAGGTCAGGTTGAAGCAACATCAGGTCGGGTTTCCAGGGAGGCGATATGGGCACGCAGGCATGCCGGACACCAGCAGCCGACCGCGTCGGCCCCGGGAACGGGAATGGCCGGCGGCAGGAAAGTGCACCAGCACGGCGTCTCGCCCGGCGCCCCGGTCGGCTTCTGCCCGGCTGGCGCATCGGCCATGGCGCAGTGGAACTCGACGCCGCAACGCTCACAGGTGCTCATATCATCAATGCAATCATGCGTAAGGGAGAAGGCCAGACTAGCGGATCAAACCGTAAATTACAACTCGATTGGCCCTATAATGCGCACCATTGACCTTAAATCTAATTTTCTGGAACCCCCGCCATGACCAACCTGCCTGCCCGCGACCCGGATATGTCCACTGACCTGAGCGGCGTTACGCCCCAAGTCAAGGCTCAGATCCTGGCCGAGGCGCTGCCGTACATCCGCAATTACCACGGCAAAACCATCGTTATCAAATACGGTGGCAATGCCATGACCGAAGAGCGCCTGAAGCACGGCTTCGCGCGCGACCTGATCCTGCTGAAACTGGTGGGCATGAATCCGGTGGTGGTGCACGGCGGCGGTCCGCAGATCGACAATGCGCTGAAGAAGATCGGCAAGCAGGGCACTTTCGTGCAGGGCATGCGTATCACCGACGAAGAAACCATGGAAGTAGTGGAGTGGGTGCTGGGCGGTGAAGTGCAGCAGGACATCGTCATGCTGATCAACCACTACGGCGGCCAGGCAGTGGGCCTGACCGGCAAGGACGGTGGCCTGATCCGCGCCCGCAAGATGGCCATGCCGGACAAGGAAAAACCGGGCGAATTCCTGGACATCGGCTTCGTCGGCGAGATCGAGGCGATCAACCCGGCCGTGGTGAAAGCCCTGCAGGATGATGCCTTTATTCCAATTATTTCGCCGATCGGCTTCGGTAAAGATGGCCAGGCTTACAACATCAACGCTGACGTTGTCGCCGGCAAGATCGCCGAAATCCTGAAGGCTGAAAAGCTGATCATGATGACCAACATCGCCGGCGTGCAGGACAAGAACGGCAACCTGGTGACCGACCTGTCGGCGCGCGAAATCGACGAAATGTTCGCAGACGGTACGATTTCGGGCGGCATGCTGCCGAAAATCTCTTCCGCACTGGACGCCGCCAAGTCCGGCGTGAACACCGTGCACATCATCGACGGGCGAATTGAACACAGCCTGCTGCTGGAAGTCTTGACCGAACAGGCTTTTGGCACTATGATCCGGTCTCACTAAAATTTTTGGCGGCTTTCAACAGCCGTCGAAAACGTGAATGCCCTTGTAGCTCAGTGGTAGAGCACTCCCTTGGTAAGGGAGAGGCCACGTGTTCAATCCACGTCAAGGGCACCATTCTCCTTAGTAGATTCGCTCTACTTTCACGCCACGCTGGCGCAGCAGTTCCGCAACATTCCCCGATCCGACCAGATGCAGAGTGCCGATAGCGGCAAAGCTGTGCTGTTCTTTTTTCATCATTTCCACGATGCCGTCGGCCAGCACGGGATTGCGCTCTTCCAGCAACACCTTTTTCATGAATTTGCCGGAGAAGGTCTTGTCCTCCTCCACTTCGCGCGCCAGGGCCTCGAATTTGACGGCATCGGCGGAAGCCCAAGCGTCGACCAGGTCGCGCGGCTGCACGCCCTGCTTGCTGTCTTCGAAGGTATCCAGGCTGTCCTCCAGGAAGCGCGCCTGTTCCTGCGGCGTCAGGCGCCCGAACAGCGCCGCCTGGCCGCCGACCGATTCCAGTTCCACCACTCGCTGGTTGCGGCCATGCGCGGTGCGCGCCAGCTGTAGGTCGACGCCCAGCTCCGGACGGTAGCCCAGGGCGCGGTATTCGCCGATAGTGATCATCATCACGATCAGCCACGGTTTCATCGACGCCACCATTTCCGGCGCGATGCCGTGTTTCTTCAACATGCTTTCCAGGCGTGGCCGGTATTCGGGGCGGATCTCGGCCATGGCACTGCCGGTACCTGGCGCATACAGGCCGTACTCACGCATTATCGCCATCGACTTGGCCGGGTCGGCGGCGGGATCGACTTCCAGCGCCACCGCCGTGGCGCGTTCCATGGCCTGCGTGACGCGCGGTTCGAGCGGGTAGAAGTCGGGCAGGCCAACGTGGATGGTGCCGAACAGCCACGACGTATGGCCCGCGTATTCCAGCTTGTAGAGCGCGCCGCGCGCCGGCGGGGCGGCAGTGGCCGAAAAGCTCAATCCAAGCAGCAGGCAAAACATCACTATAATCGTGCGTCGCATAGTCTCTCCAAGTAGAACGTGAATATTAAACCTTTGGCACCGGTCTGGTTGTTCGACCTGGACAACACGCTGCACAATGCATCGCATGCCATCTTCCCCGCCATGGTGGAGAAGATGAACGCGTACATGGCGCGCGTGCTGGGCGAAGGCGACACGCCGGCCAGCGCCCAGGAAATCAGCGCCACCCGCGCCCTTTACTGGCAGCGCTACGGCGCCACCCTGCTTGGACTGGTGCGCCATCATGGCGTGGATGCGGCCCACTTCCTGCGCGAGACGCACGACCTGCCGGAAATCGAGTCGATGATCCGCTATGAGCGCGGCCTGGGCCAGTTGCTGCGCCGCCTGCCCGGCCGCAAGATCCTGCTGACCAATGCGCCGCGCGATTACGCGCGCAAGGTGGTCGGGCATATGGGCATCGGCCGGCATTTCAGCGACCAGATCACCATCGAATCAATGCACGTGCATCGCCAGTTGCGTCCCAAGCCATCGCGCGTCATGCTGCGGCGGCTGATGCGCCGGAAGGGCTTGAACCCGCGCCGGTGTATCCTTGTCGAAGACACGCTGGATAACCTGCGTTCGGCGCATGCGCTGGGCATGCGCACCGTGTGGGTGACGCAATACCTGCTGAAACCGGGGAAAAAACCGGCGTGGCTTGATGTCAAAGTAAAATCTGTCAGAAACTTAAAATAACTGGTCCAAAACCTATGGCAAGTACACAGCCCGGACAGCGCAAGCTGCAAATCCTCCAGGCACTGGCTGAAATGCTGGAGCATCCAAAAGGAGAAAAGATCACCACTGCTGCGCTGGCGCGCAAGCTGGATGTATCCGAGGCGGCTTTGTACCGCCACTTCGCCAGCAAGGCCCAGATGTTCGAGGGCCTGATCGAATTCATCGAGTCCACCGTGTTCGGCCTGATCAACCAGATCGCCGACAAGCAGGCGGACGGCCTGGCCCAGGCGCGCGACATCCTGGGCATGCTGCTGAATTTCGCCAGCAGCAACCCTGGAATGACCAGGGTGCTGATCGGCGACGCGCTGGTCAACGAAGACGAGCGCCTGCAGCAGCGCATGAACCAGTTCTACGACCGCGTGGAACTGGCACTGAAACAGGCGCTGCGTGCTGCAGCGGCCGAAGGCCAGGCCCATGAGGCTGACGTCACTGCCCGCGCCGGGCTGCTGGTCAGCTTTGTGCTGGGCCGTTGGCACCGATACGCCAAGAGCGGCTTCAAGTCGAATCCATCGCATGACGCCGCCGTACAGATTGCATTGCTGCTGAATTGAACTGCTTTACCTTTGCTTTGCTGGACGACGCTAGCGTCGATCCAGCCACCGGCGCTGGCCGCTTATCCCGCCTCTACACCGGACATCGCGCTACCCTCGCCTGCGGCGACTTCTCCGGCTGGCCGGGCGTGCTGGCCGGCATGGAGCAGGCGCTCGCACGCGGCTTGCACGCGGTGCCGGTGCTCAGCTACGAGTTGGGACACCATATCGTGGGCGTCGAGCCGCGCGCTGCCGCACACGACGCGCCGCCATTGGCGCAGGTACTGCTGTTCGAGCGCTGCGACGAGCTATCGCAGTCGGAAGTCGCAGACTGGCTCGCAGCCCAGGCCGCAGCCGACACTACACCGGCAGGCGTGGCTGGCATCCGCGCCAATGTGAGCGAAGCGCAGTTTGTCGACGCCATCCAGCGCATCCGCGATTACATCGCAGCCGGCGACACCTACCAGGTCAACTACACCTACCGCCTGCATTTCGACGCCTTCGGTTCACTGTTTGCGCTGTACCAGCGCCTGCGCGCCCGCCAGCCGGTGCCTTACGGCGCGCTGATCGGGTTTGACGATGGCCGCGCCGTGCTATCGCTGTCGCCGGAACTGTTCGTGCGCAAGGAAGGCGGCACGCTGACCGCGCGCCCGATGAAGGGCACCGCGCCCGCTGCCGCCGACGAAGCGGAAAATGCTCGCCGAGCTGCTGCCCTCGCAGCCGACCCGAAGAACCGCGCTGAAAACCTGATGATCGTCGACCTGCTGCGCAACGATATCGGCCGCGTGGCCGCTACCGGCAGCGTCGAGGTCCCGAAACTGTTCGAAGTCACGCGCTTCAGCAGCGTGCTGCAAATGACCTCCACCGTGCAGGCCCGCCTGCGCGACGACGCCACGCTGGGAGAGATCTTCAACGCACTCTACCCTTGCGGCTCCATCACCGGAGCACCCAAGAAGCGCACCATGGAAATCATCGCCGAGCTGGAACCCGAACCGCGCGGCATCTACACCGGCGCCATCGGCTGGTTCGCCCCCGACGGCGATTTCTGCCTGAACGTACCGATCCGCACGCTTACGCTCCATGCGGAGCAAAACGGCATCCGCAAAGGCGTGATGGGCGTCGGCGCCGGCATCGTCTACGACAGCGAGCCGCATGACGAATTCGCCGAATGCCAGTTGAAGGCCCGCTTCCTGACCGGCCTGTCGAACGATTTCGAACTGTTCGAAACCATGCATGCCACGCGCGAATCCGGCCCCCGCCATCTGGAGCGCCACCTGCAACGCCTGGCGGCATCGGCGCGCTATTTCGGCTTTGCCTGGGATGAAGCAGCTGCCCGGGCCTACCTCACGCTGGCTTGCCAGGCCCTGCCAGCCGGCCAGCCGCACCGCCTGCGGCTGGCGATGAACAGCGCCGGCGCCTTCGCCGTGCAGACCGGCGCTCTGGCGCCGCTGCAGGAACCGGTTCGCATACTGCTGGCTGACGAAGCCACCGACAGCAGCGACCTGTTCCTGCGCCATAAATCCACTATCCGCGAACACTACGACGCGGCCTGGAAAGCCGCCGACGCCCAAGGCGCCTTCGACAAGCTGTTCTTCAATGAGCGCGGGGAGTTGACGGAAGGGGGACGCAGCAATGTTTTCCTCCGCATGGATGGCCTGTGGATAACACCGCCTTTATCCAGCGGCATGCTGCCGGGCGTGATGCGGGCCGTGATCATCGATGCCTGGGGCGCACAGGAGCGCATCGTCACGCGCGACATGCTGCTCGCCGCGGAGGAAATCGTGGTGTGCAATTCCCTGCGCGGCGCGATGCGCGCGAGCCTACAGGTCGATTAGCATTTCGAAGCCGCCATAGATCAACCGTTTGCCGTCAAACGGCATCCTGGCGGGATCCATCATGTCCTTCATGCGCGGGTCCGACATGACTTTCTCGTTGCAGGAGTCGCGCACTTCGCGCGATGGATAAATAATCCACGAGAACACAACTACTTCGCCGTCCTCCAGCTTGACCGCCTGCGGAAAGGAAGTGTGAACGCCCACTTTCACATCGTCGGCGACGGTCTCGCGATACTCGATCGCGCCATATTCGCGCCACACCTTGGCGCACTGGCGCGACATCTCCAGGTACGCATCCATGTTCTTGCTGGGAACCGGCACAATGAATCCATCGACATAAGCCATTTGAATCTCCTTGTGAAGTGAGCCCTCAGCTTATGCCGCACGATTGGCCGTGACAAGGAAAGCACGCCGGTATGCGCCCGGCGTGGTTGAGGCAATGCGGCGAAAATGGTGGCGCAGCGACTCTTCCGAACCGAAACCCGCCCGCTCTGCCACCTGGGCCAGGGCGATGTCCGGCGACTCCAGCAAATCCTTCGCAATCGCTACCCGCTCACGAGCCAGCCATTCGACCGGTCCCATGCCGGTAGCGTCCTGGAATTGGCGCTGCAGCGTGCGTGGACTCATGGCCGCGCGCTCAGCCATGCTGGCCACCGTATGCGGCTCGGCGGGATGGCTGCGCAGCCAGTCCATCAGGCGCGACAACCTGCCTTGCTCATCGTGCGCCATGGGACGCGGCAGGAACTGCGCCTGCCCGCCCTCGCGATGCGGCGCCACTACCAGCCGCTGCGCCACCATATTGCCGACCCGCGCGCCGTAATCGCGCCGCACCAGGTGCAGCAGCATGTCCAGTCCCGCTGCCGACCCGGCCGAGGTAATGATCTGGCCGTCGTCGACATACAGGTCGTCCGCCTGCACGTGCACGCGAGGATAGCGCCGCCCCAGCCGCTCGACGTAGCGCCAGTGCGTCGTAGCGCGGCGGCCGTCCAGCAAGCCCGCCGCGGCGAGGATGAATACGCCCGAGCAGATGGTGCACAGGCGGGCGCCGCGCGCATGGGCGGCACGGATCTGCACCAGCAGGGCTTCCGGCGGCGTCTCGTCGGCATCGCGCCAGCCGGGGATCACGATGGTATCGGCCCGTTCCAGCAGCGATGGATCGTAAGGCGCCTGCACCACAATGCCGCCCGCTGCGCGGATCGGGCCCGGTTCGACGGCGCAGACGGCAAAGTCGTACCAGTCGACGCCCAACTCCGGGCGGTCCAGGGCAAATAGTTCGACCGTGCAGCCGAATTCAAAGGTGCACAGGCCGTCGTAGGCCAGTGCGACGACCAGGTGTTTTTTCGCGCTCATGGCGTAATCTTAACGCAATATGGCATTCGCGCCACTGCCGCGCTAAGCCGCCGCGGCCGAGAATGGAGTCACTTTCAACGCCACAGGAGAAACCAGATGCCATCCATCGTCACTGAAGTCGCCGCCGCTCCCAGCGCCGAGGCGCTCGCCCACTTTGAAGATTCGCTGCGTTTTGAAACGGATTGCTGGGATGTCCACAGCGTGATGGGCACGGTGCAGCAGGACTTCGTGCTGCTGGACGTACGGGGAACGGAAAAGTACGCGGCCGGCCACGTACCCGGCGCGGTGGACCTGGCGCACCGCAAGATCATCGGCTCCAAGCTGGCCGAGTACCCGCCGGAGACCGTTTTCGTGACCTACTGCGCCGGCCCGCACTGCAACGGCGCAGCGCGTGCGGCAATCCGGCTGGCCAAGCTGGGCCGGCCGGTGAAAATCATGACGGGCGGGATCACCGGCTGGCTGGACGAGGGCTTCGCCCTCGCCACTGCGCCGGTAGCCGCCGCCGCGTAATCAGCCTGCGAGGGCTTTCTCGAGCGCTTCAACCAGGGCTTTGTCGTCCGGCTTGACCTTGCTCGGGAAGCTCTCGACCACATTGCCCTTGCGGTCGATCAGGTATTTGTGGAAGTTCCAGGCCGGCGCCTTGCCGGTCGCCTTGATCAGCTTCGCGTAAAACGGGTTCGGCGCATCGCCCGACACCACGGACTTGGCAAACATCGGGAATTTCACGCCATAGGTGTTGTAGCAGAGGTCAGCGATTTCCTTGCTGCTGCCCGGTTCCTGCTTGCCGAAATCATTCGACGGGAAGCCCAGCACTACCAGACCTTTCCCCGCGTATTTCGCATACACTTCTTCCAGTCCTTTGTACTGCGGGGTATAGCCGCAATAGCTGGCCGTGTTGACGACCAGGATCACCTTGCCGGTGTACTGGCACAGGTCCTGCGGCGCATCGTCCTGTAGGCGGTTGAAGGACTGTTTCAGGATGGCGGGGCAGCTCGCGGCCGGCGCATTGGCGGCAGTTGCAACTGCTGGTTGCGCGGCAGGCGCCTGTGCGAAGGCGGCAGCGGCGCTCAGGCTCAGCGCGGACAGCGCTGCAAACTTGGTGAGGATAGATGGCATGGGTAGTCTCTTCCGGTTCGTTCGAATTTCCGATTGTATGACAATTGCCGGCTGCACGTTGGCGCTGGCAGCCGCCGCAGCGCCGGCGCCGCTGCCGGCCATGAAAACGCAGCAGGTGTCGATTTCCGGCCTGTCGTCGGGTGCCTTCATGGCGGTGCAATACCAGGTCGCCTACTCCGGCAGCGTGGTAGGGGCAGGCATCATCGCCGGCGGCAGCTACTACTGTGCGCAAGGCAGCATGATGAACGCCGTCGGCAGTTGCAAAGGCGCTGACGTGGCTGAACTGGCAGCCGTGACCCGCAAACGCGCGGAAGCGGGCCAGGTAGATCCGGTTGCGAAGCTGGCCGCACACCGCGTGTGGATGTTCTCCGGCACCCTCGACAAGCTGGTGCCTGCAGCCTCAATGGCCGACCTGGCCAGATATTACGCAGCCTTTATCCCCGCCGCACAGGTCCAGTTCAAGAGCGACCTGGCCGCCGGCCACGCCATGCCGACCGACAGTTATGGCAACAAGTGCGACGCCCTGGCCGCGCCATTTATCAGCAACTGCGGTTTCGACGCGGCCGGCAACCTGCTGCAATGGATCTACGGGCCGCTGAAAGCACGCGGCGACAATGCCGCCCCGGCGGGAAAGCTGCAGGAGTTCGACCAGTCCGAATTCCTCCCGGCGCCGACCACGCACGGCATGGCCAACACCGGCTATGTCTACATTCCACCAGGCTGCGAAGCCGGCGGCACCGGCTGCAAGCTGCACATCGCCCTGCACGGCTGCATGCAGGACATCGGCACCGTCAAGGACACTTACGCGCGCCACGCGGGCTACAACGCCTGGGCCGACACCAACCGTATCGTGGTGCTTTACCCGCAAACGGTAGCAATCACCCCGATGCCGAATCCGAAGGCATGCTGGGACTGGTGGGGTTATGACGATCCGGACTATTCGGTGCAGGGCGGCCGCCAGCTGCGCGCCATCAAGCGGATGGCTGACCGCCTGACGGGAGCGTAACCCGGAAGCAGGCGCCATGCTCGCCATTCGGCAGGCATTCGACCTCACCGCCATGGCGGCGGGCGATCTGGCGAACCAGCGCCAGGCCAAGGCCTACACTGCCCGCCTTCTCAGAAGCGCCCGGCAGCCGGTAGAAAGGTTCGAAAATCCGCTCGCGCTCAGCCGCCGGCACGCCCGGCCCGCGGTCGCATATTTCCAGCATGGTGCCGCCGCCGGCGCTGGCCAGCATCACGCTCACCTCAGCCTCACCGCCATGCCGGCGCGCGTTTTCCAGAAGGTTGCGTACCATGCGACGCAGTAGCGTAGCGTCGCCCTGCACTGCCCCGGCCACGCCATCCAGTGCCGCCCCTACCCGCGCGCATTCTTCCGCGACGATGCCGGTAAATTCCACTTTTTCAATCGCTGCACGGTCCTGCGGAACCGCATCCAGGCGGCTCGCCAGCAAGACCTCGTCGATCAGTTGATCCAGTTCGGAGATGTTGCGCGCCAACTCCTGGCGTATCGCCGGACTGGCGGAATCCTGCAGCAGCTCCACCGCCATGCGAATGCGCGCCAGCGGCGACCGCAGCTCGTGCGATGCATTGGCCAACAGGGACTTTTGCGCGCCCACCAGCGCTTCGATGCGGGCCGCAGAATCGTTGAAACTTGCGGCCAGTTGGGCTACCTCGTCAGCCCCATGCACATCTACGCGCGCGCCCAGGTCGCCCCTGCCCCAGGCCTGCACGCTGCCCTGCAGCTGCTCCAGCCGGCGCGTAATGCGGCGCACGACGGGATAGGCGCCCGCTGCAATCACAATCGCGATCATCAACAGCAGCATCGTCACCGCCATGGTGGCATTGCGCGGCATATGGCGCGGCGGCGCGAACCAGAAGTGGATGTAGCCGAACATCAGCACGGCCAGCACAATGCAGGCCAGCAGCGTCGCATAAATGCGCACATACATGCGCGAGCCGAAGTTAGGCATCCTGCACCTTGGCGAAGACATATCCCGCACCACGCACGGTAATGATGCGGCGCGGCGCCTTCGGATCATCCTCAATAGCGGCGCGCACCCGGCCCACGTGCACATCAATGGAACGGTCGAAAGGCTCCAGCGCTCCCCCTTTCAGCGCGTCGATCAACTGTTCGCGCGACAGCACGCGGCCGGCACGCTGGGCCAAGGCCATCAAGAGGTCGAATTGGTATGCGGTCAGCGGCCGCTCGGCACCGTCGACCCGCACGACACGCGCACCGGGATCGATTTCGAGGCGGCCAAAGCGCAGCGGCGGCTCGGCGACAGGCTGCCCGGATGCTGTCGCTCCCGCAGCACCGCCGGCATCAGCCAGCGCCGGGCGGCGCAACAGCGCCCGCAGGCGTGCCAGCAACTCGCGCGGCTCGAATGGCTTCGGCAAGTAATCATCGGCGCCCAGCTCCAGGCCAATGACGCGATCGAGCGGGTCCCCCTTGGCCGTCAGCATCAGCACCGGAAGGCTGCGCATCGGCTGCGGCATGTTGCGCAGGCGGCGGCAGACTTCCAGCCCATCGACGTCGGGCAGCATCAGGTCGAGGATCAGGGCGGAAAAGCCTCCTGCCTCGGCCTGCGCCAGCCGGTCCAGGCCGGCCTGCGCGGTTTCGGCGTGCTCCACGCGCAGGCCATTTTGGGCCAGGTAAGTTTCAACCATCGCCGCCAGGCGCTGGTCGTCGTCGATGATGAGGACAAGGGGTTGGGACATGGTTGAGACTATAGCTTAATGGCTCCCCATGTGGCTCATCGCCATCATGTGCAGGGCGCCGTTGAACTTCGCGCGCTGTTCGGGCGTGAGGACTTCGGCGGCATCCATCGCAGCAGCCAGCACGCGGCGCGACATCAGGTCCATTTTTTTCATGTGGTCAGCGCGCAGGGTTTCCAGCGCGGCGCGATCGATGGCTGGCTGCGCCAACTGCTTGTGCATCGCCTCATGCCCCTCCTGCAACTGCTGGTGGATCGGCTTTACGTCGTTGAAGCAGGCCCTGGCAATTTCAGTCAGGCGCGATTTCTGGGCCTCGGTTGCGTCGGGCAGGATGTGCGCCACCATGGTTTCGATGTGCTTATCCGCCTGGGCAGCGTCCATCGTCCATGGACTGTGTCCACGACCGTGGCTATGGCCGCTTCCATGGTCCGCGCCGGCATAGGCGGCGGTACCGCCCAGGGTGGCGACAACTGCGGCGATTGCGATCCAGGACTTCTTGTTCATGACATCTCCTAATAAGGGTTAGTGGGTATGGCCACTTTAGGGAGCACGCATGTCGCCTCTATGAGTCCTGCGTAAAGTTTTGTAAATCTGCGACAAATGTAAGGGTTTGTAATGACCGTCAACATACTGCTGAGTGAGCCCGTTTTCAGCTCAGTGACACAGGAAACAGTGCGCTACACAAGATCAACTAATAGTGAGGATTTAAAAATGAAAAAAGTCATCGCCACCATGATCGCCGGTCTGTTCGCAAGCGCCGCATTCGCACAACAAACTCCTGCCCCAGCTACCCCAGCGGTCCCGGAAGTAAAGGCTGAAGTAAAGGCTGAAGTCAAAGCCGAAGTCAAACAGGAAGTGAAGCAGGAAGTTCAGAGACCTGCCGCTGAAAAGAAGTAATCAACTAACTAGCTAAACGATTTACATAATTTCTTCCAAAGGACACGCACCATGAAAAAGACCATCGCTACCCTGATCGCCGGCCTGTTCGCTACCGCTGCTTTCGCTACCACCCCAGCCGCTCCGACCACGCCAGCGCCAGCAGCAACTCCTGCAGCAGCCGTCGCAGCCACCAGCGCCAAGGCTGAAGCCAAGGTAGAAACAAAGGTCGAAGCCAAGACCGAAGCAAAAGCCGAGAAGAAAACCGAGCACAAAGGCACGCACAAGAAAGCTGAAAAGCCTGTCGAAACCAAATCCGAAGTGAAGGCGAGCACCACCACCGCCGCCGCGGCTCCTGCGCCAGCAGCCAAGTAATTCTCGCCAGCCAGCTTAAATACTGATGATTAAAAGGACACACACCATGAAAAAGACTATCGCTACCCTGATCGCCGGCCTGTTCGCTACCGCTGCTTTCGCTACCACCCCGGTTGCTCCAACCACTCCAGCGCCGGCAGCGGCACCTGCAGCTGAAGCCAAGGTAGAAGCGAAAGCCGAAGCCAAGACCGAAGCAAAGGTCGAAAAGAAATCCGTGCACAAAACCGCACACAAGAAGGCAGAAAAGCCTGTTGAAACCAAGTCTGAAGTGAAGGCGAGCCCGGCTGCGACCACGGCCGCGGCGCCTGCACCGGCTGCAGCCCCGGCCCCTGCCGCAGCTCCTGCAGCCAAGTAATCTTCGTCAAACACGCAGCCCCAAATTCGACTTAAAGGAATCACACCATGAAAAAGACCATCGCTACCCTGATCGCCGGCCTGTTCGCTACCGCTGCTTTCGCTACCACCCCAG
>CAMLSG010000143.1 GCA_946482635.1 uncultured Duganella sp.
TTCGACATCATCATCAACGCGACATCGGCCAGCCTGAGCGCCGACCTGCCGCCAGTGCCTGCGACTGTTTTTGCGCCGGGTGCCCTGGCACTGGACATGATGTACGGCGCCAAGCCGACCGTCTTCATGGAATTCGCTGCCAGCCACGGCGCCGTCACGCGCGACGGCCTCGGCATGCTGGTCGAACAGGCAGCAGAAGCTTTCCACGTCTGGCGTGGCGTGCGCCCGCAGACGACCGAGGTGCTGCAGCAGTTGCGCGCCAAGTTATGATCAAGAAGCTGAAGTGGTTCATCATCGTCCCCATCGCGATTTTCCTCGCGGTGCAGCTGTATTTCTTCGTGCAGATCTGGTGGTGGGTCGACCATAACCCCACCATGACGGCCTTCATGCGCGAACAGCAGGCGGCCATGCAGGAGAAAGACCCGAAAGCGCGCGTGCAGCAGCAATGGGTCGACTACCAGTCCATTTCGTCCAACCTGAAACGGGCGGTGATCGCTTCGGAAGATGCCAATTTCGCTGAACACGAAGGCGTGGATTGGGAAGCGATGCAGAAAGCCTATGAGCATAACCAGGAAAAGAAGAAGGGCAAGAAGATCCACGGCGGCTCGACAATCACCCAGCAGTTGGCCAAGAACCTGTTCCTGTCCGGCTCGCGCAGCTACCTGCGCAAGGGCCAGGAGCTGATCATTACCTATATGCTGGAGATGCTGATGGATAAGCGCCGCATCTTCGAGATCTACCTGAACGTGGCCGAATTCGGGCGCGGCATCTATGGCGCGGAAGCGGCGGCGCGCCACTATTACCGGATACCGGCGTCCAAGCTCGGACCGGAACAGGCGGCGCGGCTGGCGGTGATGCTGCCGCGTCCTAAATACTTTGATGCGCACCGCGAATCGGCTTACCTGGCGCGGCGCACGGGCATCATCATGCAACGAATGAATTCTGCGGATCTTCCATGAAAAAATATCAAACTGGCATCAGCCTGGTCGCGGTGGCGGTCATTATGGGGGCGCTGGGTGCAGTGGCGGCATTTGCACTGATCTCGATGCGGCAGGAGCGCAACCTGTTCGCCGAAGGGCTGAGCAAGGTCGGGGCCAAGGCGGCAGAAGCGGCAGCGCCCGTGGTGTCAACGGTCACGCCGCCGCCAGCACCGATGCGCAAATGCGTCATCAATGGCAAGACGGTAATTTCCAATACCGAATGTGGTGTAAAAGGCAAAGTCATCGAGATCCATGACTCGCGCGGAATCGAGCCGCCGAAGGAGCCGCCCAAGCCAGAGCCGGAAGCGATGCCGAATGCCACGGAGCGCGCCATTGAGCGCGCGACGCGGTAAATATTTGCTTCGGCGGGGTGGCAGCCGCCACCCCTTTGCGGGTACACTTGCGAAGTTTTTTAGAACCCGCGCTCTACACCCCCTGTCCGGCTGAGATTGCCTATGATCAATGTTTTCGTTTTACAAAATGGCCGGCTCAACCAGGTGCCTATTGAGACGCGCGAAGACCTTGAACAAGTGGCGCCGGTCTGGGTCGACCTGACCGATCCTACAGAAGACGAACGCGCCTGGGTCAAGTCCATCTACGGCGTGATCCTGCCCGGCGAAGACGAAGTCAAGGACATCGAAGCCTCCGCCCGTTACTACGAAGCGGAAAACGGCGACCTCCACCTGCGCACCGACTTCCTGCTGGAAGAAGATGAAGGCCCGTCGCGCGTGGTGACGGTGGCGTTCATCCTGGCCAAGAAAATGCTGTTCTCGGTACACACCGACGACCTGCCGGTATTCCGCCTGGTGCGCATGCGCGCCCGTTCGCGCCCCGGCTCGATCGCCGACTACATGGACGTGCTGCTGGACCTGTACGCCACCGACGCCGAATATTCGGCAGACGCGCTGGAAGGCATCTACCAGAACCTGGAAGAAGTCTCCGGCCGCGTGCTGCAGGAAGAATTCACCGACAGGGACGCAGCCGATGCCCTGAGCGCCATCGCGCACGAGGAAGACTTGAACGGCCGTATACGCCGCAACATGATGGATACGCGCCGCGCGGTATCGTTCCTGATGCGCGGCCGCCTGCTGAATTCGGACCAGTTCGAGGAAGCGCGCCAGATCCTGCGCGACATCGAATCGCTGGACGGCCACACGTCCTTCCTGTTCGACAAGATCAACTTCCTGATGGATGCCACCGTCGGCTTCATCAACATCAACCAGAACAAGATCATCAAGATCTTCTCGGTGGCCTCGGTCGCCTTCCTGCCGCCGACCCTGATTGCCTCGGTGTACGGCATGAACTTCGATTTCATGCCCGAACTGAAATGGCACCTCGGCTATCCATGGGCCTGGGGCCTGATGATTGTCAGTGCTGCCGCGCCATTGATGTATTTCCGCCGCCGCGGCTGGCTGCGTTGATTTAAAGCAACATATTTATTTGCCAAGTCCTGTTTGAAAGGTAAAATTTCGCCGCGACTCCCGGTTGCGGAAATTTTAACTATTCGAAAGGGCTGACATGAAACTCCGATTTGGATTGCTTGCTATTGCTGCAGCATTCCTGACCGGCTGCGCCGCGCCGCCCCCAGGCCAGGTATCGGTGAGGTACCGGATGGTGGCGGAACCGGGCCTGCGCGTCGGGGTGGCGATGAGCCCGTTGCCCCAGGTCGATACCAGCTTCCCTGGTGCTGAATGGCCGCTGTGCCGGGCCGCCGCCGCAGTGGCGAACTCCTCGCTGACAGCCCACACCCGGACCTTGCCGATTGACGACCTGGCGCGCCTGAAGGGCGAAATAGCCGAAGCGTTGAAGCTGAAGGGCCTGGTACCCGTCGTGATCGACGAACCGATCGACGTCGACAAGCTGCCAAGAACAAAGAGTACAGCCGTCGCCAGGGATTACTCTGCGCTGCAAGCCAGGTACCGCCTGGACAAGCTGCTGGTGGTTGAGCTGAAGGAAGTCGGCATCACCCGCGCCTATTCTTCCTACATTCCAACAGGCGAGCCCAAGGGTATCGTGCGCGGTGCGAGCTACATCATCAACCTCAAGGACCGTTCCTATGAATGGTACCTGCCGGTGCTGCAGCAAAAGAGCGTGCAGGGCAACTGGGATGAGGCGCCGGCGTTCCCGGGCCTGAGCAATGCCTATTACCAGGCGGTCGAAGAGGCTCGCGACGCCATTCTCCAGCCGCTGGCAAACTGATGGCCCGCCTTCACCTGATTGCGCTGGTGGCGCTGCTGGCATGCATGCCGGCCACGAAGGCGGTCGAATCGGTCCAGGCCGATGCCGCATGGTCGCTCAGTTTGCCAGCCTCGGAAAAAGTCATCTTCCGCGGCCAGGCCAATTATGACAAGGCAGGGCAGGGGCCGGGCACCATGCTGTATCCGGCGCCAGGCCTGGCCGGTTTTATCGTGGCCCTGGCAGCGCACGCAGCGGTGGTCAACGGCCAGATGAAAGAACAGCGCAGCGAGATCGAGTCCGATGCGGACAGGATCCTGGTGCCGTTCCGGAAAACGCTGGATGCCTTCAGTTATGGCGAACTGGCCGAGCGGGCGGGCGTGCCTTTGCTGGATGCCAATGCCCGGCCGCAGTCCGGGTTGCTCATCTCCAGCACGCCAGTGTTCTACATGACGCAGGACCAGACAGCGCTGATCATTGATAACACCGTGTCCGTGTTCCAGGCCGGCAGCGAGCGGCCGGTCTACACCAATACGGTGCGGGTGGTGTCGCGCGCGGTCGAAGTGGAGAACGAAGCCGTATTCTGGCAGCGGAATGGCGGGCAGCGGCTGCGCGACGCGAGCGCTGCACTGTTCCGCGCGTCCGTCGACATCGTGCGAGAGCATGCCTTGGCGCCGGTCGCGATGGCCACCGGTGGCCAGCGCACTTTCCGCTACCTGGAAGGGAAACAGGATGCGATCGAGCGTGCCGAGCCGGTCAGCGAACACTGCGGCCGTGCGCTGGTCAGGAACTTGCGCGGCTGGTTGATGTCGGTACCGCTCAAGCGCCCGCGGCAGGCGGCCCCTGAATGTGAAGCGCCACCGGCGCGGCCATAACGCGGCGAGATTGCAACACCGCTTGTAACCAGGGGTTAAGTCCTTTTTTCCGCGTCTCCCCGGCACGCCAGTGCTGGAGCGCATTTGTACTTGTCGGTTAATGCACGCAGCGTGCTGCGTATTGACACGAAAGTATCGCCGTCACATTCTTTCGATTCAGAATTCACATTTTCCTGGAGGCTGAATGACTGAGGTCGGTTTGTCTCCTTCATCGCTGGCGATGCTGGCGCTGCGCGACCAGGTGATCGATGCCTGGCGCCAGGCTGCGCGGGAATCCCTGTGCAAGGCCGGAGAACTGCCCGACCCGATCTTGCTGAACACCCTGCCGACTTTTTACGAACACCTGGCGCGCCTGCTGACGCAGGAGTATTACCAGGCCAGCGGGGTCGACGTGGCGGTGATCGCGCAGGAGCATGGCGGTGAGCGGGCGCGCCTGAGCGGCTACGACACCACCACCCTGATCCGCGAATACCAGCTGTTCCGGCAAGTGCTGTTCAAGATGCTGCACCAATGCAGCGTGGCGCTGACTCACGAACAGCGCGAGGCGATTGCCACCTCGATCGACAGCGCGATCCGCGAAAGCGTGACGGCATTTGCCCTGATCCAGTCGGCGCTGCGCGAGCAGTTCATTGCAGCGTTGACGCACGATCTGCGCACGCCGCTGTCGACGGTCAGTGTGGCAGCCCAGGTGATCGAAACCAAGGCGCCGAGCGAAGATATCCGCAGGCTGGCCGAGCGCATCGTGGTCAACGCGCAGCGCATTGAAGCGATGACGCGCGACCTGCTGGACTGCATGGTGTTCGAGGGCGGACAGCGCCTGCCGCTGCACCTGGAAGAGTTCGACCTGGCCTTGCTGGCTTACGAGGTCGCGCAGCAAACGATGGAGCGCAGCGCGGTGCAGGTGCAGGTGGAATTCGAGTCGGCGGTGGGGCACTGGTGCCCCGTCTCCCTGCAGCGCGCGCTGGAGAACCTGCTGGGCAATGCGATCAAGTACCGCACGCCGGGCACGCCGGTGCTGGTCCGGGTGGCCAGCACCGGCGAACGCGTGCAATTGTCGGTGCACAATGAAGGCGAGCCGATTCCTGCCGAGGAACTGGAATCGATCTTCCAGGTCTATCGCCGCGCGCGCGGCGGCAGGTGCACCAAGGATGGCTGGGGCGTGGGGTTGCCGTACGCGCGCCGCGTGGCCGAAAGCCACGGCGGCAGCATCATCGTCACCAGTTCGGCGGCGCTGGGCACCACCTTCCAGATCGACATCCCGATGGACGCGCGGCCTTTCGGCAGCGCCCCGGTATCCGGTTGAGCCCGTGTCCCATGGGGTCAGGCCCCATGGGACACGGGCTGGGCCGTTGTATTACAAGGTGGCGAAGACTTTCTTCGCGGCGGCGATGGTGGCGTCGATCACGGCGTCGTCGTGCTGGGCACTGACGAAGCCGGCTTCGAAGGCGGCCGGGGCGAAGTAGACGCCTTCGTCCAGCATCTTGTGGAAGAACACGTTGAATTTCTCGCGGTCGCCGGCCATCATCTCGGCGTAGTTGTTGGGCGGGCTGGCGCTGAAGTACAGGCCGAACATGCCGCCTTCGGCATCGGCGCAGAAGGTGACGCCGGCTTCTTTGGCGGCGGCGGTCAGGCCGTCGGCCAGGCGGCGCGCGCTGCGCGCCAGGCCTTGGTAGAAGCCCGGCTGCTGGATCAGCTTCAGGGTGGTCATGCCGGCTGCCACGGCCACCGGGTTGCCGGACAGGGTGCCGGCCTGGTATACCGCGCCCACCGGCGACATTTTCGACATCAGTTCTTTCGAGCCGCCGAAGGCTGCCACCGGCAGGCCGCCGCCGATCACCTTGCCCAACGCGGTCAGGTCGGGCTTGATGCCATACAGTTCCTGCGCGCCGCCCAGGCCGACGCGGAAGCCGCACATCACTTCGTCGAAGATCAGGATGGCGCCATGCCTGGTGCACAGTTCGCGCAGCGCGCCCAGGAATTCCGGGGTGCCCTTGATCAGGTTCATATTGCCGGCCACCGGTTCCACGATGACGCAGGCGATTTCGTCGCCGTATTCGGCGAATGCGGCGCGGATTGCTTCCACGTTGTTGTAGTCGAGCACCAGGGTGTGCTTGACGAAGTCTTCCGGCACGCCGGCCGAGGTCGGGTTGCCGAAGGTGAGCAGGCCGCTGCCGGCTTTCACCAGCAGGGAGTCGGCGTGGCCGTGGTAGCAGCCTTCGAACTTGATGATCTTGTCGCGGCCGGTGGCGCCGCGCGCCAGGCGCAGCGCGCTCATGGTCGCTTCGGTGCCGGAGGATACCAGTCGCACCTGCTCGATCGACGGCACCAGGCGGCAGATTTCTTCCGCCATCTCGATTTCCGCCTCGGTCGGGGCGCCGAAGGAGAGGCCGCGGGTGGCGGCATCCTGCACCGCCTTCACCACTTCCGGATGGGCGTGGCCGACGATGGCCGGGCCCCAGGAGCCGATGTAGTCGATATAGCGCTTGCCGTCCGCATCCCAGAAGTACGGGCCTTCGGCGCGGGTGATGAAGCGCGGCGTGCCGCCCACGGAACGGAAGGCGCGCACCGGAGAATTGACGCCGCCCGGGGTGGATTTCTGGGCGCGTTCGAACAGGATGTCGTTTTTCGAAGTAGTCATGGCTTGAAGAAGCGATTGGGGACAAAGCGCCCCATGCCATAGCGCTGGGCATGGAGCAGGGTCTGGTAAGTGTATTGCTCGGCGCGTTCCACTGCTTCCGGCACGGCCAGGCCGTGCGCCAGGTAAGCGGCGATCGCGGCCGACAGGGTGCCGCCGGCGCCCACGAAGGGGCCGGGCAGGTGCTGCCATTTGTCATGGCGCAGCACGCCTTCGGCGCTGTACAGGGTATTGGCGCGCTGGCCGCCGCCGGCATTGGTGCCGGTCACCAGCACGTATTCGCAGCCGAGGTCGATCAGGTGCTCGGCGTCGTCGGCCATGGTTTCGCCGTTGCCCAGGTCGCGCCAGGTCTCGGCCATGCGCGCCAGTTCGACTTCGGACAGCATCAGCAGCGTGCCCTGCGGCACCAGCAGCTGGCGCAGCACGGTCAGCAGTTCTTCCGGGTCGTCTTCGTCGCCCGGCGGCGGCAACTGGCTGCCGAAGGGATCGAGCACCAGCGGCGCATCGGGATAGTCGGAAACGATTTCGGCCAGGGTGGAGACATGTTCCAGGTGGTCCAGGGCGCCGACCTTGAAGGCTTGCACCGGCACGTCTTCCAGCACCATGCGGGCCTGGTCGGCCACCCAGTCGGGATCGACATGCTGCTGGTCTTCGACGCGCGCGCTGTCGCCCACCAGCAGGGCGGTGGTGGCGGCCAGGCCGCGGCATCCCAGGGCATGGAAAACAGCCAGGTCGGCATGCACGCCAACCGCGCCGACCGGATCGGCCACGCCAAAGGTCAGGATCAGGGGAGATGTTTGGTTTTGCACGGCGGGTAGATTAAGATACCTAATTCAGCATTTTACTTTATTAGAAGGTGACTCAACGTGAGCAGCAATGAACCAAGCCAGGAATTCCAAAGCTGGATGTGCCTGATCTGTGGCTGGATTTATGACGAAGCCGCCGGCTTGCCGGAAGAAGGCATCGCGCCAGGCACCCGCTGGGCCGATGTGCCGATGAACTGGACTTGCCCGGAATGCGGCGCGCGCAAGGATGATTTCGAGATGGTTGCCATCTGAATGTTATGTTGTTGAAAACTGAGTTTCTTAACAATTAAGGAATGTTTCCAAGTTTTCAAATAAATAAGTGTTTCTTTTAAGCAGCAGATCCTGTCATAGGGCTGTCCCCTGTGCTATCGTAGCGAGACTATAGGGAAATACTTTAGAAATGACGACAAAACCGCAAGGAACCGGACTGAAAATCATGGTGATCGACGATAGTTCGACTATTCGTCGCTCCGCAGAAATTTTCCTGACCCAGGCGGGATACCAGGTAATCCTGGCCGAAGACGGCTTTGACGCGCTGGCCAAGATCAATGACCAGCAGCCTGCGCTGATCTTCTGCGACATCCTGATGCCGCGGCTGGATGGTTACCAAACCTGCGCCCTGATCAAAAAGAGCGCCAAGTTTCATTCCACCCCAGTGCTGATGCTCTCATCCAAGGATGGCCTGTTCGACCGCGCGCGCGGCGCCATGGTCGGTTCGGCCGCCTACCTGACCAAACCCTTCACCAAAGATAGCCTGCTGGCTGCGGTGCGAGAGCACACCGCCGCCGCCAGTGCATAAAACACCGTATTACAGAGAGTAAAGCATGGCCATTCAACGAATCCTGATCGTAGACGACTCGCCTACCGAGCGTTATTACCTGACCGACATCCTGGTGCGCAGCGGTTTCACCGTATCCACCGCTGAAAACGGCGAAGAAGCCATGGCCAAGATCAAGGCCGACAAGCCGCAACTGATCCTGATGGACGTGGTGATGCCTGGCCAGAACGGCTTCCAGGTCACCCGCGCCATCGCCAAGGATCCTGAGCTGCAGGACGTGCCGATCATCATCTGCTCGTCCAAGAACCAGGAAACCGACCGTATCTGGGGCATCCGCCAGGGCGCCAAGGACTACCTGGTCAAGCCGGTCGATGCAGCCGAGCTGCTGGCCAAGATCGCGGCTCTCGGCTAAACGATGACGACCGAACAGCAGGCGCCGACCGGCGCTGAACGCCGCAGCCGCCTGCGGCAGTATCAAGTGACGCTGCTGGAGCGCATGCAGGCCGCCAAGGCCGGCACGGGCAATGCCGGCCGCGAACTGGGCGTGCTGCTGGGCGGCCGCCGCTGCCTGCTGGACCTGACCCAGGTCGGCGAAATCGTGCCGTTCCAGTCGGTGACGGCGGTGCCGCTGTCGCAGGACTGGTACCGCGGCCTGTCCAATATCCGCGGCAACCTGGTCGGTGTGGTCGACCTGGCGCGCTATATGGGCGAAGCGGGCACGCAGCCGGGGCCGGACAGCCGCCTGGTGACTTTTGCCACCCACCTCGGCTTCAATGTCGCCATCCTGGCCGGACGGGTGCTTGGCTTGCGCAACCTGGACGAAATGGTGGAAGAAGCACCAGCGGACAGCGGGCAAGCCGCCTGGGGTGGCCAGCAATTCAAAGACCGTGAAGGGCAGCAGTGGACCAGGCTGGACCTGGGCGAACTGGTGCACGATGCGCGGTTCCTGCAAATCGGCCTGTAATCTCGCGCTGCCGTCGGGCAGGCGCAACATATCGAAAGCTATCGGGGGACGTTGTAATGGCATTTAAATTCTTGTCGCGCTCCGCACCGGAGACCAGCGCCGAGCTGGATTCCAATTCGGAGTTTTCCAGCTTTAACAATTCGCAGTACGAGGGCACGCCGCCTGACGCGGCAGTCGCTACTGCCGAACAGCCGGCGGCGACCGAAAGCGTCACCCCGGAAGCGGCGGAAGGCGCGCGCGGCTTGCTGCAGCGCCTGCGTACCAGTTCGGTGGGCGAGGCTGCGGCCAACGTCAAGCTGCCGCTGATCGGCCACCTGCCTAGCGCGCGTCAACTGAGCCTGCTGTCCACCACGCTGGGCGTGTCGCTGCTGCTGTCGGTGGTGTTCGTGGGCTGGAATGCATATAACAGCGGCGTGACGTCGACCCGTACCCAGATCGCTTCCGACGTGCTGATGCACTCGCAGCGTATCGGCAAGGCGGCGCCTAACGCGATTAAGGGTAACCAGCAAGCGATCAAGCAGCTGGAAGACAGCCGCAGCGAACTGAATCGCGCGCTGCTGGCGCTGGCCGACGGCGGCCGCTATGCGGGCCACTCGATCCTGTCGGCGCCTGGCGCAGTGCTGCCGACCCTGAACGACGCGCGCAAGAAGTGGACCGCTTCCGACAAGGCAGCTGCCACCATCGCCAAATACAAATGGGACCTGGCGGGTCTGGACGAGACCCTGCAAAAGCTGAACGCCATGTCGCCTGACCTGCTGTCGCTGACCGAGGAAGTTTCGGCCGCGCGCCTGAAGCAGGGCGGCAGCGCCAAGGAACTGGCGGCCCTGGGCAAGCTGGGCATGCTGACCCAGCGCATGAGCCGCAGCGCATCGACCTTCCTGACCGAGGGCGGCGTGTCGTCGTCCGAGACCGCCTTCCAGCTGGGCCGCGACGCCACCGTGTTCCGCCAGACCGTGGACGGCTTCCTGGGCGGCAGCGACCAGCTCGGCCTGCCGGCCGTGAAGGATGGCGAAACCCGCGAAAACCTGCAGGCGCTGAAAAAAGGCTTCGAAGACTACGACAAGCTGGTCAAGTTCATCCTGGACCGTCTGGAAAAATTCTCCGCTGCGAAGAGCGCGGAACGTCTGCTGTTCAACGAGAACGAAGACGTGCGTGCCAACTTCGCCAACCTGCAGACCAAGCTGCGCGAACAGCAGGACTCGCTGGGTATCTCGTTCTGGCTGATGGTGGTTGGCCTGATGGTGACCCTGGTCTCCGCTGCGGCGATCGGCCGCGTGCTGCTGCTCGATTCCCAGAACCGTGGCCGCGCTTCCGAGCGCCGTCGCCAGGAAGCGGAAGCGATGCGCCTGAAAGCGCAGCAGCAGGAAGAAGAAACCAAGGCCATTAACGAGCAGAACCAGGCCGCAATTTTGCGCCTGATGAACGAACTGCAGGAAGTGGCGGACGGTGACTTGACCGTGCAGGCAACCGTTTCCGAAGACATTACCGGCGCGATTGCCGACTCGGTTAACTACACCGTGGAAGAGCTGCGCGGCCTGGTAGGCCGTGTGACGATTACCGCAGAACAGGTTACCTCGGCATCGACCCACGCCCAGGGCATTTCCAACGACCTGCTGGCAGCGTCGGCAGCGCAGTCGAAGGAGATCCAGGACGCATCCAACACCGTTGTGAAGATGGCCAACGAAATTACCGACGTGTCGCGCAGCGCGGCGGAATCGGCGGACGTTGCCCGTCAATCGCTGGACGCAGCACGCCAGGGTGCGGCCGCGGTGCAGAACGCGATCAAGGGTATGGACGAGATCCGCGAGCAGATCCAGGAAACCTCGAAGCGCATCAAGCGACTGGGTGAATCCTCGCAGGAGATTGGCGAGATTACCGAGCTGATTTCCGACATTACCGAACAGACCAACGTGCTGGCGCTGAACGCGGCGATCCAGGCGGCATCGGCAGGCGAAGCAGGCCGAGGCTTCTCGGTGGTTGCGGAAGAGGTTCAGCGACTGGCGGAACGTTCCGCCGAAGCGGCCAAGCAGATCGGTGCGCTGGTGAAGACCATTCAGACCGACACCCACGACGCGGTGGCCGCTATGGAAAAATCCACGCAGGGTGTGGTTGAAGGTGCCAAACTGTCCGACGCGGCAGGTACCGCGCTGGAAGACATCTCGCAGGTTTCGGACCGCCTGGCGGAACTGATTCAGGGCATTTCCTACGCAACCGGCATGCAGGCGACGTCCGCAAACGGCGTTGCGCATAATATGCAGCACATCCTGCAGGTCACGCAGCAAACCCAGGACGGTACCCAGCAGACGGCGAGCTCGATTCGCAAACTGACCTCGCTGGCGCAGGAGCTGAAGAACTCCGTGTCGCGATTCCGCGTCGGCGCCTGATTAGTGCCTGATTAGTGCCCAAGTTGCCGCTTAATTTTTAGAATCTATGAGCAAACCTGATCTTTCGTTCACCGCTTTGCCGCAATACGACACCGGCCCGCTGTCCTGGGTCATGGGTGAAATCCGCGAAGCGCTGGCCCGTTCCCGCACGGCGCTGTTCGAAGCCGGCGGGCGTGACGCGGAAGACCAGACTACGGCGCTGATGCACGCCAAGTCCCACCTGCACCAGGCGCACGGCGCCTTGCAGATGGTGGACGTGGACGGCGTGGCGCTGCTGACGCAGCTGGCCGAGGTGGTGCTGGACCGCATGCGTGACGGCACCCTCAAATGCACGTCGGACCATGCCCAGCTGCTGGCCAATATGTACCAGGCGCTGGTGGAATTCCTCGAGGAGCTGCTGTCCGGCGCCCCGTTCCAGCCGGTGCGCCTGTTCCCGTTCTTCCGCGATATCCAGGATTTGCTGGGCATCGACCGGGTCCACCCGGCCGACCTGTTCTTCCCTGACGTATCGCACGTGCCGGAGCTGCCGGCAGCCTTGCCGTTGCCGGGCGCGCCAGGCGGCACGCCGGATTACAAGGCCCTGCGCCAGCGTTTCGAGCGCGCGCTGCTGCCTTACCTGAAGGCGGCCGACGCCGGCAGCCAGGCGATCCATGCCGCCGCGCTGCAGGCAGCCATCACCGATGTGGCGGACCAGCAAAGCGAGCACAAGGCACGCGTGTTCTGGCGCGCCATGCAAGCCTTCGCCGAACTGGTGGTGAACGGACAGCAGGAAAGCAACCGTTACGTCAAGCAGCTGTTCGGCCTGATCAACCTGCAACTGCGCCGCCTGTCGGCCGGCTCGCCTGAACTGCCGGACAATGTGCTGAAAGAAGCGCTGTTCTTCGTCGCTTCGGCCGATCCGGAAAACCTGCCGCCGCTGGCGCGCCAGCTGCGCGCCGGCTATGCGCTGGACGGCATGGTGCCGCACGACTTCGAAACGCGCCGCTACGGCCGTATCGACGATGCATCGCTGGCTGCGGCGCGCGAAGGCATTGCCCATGCGCGTTCCGTATGGCAGCGCATCGAGCAGAACGAAAACAATCCTGAACTGGACAACGATTTCGGCCAGTCCCTGGCCAAGGTCGCGGTCGCCAGCGAAATGCTGGGCCTGGGCGCGCTGGCGGCACTGCTGCGCCAACTGGCGGAATCGGCACGCGCCACCGTTGGCACGCGCCGCAGCGAGGCGCTGGGGCTGGAGATGGCCACGGCGCTGCTGTTCGCCGAGCACGGCATTGCCCAGATCCGCCACCTGCCGGACGATTTCAACGCCCACGCCGATACCATCGCCGCGCGCCTGCAAGCCTTGCAGGCCGGTGGCGCGGCGCCGGAACCGGCGCAGTGGCAGGGCGGCCTGGCCCGCCAGCTGCACGAGGAAGACACTGTTGTCGCCCTGGCGCTGGAAATGAAGACCGGCTTGCGCCAGGTCGAGAAGATGCTGGACGAGTATTACACCGACCCGGCGCGCCGCGGCGAGCTGTCGGACCTGGACAAGGTGCTGCACCAGTTGCACGGCGCCTGCGCCATCCTGGACCAGGACGACGCCATGAATGCGGCGGCGCACGTGCGCATCGAGATCGGCCGCCTGGCATCGGGCCAGTTCGACGAAGCGCACGAAGCCAAGGCGCTGGACGATATCGCCCAGAACGTGGGCGCGCTGGGCTTCTTCGTCGACATGCTGGCGCAGAATCCGGCCGGCGCGCGCGAGCGTTTCGCCTTCGATCCGGAGCATGGGACTTTCCGCGCCGTGCCGTTCAAGAAAATTTCCGGACCGGAATCGATCCCGGTGCTGGAAGAAGCTTTGCCGGAGCCGGAAGCGGCGCCCGAACCGGTGCTGACCGCGCCAGTCCCTGAAGCCGGTGCTGCCGGCGACGAGGCGGTGGAAGCCGAACTGCTGGAAATCTTTATCGGCGAGGCGCAGGAAGTGCTGGCCTTCGTGCGCGAGACGCTGGCGCGTCCGCACAGCGAGATCTCCAGCCTCGATACGCTGACCATGCTGCGCCGCTCCTTCCACACGCTGAAGGGCAGCAGCCGCATGGTGGGCCTGAACCGCTTCGGCGACGGCGGCCATGCGATCGAAAAAGTCATGAACCTGTGGCTGGCCGAGGAGCGCCGTGCCACGGAAGACCTGTTCGCGCTGCTCAATTACGCAAGCGAAGAGATGTCGGCATGGGTGGAGGAACTGGCTACCACCGGCCACTCGGCCCGCCAGGAAAAGCCGATCGTCGA
>CAMLSG010000144.1 GCA_946482635.1 uncultured Duganella sp.
GATGCGCGCAGCCGGACTTCGCCGCGTTCGGTGAACTTGATGGCATTGCCCAGCAGGTTAAGCAGGATCTGGCGGATGCGATTGGGGTCGCCCTGCACATGGCGCGGCAGGCCGGGCGCCAACTCGCAGCGCAGCAGCAGGGCCTTGGCGTCGGCTTGCGGGCGCAGGATGGTGATGGCTTCGTCGATGATGTCGATCAGGTCCAGGTCCTGCGTATTGATCGACAGGCGGCCGGCGTCAATGCGGGAAAAGTCGAGCAGGTCGTTCAGGATGGCCAGCAGGGCTTCGCTGTTTTTCAGGCCGATGCGCAGGTATTCGACGGTGCGGTCGGCGATGGTGCGGTCGCGCAGGGCAAACTTCAGCATGCCGATCACGCCGGCCAGCGGCGTGCGGATGTCGTGGCTCATGGCCGCCAGGAAGTCGATGCGGTGGCGGCCCAGCTTCTCATTTTGAATCTGGGTTTGCTTCAGCGCGGCTTCGCGCGCTGCCAATTGCTTCTTTAAGCTGCGGTTCTCCCATATCAGCAGGATAAACGCCGCCAACCCCAGAAATATTAAGAGGGGCGCAACTAGTTCAATAAACGATGCAAACGAAGAAAGCAAAATATTAATGATCTCCTCAATAGCAATTATTGTAATGGACAAATTAACATGGCGTGATACCGAATTGTTATGCCCCGCGGCTGTCGTGTATGATCCCGGCTATGTTAATTTCTCCTGAACAAGGGCTGGCCTTCCTGGCCGCCGCCATGCTCATTACTATTTCCCCAGGTCCCGATAACCTGATGGTATTAAGTATGGGCATGTCTCGTGGACGCAAGCAGGGCGTGGTGTTCGGCCTGGGCTGCGCCCTGGGTTGTCTTAGCCACACGCTGCTGGCTGCCTTGGGCGTCGGGGCGCTGATTGCCGCGTCGCCAACAGCCTTTACCGCGCTCAAGGTTGCGGGGGGACTCTACCTGATCTGGATGGGATATGGCGCACTGCGCAGCAAGGGCGGCGCCAGGGTGGGGCAGGCGGCCTTGCCGGAAGAATCTTTGGGCAAGTTGTTTGCCAAGGGTTTGTTCGCCAATGCGATCAATCCGAAGGTGGTTCTGTTCTTCCTGTCTTTCCTGCCGCAGTTCGTGGTGGCTGGGCGCGGGGACGCGAGCTGGCAGACCGCCCAACTGGGCCTGATCTTCACCCTGCAGGCTTGCCTGCTGTTCGGGACCCTGGGCTATTTCTCGGGCGCGGTGGGCAAATGGATCAACCGTAATCCGCGCGCCGGCTTGTGGCTGGATCGCGGCGCCGGTGCGATTTTCGTCGGCCTTGGCTTGCGCCTTATCGTCGCGCGCTGATCGCGAACCTCAGTTCCAGTTCGTCCTTTACCGCCAGCGCGCCGCCAAAAACGGCAAACGGCGTGATGCCGAAGTCGGTTTGCCTGACGTTGAAGGCGCCGCTGGCCAGCACCGTGGCGCCATCCTCACGCAACTGCAGCGGCACCTTGTACTCGCGCGTCACGCCATGCAGGGTGATTTCGGCGCGCAGCATATTGCGCGAATTGCCTTCGAACGCTGCCTTGACCAGCACCCACGGATAGCTATCCGCGCGCAGCACCTTGCTGAACATATTGCGGCGCGTGCCGTCGATGGCATCGGCCGAAGGCTGGGTCTCCAGCCCGGCCTCCTTGCGCAGGACCGCTTCATCGACGGTCAGTTGGTCGAGGCGGAAGCGCAATTCTGTGCGTCCCTGTTCCATATCGACGAAGCCCTCAACCTGGCGCGCAGCGACCACGTGGTCGTGGCCCATGCGCGCCAGCGGTCCGCCGCGGCGAACCGTAATCGTGATGAGCGAGTCGCCTGCCACAATACGGTGCGCCGAAGGGTTGCCGTGCGGCGCAGGTGCCGCCGCCGTCGCCGGCTGGGAGGCAGCGGGCGCCGGGGGCTGTGTGCCGCAGGCGGAAATGGCCAATGCCGCCGCTAAAAACGCGGATCGGAAAGTCCATTTGCAAATTTTTTTTAGCATTGTGACTATTGGATAGTTTCTATTATAAAAAGTGTACTATCTTAAACGAAGTCGTGATGTTTTCGTTTTTCGAGAATATCCCCTTGCACTTTCAAATCTCTCCCGATTTGAATCCCTTTACCCGCGCAAAGACGCGGGTATTTTTTTGCCGGGATATTTTGATTCCTTAATGAACTCCTAAGCCTCCGATTCCGGAAAGCTGGCAAAGTACATCCATAGCGTACAGCGTTCCTGTGCGCCGGGTTGCCGGATTCCTCAATCCGGCACGGTTTCTTCTCTTCAATCCCCGCGCCCTCAAAAGCGTTTTTCACCGGCCCCCTCCAAATGGCCGGTTTTTTTTTGCCTTGCAGAAATCCATCCGCGAACCGGCATCGCGCTTGTGGATATCGATAACATAAAGTTTAAGCAATTGTCTGAAGTGCATGCTATATTGGGCTGGTATCGATAACACGCGAGGAGACGCGCGTGCTTCGGTATGCCCCTCGGATATTGCTTAGATAAATGATAAGGATAATCATGCATAACCACTCACTTCAGGGCGGGGTCACGGCCAGGTTCAGGATGCTTGCCATTGCGGCAGCCATGGCCATTGCAGTTTTCCCCGCACACGCCGTCAGCTATGTCGCCACGCCGGAATTCCAGCCTGTTGTTAGCGCTACCGGATTCCGTCACCCAGCCTTGGGCATTACGCAGGCACAGTTCGAATATGCGCGCCAGCAGGTACGCGCCGACGTCGAGCCTTACAAGACTTACTACAACACCCTCGCAACGGTTTGCTGCAATTACGCGAACATCAACCTGCTGCCGACCAATCGCGACTCGACCAAGATCGATACGCCCAACACGCCGAATTTCAACGGCAACACTGCCCAGGTACGCTTGATCAATGACTCGCAGGGCGCTTTGACGCAGGCCATCCTGTACTACATCACGGGGCGCAACGAGTACCGCCGCAACGCCATGCGCATCCTGCGGACCTGGAGCAACATGAACCCGAACGGCTACGCCTACTATCCGGATGCGCACATCCACACCGGGGTGCCGCTGTTCCGCATGCTGGCCGCCGCCGAAATCATGCGCTACACACCGGGCGACCCGACTTATACCGCCTATCCGCTGGTGTGGACCGACACCGATACCCAGAAACTGAAGGACAACCTGGTCGATCCGATGGAGCGCACTTTCTTCGCCAGCAATGAGCGCTTCATGAACCAGCACGTGTACTCGCTGGTCGGGCGCATGACCGGCGCGATCTTCACCGACAACCGTGCGCGCTACGACGAAACCGTGGAGTGGATGACGGTGAATGCGACTTCGACGCGCCAGAACATCAACGGCGCGATCCTGCCGCTGATCCCGCTGATCGAACCGGACAACCCTTACAACAAGTACGGCTATCCCTTCTACCAGATCCAGGAAATGCAGCGCGACCAGGCCCACGGCGGCGACAACGTCGACAACCTGACCGGCTTGCTGCGCCTGGTCACGGCACAGGGCACGAAGGTTGACCCGTTCAGCGGCAAGCCATCCACCTCGGGCGACGCGGTCAGCGTGTACAAGTTCGGCGGCAACCGCGTGCTGATGGGCGCTAACGCTTATTCCCAGTTCATGCTTGGCTATGCCGCGCCGTGGGCCGATACCTCGGGCGGCACATCGACCCAGTCGGAGGCTTACCGCGGCCGCCTGTACGAAGTGGGCGGCATTCCCGAGCTGTATAACGTCTACAAGTATGAGGAGGGCGTCGATGTGGACGTCGAGGCGCCGTTCCTCGCCACGGCGGCCGCGCATTCGAACGACCTGGTCACCCGCTGGGGGGCGGGCTCGCCGCAAAACAAGGACATGGGGGCCGAAGCTTTCCTGTCCATGCCAAAGGTGCTGACCGGGACCACGCTGCCGGCCAGCACCGGCATGCTGGAAACCGAGCGCAAATCGGTGTTCCTGAAAGGCGACTGGAGCAAGGTCACCGAAGGCGACCGCACCTTCGGGCATGCCAACGTCACGCCGGCCGGCGCCACGGTGGTCTTCCACGACGTGCAGTATGCCGACCGGGGCAAGTATGCGCCGGTGGGGGTGATGATCCGTACCAACGCCGTGACCAAACTGGCGGCCAGCGCGACCGAGAGCGCCAGTCCCTGGGTCGAGATGACGGTGCCGAATACGGAAGGCCAGTGGCGCTACATCGTGCCCGATACGGCGTGGGCGGCAACTCCGGGCAAGCGCCAGGGCGACAACATCATCTACTTCAAGTTCACCGGCGAAGAAGGGGCCACGGTCGACGTGGACTTCGTGAATATGTCCGCACCGGCCCAGCTGACGCCTCCGCGTTTCGCCATGCCGGTGATTCCGGCGACGGAGCTGGTGGTGCAGGGCGTGCCGTACCAGGCCACCTACACCGCAACCGACGCGCAGGTGGGCGACAGCGTCGTGTACAAGGCCATCAGCATCCCGCAAGGGGCCACGCTGGATACATCGACCGGCGCCTTCAACTGGACGCCGTCCGCAGGGCAAAGCGGCATGCATGACATTGTCATCAGCGCCACAGACGGCATCTCGATCAGCGTCATGACGGCGCGCCTGAGCGTGCAGCCCGACCGCGCCAGCGCCTTCGCAGCGGCCCAGGGTGGCTACGATCCGGCCAGCGTCTACACCACGCCGTCGCTGGCCGTGTTCATGCAGGAGATCGCGCCGCTGCGGGAACAGATGATGACGGTGTCCGACGCCGACTTCCCGGCCTTGCTGAAACAGGTGCAGGCCGTCGCAGCCAGGCTTGAATTGCTCAACCCGCGCGTGGCGCTGGACGGCAGCCTGGATTGGAGCAAGCATATGGTGACCACCACCACGCTGGACGTGAACCGCGTCGCCTTGCTGGTGGACGGCGATTACAACAGCACCTCGGGCGACTTGCGCAACCTGGTAACCATCGACTTCGGCGAGAACTATCGCGTGGCAGCCAGCGCCTTCGGCATCCAGGCCCGCTTCATGTTCGCCAACCGCTCGCAAGGCATCAACATCTACGGCTCGAACGACAATTCCAACTGGACCCTGCTGACCAGCCGTGAAACCACCGATACCAGCGAACGCAATTTCGAGCTGGAGCTGATCCCGGTATTGCCTGGGCTGTCGGACGCGCGCTTCCGCTACTTCATGGTGCGTGTCGATCATCCGGGCCCTCCGACCGATCCGGCCTATCCGGGCATCTCGTCCTATAGCGAGTTGCGCTTCCACGCCGACCGCTTCGACCTGCTGGCGCCAGAGGATGTTTCGGACAGCGTCAACATGTCGCAATCGGGCCTGACGCTGAACCGCTTCACGCAGAAGTACACCGGCACCGTCAACATCGTCAACTCGACGGACAAGACCATCAGCGGGCCGCTGCACTTCCATCTCGCAGGCCTGACCAGCGGCGTCACGCTGGATAACCAGACCGGCATCAAGGATGGCGTGCCCTACATCACGCTGCCTGTGACCGACCTGGCGCCCGGCCAGAGCGTCAAGCTGACCACCACCTTCAGCAATCCAGCGAAGGCGCCAATCGGCTACACCCGAAAACTGATCCGCGTTAAATACTGAGGAACATACGATGACCAAATTTCAGACTATGCTGGGCCGCCTGCTGCTGGCAGCAATGCTGGCCTGCGGTGCAGGGCAGGCGGCTGCCGGTCCGACCTATAAGGTGAGTATCGATACAGCTTCGCTGGGCACTGGACCGGCTTTCCTGGGCCTTTACTTCATGGGACTGGCCGATGCCACGCCGGCCAGCGCCATTGTCGGCAACCTGGCAGGCGACCTGCTTGGCGCCCCCCAGGTGAGCGGAACCGTTACGGGTACGGTGCCGAGGCCGGTCACCTTCAGCAATGCCAATGGCGGCAGCGACTGGGTCCAGCAAGTAATGCTGGGCGGGATGTTCAGCTTCGACGTCTACTTCCTGGTGGGCCAGGGCGATGTTGGTTCGACGTTCGGCTGGGCGCTGTTCAATGACACCAGCTATCTCGGCGCCGATGGCGACCTCGGTACGGTCTCCGTGCAGCCTGTCGCAGGCGGCAGCGCGCAGTTCGAGCTGGCCACCGCCGGCCAGTTGGCTGCGGTGCAGGTGATTCCGGAGCCTGGCACGGCCTGGCTGTTCCTGCTGGCCGGCTTGCCGCTGCTGGCTTTTGCCCGCCGCCGCGCTTGACGGGAGGCCACCGGCGTGGGGCCGGAAAAGCAGTTATGATGCAGCGATTCCGTGAAAGGAGCCGCGATGATCGACCTGTACACCGCCCCCACGCCGAACGGCCATAAGATTTCGATTGCGCTGGAAGAGCTTGAGCTGCCATATGCGCTGCACGTGCTTGACCTGGGCAAGAATGAACAGAAGGAGCCTTGGTTTACCGCCCTCAATCCGAATGGCCGAATCCCGGCCATCGTCGACCGTGCCAACGATAACTTCCCCGTCTTCGAATCCGGCGCAATCCTGATCTACCTGGCCGAAAAGACGGGCCGCCTGATGCCGACGGACGCCAAAGGGCGCTCGCTTGTCATGCAATGGCTGATGTTCCAGATGGGCGGCATCGGCCCGATGATGGGCCAGGCCAATGTGTTCTACCGCTATTTCCCCGAAAAGATCCAACCCGCCATCGACCGCTACCAGGGCGAGTGCCGGCGCCTGTTCCGGGTGCTGGACGGCCGCCTGGCGCAGCACGAGTTCCTGGCCGGCGACTACTCGATTGCCGATATCGCCAACTGGGCCTGGGTGCGTACCCACCGCTGGTCCGGCGTGGAAACGGAAGGCCTGCCGCACCTGCAGCGCTGGATTCGCCAGATCCGCTCGCGTCCCGCCGTGCAGCGCGGCATCGAACGCCCGCCCAGCAATGTGTTGGATCGCGCAGACAGTCAGGAGAAAGTAGAGCAATTTGCCGCCGAGGCGCGCAAAATGCTGGAAACCGGCCAGTCGCGCTGATTGATTAAAACTAGAGGAGACTTGATGAAGTTGTACACCGCCCCCCGTGCCCCCAACCCGCGCCGTGTCGCCATGTTCATGGCCGAGAAGGGCATCGAACTGGATTTGCAGCCGGTCGACCTGGGCAAGGGCGAGCATCGCGGCGAGGCTTACCTGGCATTGAATCCTTTTGGCCGCGTGCCTGCGCTGGAACTGGACGATGGCCGCATCCTGTGCGAAACGCGCGCCATCTGCACCTACCTGGAAGGCCTGCATCCAACGCCCAACCTGATGGGCGAGGGCGCCGAGGAACGCGCCTTCATCGAGATGGCTGACCGCCGCATGGAGCTGCACCTGTTTGCCATCGCGGCCAACAGCATTCGCCATTCCCACCCCGGCTTTGCGCCGATTGAAAACCCGCAGTTCCCCGATTTCGGCGCATCCCAGGGCGAGAAGTTCCGTGAGAACGCGAAATGGCTGGATGGCGTGCTGGCCGCGCAGCCTTTCGTGGCGGGGCAGCGCTTCACCATTGCCGACATCACCGGCTTTTGCGCGATCGAGTTCGCGCGCGGACTGATGAAATTCCGTCCGTCCGACCATGGGCTGGTGCACCTGCAGGCCTGGCGCGACCGCATCGCCGAGCGCCCCAGCGCCACTGCCGGGGCCTGAACGATGAAAGCGGCGCGGCGCCGGCGCTGGCTAGGCTGCCTGGCCCGCAGCGCCGGTGCGGCCGCTATCCTGGCCGCGGCAGCACCTGTCGCGGCGCTGGCCCGTGCAGGCGCTGCAACGCGCCCGTTGCGTGCGGTAGCCCTGGCGATTCCTCCCTATGCGACGCTTGACGCAAACGGCCGGAAAACCGGGCTGTTCGTCGATGCACTGGAATTGATCGCTCGAGAATCGCGGCACCCGATCGAGATCACCCTTGCTCCCTACGCCCGCGCGATTGCCATGCTGCGTTCCGGAGAGGCGGACCTGATGATTGCCACTTCCAATTCTGCCATTGCGGATGCGGCCGAGCCGATGGGCATGCTGTGGGCGACCGAGGTGATCGCCATCGGCCGCGCAGGAGTCAAGCTCGACGGCCTGCAAGACCTGCGTGGACGCACGGTCGGCATGTTGCGCGGCACAGACTACGGAGCCGCTTTCCTGAGCGACAACGAATACCGCAAGCATGAGATTACCGACCAGCTGCAAGGCATCCGGATGCTGCTGGAGGGGCGGCTCGATGCGTCGATCGGCACCACGCTGGCTGTTTTCCATGCGATACGACTGCTTGGCGTTCCGCGTGCGCGATTGGGCGGAACACTCGCCGTACAGTCGCGTGAAGTCCATCTGCACCTTAGCCGCCGTAAAATCGATGAGGCTCTGGCGACCGAGTTGCGCCGCGCAGTGCAGGAATTGCGCAGCAGCGGCAAGGCGGATGCGTTGCTGGCTAAATACCTGGCAGGGCTGCCTTCTGCCTGAATTTCCCGACAATCCCGCTAGGGAAAAAGTAGATGGCGAGGATGAACAGGATGCCGAGCCACAGCAGCCAGCGGTCCGGATGCAGGGCCGCCTCCAGTATTGGCACCCCGGCCACAGCGCCTGCTGCCTTCGCCATCAGGGACTTCAGGTAATTATTCGCCAGGATGAACAGGGTCGCGCCGATCACGGAACCATACATGGTGCCCATGCCGCCGATGACGACGATCAGCAGGATGTCCGTCATGACTTCGAAGCCCAGCGTGGTCCTGGGGCCTACATAGCGCAACCATAGCGCCAGCAAGGCACCGGCCAGTGCCGCGGCGACGGCGCCGATGCAGTTGGCTGCGATGCGGTAGACGACGGTCCTGTAGCCAAGGGCCTCGGCGCGGAACTCGTTTTCACGGATTGCCTGCAGCACGCGGCCGAACGGCGAGTTGACGATCCGCAGCAGGGCCAGGAAGATCAGCACTGCGCAGAAGAACACAATGTAGTAGGTAAGAACCTTGCCATCCAGGATGCGGCCCATGAACTCGCCGAACTCGTTGGCCGGCGACAGCAGGTCCGGCACGTCGAAAGTTTTGCCGTCCTCACCGCCGGTCCATTCGGACATTTGCGATGCCAGCACGGCGAACGATGAAGCTACGGCGAGCGTGATCATGGCGTAGAAAATGGCACGCACGCGCAGCGCGAACAGGCCAATGATCAAGGCCAGCACCAGCGTCAGTGCCAGCGCTGCCGCCAGGCAAAGCATCATTGGCCCCCACGATGGCGTGGGGCTATCAAACCCGAGCCCGACGCCATAAGCGCCGATGCCGAAGAACATCGTATGGGCAAAGGACACGATGCCCGTGTAGCCGATCAGCAGGTCATAGGATGCGACCAGCACGATATAGATGCAGATCGTGGCAGCAGTGTTGAGCGGGCGGGCGCCGGTCGTGATGAAGGGCGCGAGCGCCAATCCCAGCACGACCAGGAGCAGCGATACGGACAGGGCACGGCTGCGCGGCAGGTCGCCGGAAAGAAGAGTATTCAGCATTTCATTTCCTCGACAGGCCGGCGGGACGCCACAGCAGGATGGCGATCATCAGCACGATATGGGACACGAGCGCCAGCTTGGGCGCCAGGAAGCCGGCGTAGTTGGCCGTCAGCGCCATCAGCAGCGCACCGATGAAGCAGCCTCCCACCGAACCCAGGCCTCCGATGATGATGGTGATGAAGACCATGACCATCACTTCGCCGCCCATGGAGGCAGTCAGGGTTTCCTTGTACAGGCCCCACATCACGCCGCCCAGGCCCGCCAGCGCCGAGCCGGCAGCAAATACTGCGACGAACAGGCGGCGGATGCGATAGCCAAGCGCTTCGACCATTTCGCCGTTCTCGACGCCTGCGCGGATCAGCAAGCCAAGCTTGGTTCGGTTCAGCACCAGCGTCAGCACAATGAATACCAGCACGCCGACTGCGACTGCCAGCAAGCGGTATTTTTCGATAGCCGCATCGCCCAGCAAGATGGCACCACGCAGGGCGGTCGGCAACGGCATCGGCTTATGGTCCGCGCCCCATACCACGTGGATCAACTGTTCGACCACGATCATGCCGCCCATGGTGATCAGGATCTGCTTCAGGTGCTGGCCGTAGACCGGCATGATGATCACGCGTTCGAAGACCCAGCCCAAAACCGCCGTGACGGCCATCGCCATCGCAATTGCCAGGCCGAGCGCGACCAGGTTCATGCCGAGCGAATCGGCTTCCATCCAGCCCTGCATCGGCACTAGCACCAGGGTGGCGGCGAAGGCGCCGACTGAAACAAAGGCGCCATGGCCGAAATTCAGCACGTCCATCAGGCCGAATACCAGCGTCAGGCCGCTGGACATGATGAAGATCATCATTCCCATTGCCAGGCCGGCCACGGTCAGGGTGACCCAGGTAGGCATGCTGCCAACCAGCGGCAGCATGGCCAGCATGAGGGCCGGCACCAGCAGCATCGGGACGTAGTCGCGCGGGACGGAGGGCAGCATCGAATCGTGCACGATCGCTCCTTATTGGTGTGAGTCGAGGGCCAGGCCGAGCAGGCGTTCCTGCAAGGCGCGGTCGGCAGCCAGTTCGGCCATCGAGCCGTGATGGACAATGCGTCCATCGTCCATTACGGCCACGGTGTCGCCGAGCTGGCGCACGAAATTGAAGTTCTGTTCGACCAGCAGCACCGTGGTCTGGCCCTTGAGCTGGCGGATTGCATCGGCCAGGCTCTGGATGATGGCGGGCGCCAGGCCCTTGGTCGGTTCGTCGATCAGCAGCAGCTCGCGCGGCTCGATGATGGCGCGCGCAATGGCCACCATCTGCTTCTGCCCGCCGGACAGGTTGCCGGCCGGGTAGTTCCAGAACTTCTTCAGGGCCGGGAAGAAGGAAAAGATCCACTCCAGCCGCGCCGTATCCATCGGGCCGCTGCGTGCGGCGAGGTACAGATTCTCGCGCACGGTCAGGTCGCTGAAGACCGCCATCGACTCGGGCACGTAGGCGATACCGGCTTGCGCGATATCTGGCGTGCGCAGCTTGCTGATGTCGCGGCCATTGAATTCGACCTTGCCGGCACTGGCCGGCCACAGTCCCATGATAGTGCGCAGGGTAGTGGTCTTGCCGGCGCCATTGCGGCCCAGAAGGACTGCCAGTCCGCCGCGCGGGACGGCCAGGTCGACGCCTTGCAGGATGTGGTATTCGCCGATGTGCGTGTGCACGCCGGATAGCTTGAGCAGGGCGTCAGTCATGGCTCGCGGTTCCCAGGTAAGCTTCCTGCACAATGGCGGACGACATGACAGTAGCGGGTTCGCCATCCGCCACCAGCGCCCCGTTGTGCAGCACGATGATGCGGTCGGCCAGGGCGCGCACCACGTCCATCTTGTGTTCGACCAGCAGCACGGCCTTGTTGCGCTGCGCCTTGACCTGGTGAATCAGGTCCAGCACGACCGGCACTTCATCCACGCTCATGCCGGCTGTCGGTTCGTCGAACATCATCACTTCCGGCTCCAGCGCAAGCATGATGGCGACTTCCAGCTTGCGCTTGTCGCCATGCGACAGGGCCGCCACCGGCGTATCGCGCCGCGCGGACAGCGAAACCCGCGACAGGTAGTGGTCAGCGCGTTCGATCAGGTCTTTGTGGCGGGACCAGATCGACCACAGCTTCATGCCGGCGTTGGCGCGCGCCTGAACCGCCAGCCGAACGTTCTCGTGCACCGACAAATGAGGAAACAAGTTGGTGAGCTGGAAGGCGCGGCCGATGCCCTTGCGGGTGCGGGCAGCCGGGCCGCTGCGCGTTATGTCTTCCCCGCGCAACAGTACCTTGCCGCTGGTCGCGGGCAATTGGCCGGACATCAGGTTGAAATAGGTGGTCTTGCCGGCGCCGTTCGGGCCGACGATCACGGTCAACTGGCCGGCATGGAAGTCGGCGCTGACGTTGTCGACGGCCGTATGGCCTCCGAAGCGGATGGTCAGCCCGCGTGTGGACAGCAATGGAGTCATCGGTTCAGCGCCGCTTGTTTTTGATCGGGACCGGCAGTTCGGAGGCCGGAATCTCGCGTACCAGTTCCAGCAGGTCCCACTCGTTTTTCTGGTCTTTCTTGATGCGGAAGTGGTACATCGGCTGCATCGCCTGGTGGTCTTCCTTTCGGAAGCTCATTTTGCCTTTCGGCGTGTCGAATTCCATGCCTTCCATGGCCGCGATCATCTTCTGCGTATCGCCGCCGCCGGTTTTGGCAAGGGCAGTGTAGACCGCGCTCGCTGCCGTAAAACCGCCGGCCGTGAACATGTCCGGCGGTTTCTTGTAGCGTTTCTGGTGCTCGGCCACGAACCAGTCGTTCATCTTGTTCTTCGGGAAGTCGTAGTAGTAATAGATCGTGCCTTCGGTGCCGGCGAACGATTTCCAGGTCTTCAGCACCGGCAGGATATTGCCGCCGGGCGCCAGCGTAATGCCGTAGCGCTCCGGCTTCATGTCGGCGATCTTGTTCATCGGGTTCGGGCCGGCCCAGATGATTTGCAGCACGCGCGGTTGCGGGGCGTCCTTCAGCTTGTCGAACAGGCGCTGTGCCGAGGCGGTGAAGTCGGTTGCGTTCTGCGGCGCGAATTCTTCGTGCACGATATTGGCTTTGGAACCGGTCAGCCGGAGCGCTTCACGTGCCGCGGCGACAGCATCCTTGCCGAAAGCGTAGTCTTGCGCCAGGAAGGCGACGCTGCCTTGCTTGAAGGTGGAGGCAGCGGCCAGGCCGTCCTGCATGGAATTGCGGGCAGTGCGGAAGATGTATTTGTTCCATTTGGCACCCGTGATCGCGTCGGCCACCGCCGGTTCTACGATCAATACCTTCTTGTATTCCGCCGCGATGGGCAGCATGGCGATGGCGGAGCCGGAGGAACTGGTGCCGACCGCGATATCGACCTTGTCGTCGCCGTAAGCTTCTGCCAGCAAGGCGCGGCCCTGGTCAGGCTTGCTCTGGTCGTCCTTGATGAAGACTTTCAGTTTGCGGCCGTTGATTTCCATCCTGCCGCCGGTAAGGTACTCAAGGCCCATCATGAAGCCGGTCTCGGTCTCCTTGGCGTAAGGCTCGAGGATGCCGGTCTTGCCGGCGATGAGTGCGACCTTCAGTTCCTGCGCGGCGGCCAGCGCCGGCGCCAATGCAAGCAAGAGGGGTATCAGTTTTCTCATCAAGTCAATCCACACTGGCGAGGAAGTTGCGCAGCGCCTCTTGCGCCGCAGGCTCGGACAGCATCGGCGCGTGGCCGACATCGGGCACCTCAGCATACAGCATGCGCGGTGCGGCAGCGCGCATGGCATTGGCCTGTGCCGGCTCGATCAGGTCCGACAGGGCGCCGCGAATGAGCATGGTCGGGCGGCGGCGCGCCAGGCGGCGGAATGCGAAGTGCGCGGCCATCGAGGTGGAGCGCAGCTTGTTGGCGCGGATCGGCACGGCGATATTCGGGTCGTAGCGCATGGCCAGCGTGCCGTCCCGTTCTTCGCGGAAGGCGCGGCGCGCCCAGCGCCGCCACTCTTCCGGCGAATTGTCGGGGAAGGCGACTGCGTTGATGCTGCTGATGTAGTCGGCCGCCTGCTGCCAGTTCGTGAACTGTTCGCCCTTGCCGGTATAGCCGCGAATGCGCGACAGTCCGCGCTCGGACAAGGTAGGGCCCACATCATTGAGGACTGCTGCAGCGATGAGGGCCGATTTGCGCAAGGCCAGGGTCATGGTGATCAGGCCGCCCATTGAGGTGCCGATGAATACCGCGCGTTCGATGCCCAGGTCATGCGCCAGCTTGACCACGTCGTTGGCGTAGACCATGGGCGTGTAGCGGTCAGGCTGGGTATCGTATTCGGAATTGCCTCGCCCGCGCACGTCAACGGCGATCACGCGGCGGCCCTGGGCCGCAATCCATGGCGCGA
>CAMLSG010000145.1 GCA_946482635.1 uncultured Duganella sp.
CGTGCCATTACTCAGTCTTTGGCGATGTTAGATGCCATCCTTTGCCCCGAATGGCAGTACCGCTATTTCAGCTTCAACGCCAACTGGGCGCCAGGAATGGAAATGGCATCCATGCGTGACGGTTGTGGGGATGATTGGTTCTTACTGTTTGATTCAGTTGGAGCCGCCCTAAAAGGGTTTGCTCACGAACTGGCAGTTGACCAGTCCTTCGGCGCAAATATTCGAGCCCAGGTTCCAGGCGAGTTTTCAGCGTTCCTGGATGAACCGGCATTCTCGATGCAGAACGCCACTTTTTGCTTTTGGCGAAAAGCGGACGATGCGAGTTGGACGAAAGTACAAGGCTCGCTGCTTGAAGATGGATCTGGCGATTTGCTATCCCTCCTGGTCGCTGGGCCATCCGCTTACGCAGCGTGGGCCGAAGGTTATTTTGAGATTCCCATAAATCATCAGGCAGTAAGCGCCGTGTTCGACCATGCACCGCTAACGGACGAGATTATTCTCATGCTTAACCCGGATGCGGAGTTGGATTTCACCTACGGCGAGGCAGCCGAGATCGGCTATCGACGTTTCTTAAGGAATAAAGAATGATCAAATTCAAGCATCTTGCAGTGATCCTGGCAGGGACCTGCTCCATTGCCTCCGCGCAGGATGTCTGGCTGACAGGTCACGTCCAGAAAGTTATCTTGCAACCGTCGGGTACCGAAAACTGCCCTCCGGTTTGCCCTGTCAACCCGCCAGTCAACCCGAATGGGCTGCAAACTGTATGTATTACGAATCAAGGTGGCTGCCAAACGATGGAGGTCAAAGTCGACCACGTCTATCGTGGCGCCGTCCAAGGGGGCACGCGTCAGTTCACCTCGCGCATTGGTGAATGGGGTCCGAGCTTTCCGGTGACGGAACAGCAGGTACTTGTCAGCGAAGCCGCGGGAAGCGTGTCCTGGTGGTTCGTACGGGAAAGGGAAGGCAAGCTCTACGTCGAACGGAAACGCGCGGGATATGAAGTTGATAGCCCACCAGTGCCTCTCGCCGACATGCTTGCGCTAATTGATGGCTCGACACGATAGAAGCGACTCATTTGACCACTTTCGCAAGTCTTTCGGCACCTGAGTGGATACCATGCACAATCAAATGAATCGCTTCACCTACCTGCCATCACATCGATATATGGAAATCCAATTCACAGACAATTTTGAAGATTGGCGGTATGAACGCCTCGTTGTAGTTGGCGGTGAGGGAAACGAAACGGCCGTCGCAGCAAGCTTTGCCATTACCGATGACGGTGGCATCAGAATCCGCGTGGATGTGCTTTCAAGCGCAGGTATCGCATGCTTTCAAGACGCCCATTGCGTAGAGAGCATCGCCTATATTGGATTCGGACGATATCTTTTCGTCGTGAATACGAGGACAGGCATGACAGCCAGTCACAGGCTCGATGGATATTTCGGTCATATGTATCACGACGGTGATTTGGCATGTTTCCCTTCGAATTTTTCCGTCTTAGTTACTTCTGCCTCTGAGGCACTAGCATTTTCTCGGGCTGGTGACTTGGTTTGGAAGCAAAGAGATTTAGGCATCGACGGCGTGGTTGTGCATGCAGTGAATGGTCAGCGCCTCGATGGCGAAGGCGAATGGGATCCGCCTGGCGGATGGAGGAAATTTTCTGTAACTATAGATACTGGATTTGTCATGTGACGGCTGCGGACCTTGGCTGATGACTCGAGGCGAGGCTGAACGGAACAGCTAAGCAGTACAGCTAAGCGCTTTCAAGGGCGCCGTCGCGGCGGGTGCGGCGGTAACGCGGGAGGTGGTCGCAGATCGGCTCCCAGTGCAGCCGGTTATCGGAAAAGGTGTGGTCTTGCGGCGGCAGTGCTTCGGGGTCGTCCAGGCTCGACGTGGTGATGTCCATTTCCCCTGGCGTGCTGTCGTCGGCAAAAGTGAGGTGGGTGCCGCACACGCCGCAGAATTCGCGCGTCACGCCGGGGCTGGAATGATAGATGGCGGGCTTGCCCCGCACGTAGCGAAACTGGGTACGGGCCACGCTGAACCAGGCCACGCTGGGCGCGCCGGACAAGCGGCGGCACATCGAACAATGGCACCAGGTGCAATTCAAGACCGGCGCGTCTGCTTCATACTGCACTGCGCCGCAAAAACAGCCGCCCGTGTACATAGGGATCCCCCTACTCCAGCAATTTGGTCATGAGCAGTTCCGCCGAGCCGTAGCCAAACAGCGAATCGCTCTCCAACCCCTCCGTGTCGTATGGCACGGACACTTCGCGCTCCGGCTTGGCCGGGTCGTCGCCGTAAGTTGCCTGCCAGGCGCGCTTCAAGGCATCGGCGCGGCGGATGAACATCGGCACCGGCCAGTCGCTGCGCTGGAAGCCGACTGTGTTGCCGATCACCGGCCAGCGTCCGTTGGCCACCGCAATGTCGCCGGTGCGAATCACCTTCAACGCATCGTTCGCCGTCAACGGCTGCACGTCCGCCAGGGTCGGCAGCGTCCAGTGGATCGGTCCGAACAGGTAGGCCAGCATGACCTTTCCTTGCGGTGACAGGCGGGCCACCAGTCCGGTGGCATACCCGCCATTTCTAAGCGGGATGGCAAACCAGCTGCCCTCCCGGTACGGCTGCAACTTCATCGACTTCCTTTCTGTTTGCAGCGCGATACCAGGACTTTATTCGTAGTGGTACTGCGCGGCGATCGGTCCCGCCTTGAACAGCGCTTCCTTCATTTCTTTATCCATTTTCGGGTCGCGCCGGCGCACCCATTCCAGCAGCATCGCGATCTGCTTGCGCGTGGAATCACGATGGCTGGCCATGACCAGCTTCAGCTCGGGATCGGTGCACGTTTCGATACGCTGGTTTTGCAAATCCAGCATCTCGATCTTCTCGCTCAGCGACGTTAGCGCCCGATGCATGTCCAGCACCTGGGCGTTCAAATAATCGCGCGGCTCGACCACGTGTTCCTGTGTCATCTCACTCTCCTTAGGCATGCGGGTACACGCATTGTCAGCCTGCGGCGCGGATTTCTCAAGTGTAGCAAGGCGTCCGGCGGGGTGTCGCACGGATGGGCGAGATTTGCGCGATAATGCCCGGCACTATGCAAAACTTTGAATTCCACAATCCAACCCGCGTCATCTTCGGCGCAGGTCAAATTGCCTCCTTGGCAAAACATATTCCTTCCAATGCACGAGTGCTGATGCTCTACGGCGGCGGCAGCATCAAATCCAATGGCACGTACGACGAAGTGCGAGCGGCGCTGGCCGGTCATACCGTGCTGGAATTCGCCGGCATCGAGCCGAATCCGCGCTACGAAACGCTGATGCAGGCGGTGGAACTGATCCATCGCGAGAACATCGACTTTCTGCTCGCCGTGGGCGGCGGTTCTGTTGTCGACGGCACAAAATTTGTTGCCGCAGCAGCGATGTATGACGGCGATGCCTGGGACATCCTGAAAATCGGCGGCAAAGTCATCAAGGCCGCCCTGCCGTTTGGCGCCGTGCTGACGCTGCCGGCCACCGGCTCGGAAATGAACAGCGCCAGCGTGATCAGCCGCGCAGAGACGCAGGAAAAGCGCGCTTTCATGAGCCCACACGTTTATCCACGCTTCTCGGTGCTGGACCCGGCGAAAACGCTGACCCTGCCGCTGCGCCAGGTCGGCAACGGCGTGGTCGATGCCTTCGTCCACACCACCGAGCAATACCTGACCTACC
This sequence comes from uncultured Duganella sp., assembly GCA_946482635.1. Next base: position 3,711 of record CAMLSG010000145.1, read on the forward strand.
CGGCCAATGCGCCAGTACAGGACCGCTTTGCCGAAGGCTTGCTGCAAACCCTGCTGGAACTTGGCCCGCAAGTGCTGGCCCGTCCGGACGACGTGGAAGTGCGCGCCAACATCATGTGGACTGCCACCATGGCACTGAATGGCCTGATCGGCGTCGGCGTGCCGCAAGACTGGGCGACCCACGGCATCGGCCACGAACTGACCGCGCTGTTTGGCCTGGACCACGCGCAGACGCTGGCGATCGTCCTGCCGGGTGTTTTACAGATCCGCCGCGAAGCCAAGCGCGGCAAGCTGCTGCAGTACGCCGAGCGCGTGTGGGGCCTGCATGCCGGCAAAGGCACCGAAGATGAACGCATCGACGCGGCCATCGGCAACACCCGTGCCTTCTTCGAGCAGATGGGCGTGCCGACCCGTTTGTCCGGGTACGGCCTGGGTCCGGAAGCGATCGACGCCACCGTGGCCGCCATGGAAGCCGCCGGCCTGACAGGCCTGGGCGAACGCCGCGACATCACGCCTGCCGACGTGCGCAAGGCGCTGCAACTGAGCCTGTAGTACAATACCGCCTCGCTAGGGGTCCTCGCGCAGGTGCGCGGGGTGAGAAATACCCTCCGAACCTGATCTGGATAATGCCAGCGAAGGAAAGCGTAGATGGTTGAAGGCCCGCAGTACCGGGCCCTGCTCTCACCCCTCGTGCTCTCCCGCTGGCGCATAACGTACAGCTTGAGCACATCATGAACAGCACCCGCATCAATAGCAAAATTAGCCTGGCCGCACTGGCCATCGCTTCCGCCTTCGCACCTGCCGCCTATGCGCAGGACCAGAAAATGACCGAAGTGGTCATCACCGCCAACCGTGTGGCCGCCGAGCGCGCGTCCGTGGCCGGTTTCAGCGACCAGCCATTGCTGCAGACGCCTGCTTCCGTCAGCGTGCTGACCCGCGAGCAAATGCAGGACCTGAATATCCGCAGCACCACCGACGCGGCCAAGTTCGACGCCAGCATCGGCGACGCCTACAACGCCGTCGGCTATGCCGAACAGTTCTCGATCCGCGGCTTCAAGCTGAATAACGCCAATTCCTACCGCAAGGATGGCCATCCGATTTCCGGCGATACCCAGATCCCGCTGGAGAACAAGGAAAGCATCGAAGTGCTGCGCGGCCTGGCCGGCTTGCAGGCCGGCGTTGCCGCACCTGGCGGCGTTGTGAATTACGTGACCAAGCGCCCGACCGAAAACAACCTGCGCTCCGTGCTGTTTGAAGTGAGCGAGCGCGGCTCCGTGCTGGGCACCGTGGACCTGGGCGGCCGCTTCGAAGACCGCCGCTTCGGCTACCGTATCAATGCTGCGGGCGAACGCATGCGTTCCATCATCAAGGGCGCGGATGGTCATCGCAGCTTCGTGTCCGGCGCCTTCGATTTCCGCATCAGCCCACAGGCGCTGCTGCAGATCGATGCCGACTACCAGAAGAAGTCGCAGAAGTCTGCGCCGGGCTTCCAGCTGATCGGCGGCACCAGCCTGCCTGTGGTCGACGCTGACACCTTCCTGAACGACCAGCCTTGGGCCAAGCCGGTGGAAACCGAAAGCAGCAATATCGGCGTCAACTTCCAATACCAGCTTTCGCCGGAGTGGAAGGCGACCCTGAGCGCCAACCAGCATCGCTTCAAGCGCGATGATTACACCGCCTTCCCTTACGGCTGCTCGAGCGAGTCGCTGTGGCCTGGCTACTGCACCAACGGCGATTACGATGTGTACGACTATCGCAGCCTGGACGAAGAGAAGAAGCCACTGTCCGCCAAGGCGCAATTGAATGGCCGCTTTGCGACCGGATCGATCCGCCACGAACTGGCTGCCGGCCTGTCCTTCTTCAGCAACCGTGAGAGCTGGGGCGATTATGTGTATGAGTATGCTGGCGTGAGCAATATCTATCACCCAGTCGTGGTACCGATGACCGACAAAGAAGTCGGCCCCGTTTCCGAACGCCGCAACGATCATGAGCGCTCGGCCTTCGTGCAGGACATCATCGGCCTGACCGATCAACTGGCGCTGCATACCGGCGTGCGCTATGCCTCCCTGCGCCGCAATGAAGTGGACGTGGCGCCGGTGCGCAAGAACTTCTGGCTGCCAAACGTGTCGCTGGTGTTCAGCCCGACCGCCAAGCTGTCTTATTATGCGAACTATGCCCAGGGCCTGCAGTACGGCAGCGTAGCGCCGATCGGCACCACCAATGAAGCCCGCGCGCTGGCGCCGGGCAAGTCGAAGCAAGTGGAACTGGGCGCGAAAGCTGAAGTCAATGGCATTACGCTGTCGACCGCGCTGTACCAGATCGAGCAAGGCCTGGAGTTCACCGATGCAAACACCAACACCTTCGTGCGTAGCGGCCAGGAACGCCACCGCGGGCTGGAATTCTCAGCACAAGGCAAGGTGACGCGCGAGTTGCTGCTGGGCGCTTCAATGGCGGCGATCCATACCGAACAGGAAGGCACCGGCCTGGTGGGCCTGGACGGCAAGCGCGTGACCAATGTGCCGAACTTCAAGTCGACGGTGTGGGCCGATTACGCCGTGGCTGAAGTGCCGGGCCTGAAGCTGAATGCGAACTGGCAGTTCGCTGGCAAGAAGGCCTTCGACCAGGAGAACAAAACCATGGTGCCGTCTTACCATGTGGTGAACCTGGGCGGTTCCTATGCAACCCGCATGGGCGGTTCGTCTGTGATCCTGCGTGCGCAGGTGAAGAACGCCTTCGACAAATTCTACTGGCGCGATGTAACCCCGGAACTGGGTGGCTACCTGTTCCCAGGCTCGCCGCGCATCTTCCAACTGTCGGCGCAGGTGGACTTCTAACTTTGCAGAGCGGGGCGGAACCCAACGGGTTCACGCTCCGCCCGCAACAGATTTAGCCTTTTCTCAGAGGATACAGGGCGGAAGAGAATTTTACGCATGCCACACCATCTCCTTCGTACTGGAATCTCTCGATCACGTCACTTTCTCCGACAATGAGCCTTAGCTCACAGTTGACATCCCGCCCACCATTGCCTCCATAAGTCGTTGACGTAGCGGTGAACGATTTTCCTCCAATCTTTCCGCTAGTGTTGGTGGTTGCGAGCGTATAGTCTGGAATCCAAGTCTGAGTGGACCATACATAGACTTTTTTGCCCATCACCATCTGTTCCCGGGATGGGAATCCAAGATATTTAACGGCTTCCGACGAGTTCTGGCCAACCAGCTTGGGAAGCGTTTCATCCATTACGGAGAAGCTTGTGACACAGGCGGAAAGAGTGCTCAACAGCAGTAAGCAAGGGAGCTTGATGAGGTTTTTACGGTAGGAGATAAACTGTCGCAACTATATGTTCTCAAAGGTGGTTAAATTTGCTTTTGCTGGCGCTTAAGTACTGCGAATTGATGTCCAGCAAAGCCGCGTCAATTTGAAACTATAACCTATTCTTATTGCAAAAATGCTGGCGCAAAACGCGCCCTGATTTCTTTCGCGAACGGCGGTTCCGTCGCACTTATCCCTGCTTCGAGGCCAAACCATTCTTTGGGAATTAGCGCATGAATTACCTTGGACTCTTGGGAAGCAATTCGTTTTCTAACCTTGATGTACGCCAAAATCTCAGCGGGGTACGCTCCGATGACTTCGCCATAAAAAGAAGGGAATGGTTCGGCCCCAGGATAGTCTGCGCTTCTATATAGATGAAAGTTTGCCGCAGCAATCAACTCATTGACTAAAAGATCGTTGTCAAAGAATTTTTCAACTAAGGCGCTGTATGGCCCGAACTCTATCAAATTTTGGACGTTGCTCCGCCCGCTAACATCCATTCCTAGCATCCAGATCGTGAATGCGAGGAAGCAGGAATCACCATTAAAGCCGTCTAAATGACCATTCTTGTCACACTCCAGAAGGAAATAATATAGCTTGCGGACACATTCCATATCACCGACCCACAACGCGGTACATGCCTGGGCCAGCGTGAAATTCACGTCATTCCCGTATGTCACCTCATTAGCCGGAAATTCTGAGAGCATCTGCTGATAATCGTATTTATCCAATGTCACTTGTAAATTAAGCGCACCAACAATCCTTCGGATCAACTCTTTTGCCCGCTTGACGTCCCCACCATGCACCGAATTCACCAAGTCTGCGACATAAACGTGCTGAAGCAACTGAAGCTGCGTAACTGAATTGAATGCAGCGTTGGCGATATCTTCCCTTGCCACAATCCCAGAGATGGTTTGCATATACTCTTCGCAAAGACGGACGTTATTACGTTCGAGCCATTTCTGGCCTGCCTCAACGATTTTGCACACGTTCTCAACGTCGTGCTCGTCCACAGGGAGAAGATATAAAAGTGATTTCGATGTCATGTTACTTAGCAGGCTTCTGCGGCCCTCAAATTGCAACGCCGGCCAGCCCGCCGTAGCGAAAACTGCCCTAGCGTGCAAAACAATTACTGGCAACCGTATGTTGCCAAATAGCTCAAGGATAACATCATCTTGCTATAAGGAAAAATGCGAAAATTCTTACGTTCCACCAGGGAATGCCGGCGCTGGAAATTCATGCTGCATGCATCTAGGCGCGCAGGGGAACGACTACACGATGCATTTGGCAATGCCATGCAAATCGTTATGTGACTTGGGTTCCAGGGCGGAACTTAGATAGCAGCATTCGTGCTGTCTCGATCAGAACAAGTACTGCGCGCGCATCGAAAAGGAATTCGCAGCGCGTCCTGAATTTTTACCGAACAGATAGGCTGCCTCGTACTTGAATCGGCCAGCTTCGCCGAAGAATGCCGGGCCGGCGCGGTGCGACTGTTTTTTCGATGGCAGCCAGTCATTCCACTTCCCCACTTCGCCAAAGCCCTGCAAGCCTGGCGAGAACCAGCGTTTCCAGCGCTGCTTTACCTGCCACTGGTAGGCCAGTTCGGTTTCGTTGTGCTCCCCATTGTCCATCTCGCGCTGAAAGAACACGTTGAAGTTCAATTGGGTGCGCCAGATCTGCGTTTGCAGTACTGGTCCGAATTCCATGTAGTAGCCGTTATCGCGCCGCCGCGCGCGTTCGACCAGCGTGTGCAGCGCGACGTCGGCGTCGTACTGGCCCTGTGTCAGCAGGAAGTCGTTCTGCCATTCGATGCCGGTATTGCGCGTCTGCCGGCCGTCGCGCTGGAACCATTGCGTGGTGAGCTCGGTGTACCAGCGCGAGGTCACGCCGTAGCCGACGCCGATCTCCGGGCTCGCGGTGTTGCGCGAGTTCTTGTAGTGGGCGTTCCAGTATTTGTAGTCGATTGAAGCCTGGCCTTCCACGTCATAGACGGTGACCATGTAGTAACCGGTCTCGCCAAACGCCGCCAGCGGGAACAAGGCGGCCAACGCGAGCAGTTTTTTCATGCTTCAATCTCCCAGGAGTTGAGCTACTTGCTTGAGGCGCTCGTCAAGTTCGCCCGAGATGCGCGTGTACGGCACGCCGCGACGGGCAAGTTGTTCGAGCAGGATCGCATCAATAATACCGCTGACATCTTGCTCTTCGTGGTGAAGGCCGTCGGGTATCCAGGCGAATTCCGGCTTGCAGACCAGGGTAATGTCGTATTGACGCGACGATGCGAGGCTTTCGAGTTGCTCGTCGATGCCGCCGAAGTAGTGGATGCTGTAGACCGCCGTCATCAGCGGCGTGGTGTCGCAGAACAGGAAGCGGCTGCCCTGCGCGGCCAGTGCGTCTTCGCGCGCGACCTGGGTGGTGGCGATGTGGAACTGGTCGGTCGATACGGGCACGCTCTGGCGCGTGTCGCAGAATTCGCGCAGGTATTCCGGCACCCAGATGGCACCGTAGCGCTCAGCCAGTGCCTGCGCCAGGGTGGTCTTGCCGGAGGATGCGGCGCCGATGATGGCGACGCGGTATGGCTGTTTCATTTCCAGACGACTGCTTCTTCCGGCTCGTCGCTGCTGTCCTGCCAGGCCAGGAGGCCGGCAACAGCCATGGCGACGAACATGCCGTACAGGACGGCCGTCAGCATCAGGCCTTTATGCACGTACAACGCAACGTACAGCACGTCGACGATGATCCAGACGTGCCAGTTCTCGATCTTCTTGCGCGACAGGAGGGCCTGGCCCACCAGGCTGCCGGCGGTCAGGAAGGCGTCCGCATTCGGTACGTCGGTGTCGGTAAAGCGGCGCAGGAACCAGGCCAGGATGCCGAAGCCCACCAGCCACGCTACGACGCACACAACGCGACCGCGCGTGTCCAGGGTCGACACGCCCAGCTGATTGCCGTGGTTCCCGTGCAGCCATTGGTACCAGCCCCAGATCGAAACCGTAATGAAGACGCCCTGCAGCGCCATGTCGCCATACAGCTTGGCGCCGAAGAACACAGCGCCGTACATGGCGGAAGACAGGATGGCAAACAACCAGGCCCAGTGGTTCTGGCGGATGTTCAGCCACACGGTCAGCACGGACAGTACGAACGACACCAGCTCCAGTGGCGTGGTGGTGGCAAGGCCGAACAGGGAAATGGTTTCGTTCATGGGATTGCGTTTGGGTGACCCGGGATTATGCCACGACCCGCAGCCCCGGCCAAACCATGATGTTTCAATTACAAAAAGGAAAGGGGCTCTTCGTGAGCCCCTTTTTGTCTTCTTACTTCTGCGGATACTTGATCGTCATTTCCTTCAGCAGGTTGTCCGCGTGGTCAACCTCCTTCATCACCCACAGCATATAGCGCACGTCCAAGTGGATGGCGCGCGTGATGTCGCGGTCGAAGTACCAGTCCTTGGTAATGGACTCGTAGGTCGAATCGAAGTTCAGGCCAACCAGTTCGCCGCGCTTGTTCATGATCGCGGAGCCGGAGTTGCCGCCGGTGGTGTCAGCCGAGGACAGGAAGTCGACCGGCACGGTGCCCAGCACCGGGTCCTTGAACTGGCCGTAGCGCTTGGCCTTCACCGCTTCGATCAGCGCTTTCGGCGCATCGAACGGATCCTTGCCGGTGTGCTTCTCGACGATGCCTTCGACGGTGGTGAACGGACCTTTGGTGATGCCGTCACGCGCGCCGTAGGCCGACACGGTACCGTAGGTCACGCGCAGGGTGGAGTTGGCGTCCGCGTAGACCGGCTTGCCTTGCGACTTCTTCCATGCGATCACGGCGCCCATGTACTGCGGGATGATCTTTTCCAGGTTGCCGTCGACTTCCTTGCGGCGCTCTTCCAGCACCATGGCTGCGCCATGCATGCGCACGGCCAGCTTGATGAACGGGTCGGCGGACTGCTCGAAATCAGCCGGCGCCTTGTCCATCCAGGCCAGGCGGGTTGCGGTATCGGCCAGGCCGGACTTCTGGTACATGGCCGGCACGTCGGCCATGGCTGGCACCAGGTTGTCCAGCCACTGCGGATGCGCCTTCGGCGGCAGCTTGGCATAGCGCTGCAGGCCGGCGACGTAGCGGGCCTGGTCGACCGATGCCACCAGCGACTGCTCCAGGCGGCTCAGGCGCGCCTTGATGTTGGCCAGGTCGCGGTCCTGGAAGCCCGATTCGCGGTCGGCATCAGGCTTCTGCTTTTCCAGCGCCAGGCGGTACAGGGTGCGCGCGGATTTCAGCAGGTCGCTGTAGGTCGCCACGCCGTAGGCGAATTCGTCGTCGCTCAGCTCCATGTCGGCGGCGATGGCGGCATCCAGTTCGGCCAGCATGGCTGGCGAAGAGCTGGCCTGCTTGCCGTACCAGGTGCGGAATTCCGCGTCCTGCTTGTCCTTGATGGCAGCGATGTCCTTGCGGGCAAAGCCGTCCAGCAGGCCCTGGGTTTTCTTCATGCGGTTGTTGATCGACTTGACCACGCTGGCGTAGCGCACCACGTCGTTTTCCTTGCCCTTGGTGGCAGCGGCAATCGCGTCGAGGTCGGCCTGGTAGTCGGCCACCATGGCCGGGTAGCTCAGGTCGCGCGCGTAGCGGATTTCGACCGGCAGCTTGTAACGGCTGGTGCGGCCAGGATAGCCAGCCAGCAGGATCGGGTCGCCATTCTTCAGGCCCTCGGCCGAAACGACCAGGAAGTCCTTCGATTTGTATGGCACGTTGTCCGGCGACGGATCGGCAGGCTTGCCATCCTTGCCCACGTAGGCGCGCAGGAAGGAGTAGTCGCCGGTGTGGCGCGGCCATTCGTAGTTGTCGATGTCGCCGCCGTAGTTGCCGATCGATTCAGGCGGCGCGTACACCAGGCGCACGTCCTTGATCATCATCTGGCGGATACGGTAGTACTCGGCGCCGCGGTGGAAGGCCGGCACGGAGCAGCGGTAGTTCTTGTCGGTCTCGCATTCGGCGATCAGGGCCTTGATGCGCTTTTTCACTTCCGCGTTGCGGTCCTTGCCGGTCAGCTTGTCCAGGCCGTCGTTGACGCGCGCGGTCACGTTTTCCAGCTTGTCGGTCACGTAGACGCGGGTGGTCGGGCCGCCCGGCAGTTCTTCGGCGCGGGTCTTGGCCAGGAAGCCGTTGGCGATGTAGTTCTTGTCTGCAGTCGAATTGCGCTGGATGGCGCCGTAAGCGCAGTGATGGTTGGTGACCACCAGGCCATCAGGGGAGACGAACGACGCCGAGCAGCCGTCCAGCGACACGATGGCGCTCATTGGATGCTTGGTCAGGTCAGCCAGGCGCTCGGCCGGAATGGTGATGCCGATGCGTTTCAGTTCTGCCTTCAGTTGTGGCAGTTGGTGCGGCTGCCATTGGCCTTCGTCGGCCATGGCGGGAGCGAATGCTGTTAGCAACGCTGCCGAAAGTGCGAGTTTTTTAGTCAAGTCAGTCCCCTGAACGTATAAAAGCACCGGCAGTATATGCGTTCCCGGCGCGCAGGGCTATTGACTTTTTGCTTACAAAGGGAGGCGTACCGTCACGCAGCATCCCGCGCCCGGCTCGTACTCATTGAGGGTAAAACTGCCATGCAGGGCGTCGGCGCGCTCCTGCATCCCGATCAGGCCGAAAGAGCCTGGCTGCTCGCGGCAGGACGGCGCGATGCCGATGCCGTTGTCTTCCACTTCCAGCAGCACCACGCCCTCCTCCACCCACAGGCGCACGGTGACCACGCTGGCGCGCGAATGGCGCAGCACATTGACCAGCGCTTCCTGCACGATGCGGAACAGCACCAGGCTGGCGTCGCTGCCAATCGACGCCAGTTGCGCCTCGCCGGGCAGCTCGAGCTCGTAATGCAGGTTGCTGCGGTGGCGGAAGTCGTTGACCAGCCACTCGAGCGCCGCCGCCAGGCCCAGGTCCAGCACCGCGGGCCGCAGTTCGTTCATGATGCCGCGCACGCTGCGCAGGGTGGCGTCGATGTTTTCCAGCGCGGCCGCAACGCGGCGCGCGAAGCGGTTCTGGCGCCCGCCCATGCGTTCGTTGAGCTGCACGATATCGAGCTTCAGCGCCAGCAGGTTTTGCCCCAGTTCGTCGTGGATCTCGCGCGCGATGCGCTTGCGTTCTTCTTCCTTGACCGCCGCCATGTGGGCCGACAACTGGCGCAACTGGCCGTTGGCATGCAGCAGTTCGGCGGTGCGCTGCACCACGCGGGTTTCCAGGTTGCGGTGCAGGTCCTGCAGGGCCGATTCGACCTGCTTGCGGCGGCTGATATCGGACAGCACCGCCACCACGCCGGCGACCCCGCCCTCGTTCCCCGCCAGGGCGCGCAGCGACAGCGTGGCATGGTAATCGCCGCCATCGGGACGCTGGCCGGTGAGTTCGCCCTGCCAGCTACCGCCGTCCAATGCCGCCAGCACTGCCTGGTGCCCGCACAGCATGGCCAGGTCGCTGCCGATCGCCTGCGCTTCGTTGTGGCCGCAGATGGCGGAAAAAGCCGGATTGACGGCCACGATGGCGCCGTTGGCGTCCGCCACCGCCACGCCTTCGCCCAGGTTGTCCAGCACGGCAAAAGCACGGCGCAGCGCGGTATCGTGCTGCTCATGCGAGCGCACTTCGCTGAGCACCATGCGGATCGCCTCGCCGTCGTGGTCAAG
>CAMLSG010000146.1 GCA_946482635.1 uncultured Duganella sp.
CGCCAGCAGCGCGTGATCGTGCAGGCCGACCAGCAACGGCGCATGCAGCCGGAGGACATCCTGCGCCTCAACGTGCGCAGCAGCACCGGCACGATGGTGCCATTTGCCTCGTTCTCGCAAACGCGCTGGGTGACCGGCCCGATCCAGCTGGTACGCTACAACGGCTATCCGGCCTATCGCCTGAGCGCCGGTGCCGCGCCGGGACATTCGACCGGCGAAGCCATGGAGGAGCTGCTGCGCCTGGCCGAACAGCTGCCGCCGGGCTTCGGCATCGAGTGGACCGGCCAGTCGGCCGAAGAACGCCTGTCCGGTTCGCAAGCGCCGGCGCTGTTTGCCCTGTCGATGCTGGCCGCTTTCCTGGTGCTGGCTGCGCTGTACGAATCGGAATCGATTCCGGTCGCCGTGTTGCTGGTGGTGCCGCTGGGCGTGCTCGGCGCACTGCTAGGCGCGCATATCCGCGACCTGCCGAACGACGTGTATTTCAAGGTCGGCCTGATTGCGATCATCGGCCTGTCAGCCAAGAACGCGATCCTGATCATCGAGTTCGCCAAGGACTTGCAGGCGCAGGGAAAAGGCCTGATCGAAGCGACGCTGGAAGCCGTGCACCTGCGCTTCCGCCCCATCATCATGACCTCGCTCGCCTTCATCCTCGGCGTGCTGCCGCTGGTGATAGCCTCCGGCGCCGGCTCGGCGTCGCAGCGCGCCATCGGTACCGGCGTGATGGGCGGCATGATTACCGCCACCGTGCTGGCGGTGTTCCTGGTGCCGGTGTTCTTCGTGGTCGTGCGCCGCATTTTCAAAGGCAGCGAGCGCCAACGCCGCCTCGCCGCGCATGAACTGGATCTTCCGGAGTCGAAGCAATGATGAAGCACCTTGTCCCCAACACACCAGCCGCGATGCTGCCGTCCATTCGCACGCTTGCCTCCGCGCTGTTGCTGGCAGGCGCAGTGTCCGGCTGCTCGATGGCGCCCACCTACCAGCGCCCCGCCGCGCCAGTCGCTGAAGCCTTCCCTGCCGTGCCGCCCGCCGCAGGCGCCGCAGCCAGTGACGCAGGTGCTGGCACAACGCAGTCCGCAGTGGAAACCGGCTGGCGCACATTCTTCCCCGACGGCCGCCTGCAGCAACTGATCGCGACAGCGCTGGAAAACAACCGCGACCTCCGCATCGCCGCCCTGCGCATCGAAGAAGCACGCGGCGCCTACCGCATCCAGCGCGCCGACCGCCTGCCAACGCTCAACGCCACACTCAGCGAATCGCGCGGCCGCACGCCTGGCTTTGCGAACGCCAGCGGCCAACCGCAGGTGGGCGAACGCTTTGACGCCGGCCTCGGCATCTCCGCCTTCGAACTGGACTTCTTCGGCCGGGTAAAAAGCCTGAGCAACGCCGCCCTCGCCAATTATCTGGCCACGGAAGAAGCGAAACAGGCTGCCCAAATCAGCCTGGTCGCCGAAGTCGCAAAAGCTTATTACACCGAGCGCGCCTTCGCCCAGCAGCAGGCGCTGGCCGAGAGCACCTACGACGCCCGCAAGCGTACCTTCGAGCTGACGAAGCAGCGCGTGGAAGGCGGCGCATCCTCGCGCCTCGACCTGCGCTCCAACGAACAGCAGATGGAAACCGCACGCGCTTCTGCGCTGGCCCTGGCCCGCCAACGTGCGCAAGCCGCCAATGCGCTGGCACTGCTGGTCGGCCAGACGCCGCCAGCCGGCAGTGCGCAAGCTGGCGCGGCGCCAATGCCAGCAACGGTGGAAGCGATGAGCGACGCCGAAGCTGACGCCATGTCGCACCTCACCGCCGGCCTGCCATCCGACCTGGTAGCCAACCGCCCCGACATCCGCGCCGCCGAGCAGCGCCTGAAAGCCGCCAACGCCAACATCGGCGCCGCCCGCGCGGCCTTCTTCCCCCGCATCACGCTGACCACCTCGATCGGCAGCGCCAGCCGCGATTTCAGTGGGCTGTTCGACAGCGGCAGCGACACCTGGGCCTTTGCGCCGCAACTGGTGCTGCCGATCTTCGACACCGGCCGCAACAAGGCCAACCTCGACGTCAGCCACGCCCGCAAGAACATCGCGGTCGCCGACTACGAGAAAACCATCCAGCAAGCCTTCCGCGAAGTCGCCGATGCCCTGGCCGCCCGCACCTACCTCGGCGAACAGGTCGCAGCCCAGCGCGCAGTGCAGGACGCCCAGGCCGAACGCCTGCGTCTATTACAATTACGCTTTGAAAACGGGGTCGCCAGCTCGCTCGACGTGCTCGACGCCCAACGCGAATTGTTCACCGCGGAGCAGGCCCTGGTCCAGGCACGCCTGCTGCGCACAACCAGCGCCATCGACTTGTACCGGGCGCTTGGAGGAGGCTTGAAGTAGTGGATTCACCGATCAGTATCCGGCTTGGCCAGCGCGCCCGCCAGCGCATCGAGCGCGAAGGCCTGCAGGCTGCCGACATTGCCATCATTCCTGCGGCAGCAGGCGGTCCCAAAGGCCTGATCCTGAACGGCATCGACCAGTGGATGTTCGGCGAGTGGCTGAAACAGGCGCCGCGCCAGCGCCGCCTGATCGGCGCCTCGATCGGCGCCTGGCGCATGGCCGCCAGCGCCTTCCATGACCCGGTCGCAGCGCACCAGCGCCTGGCACACCACTACATCCGCCAGACCTATCCCGAAAAGGTGGATGCCGCCTACGTCAGCCGCGTCATCCGCGCCCTGCTCGATAGCGTGCTCGATGGCCGCGGCGGGGAAATGCTCAGCAACCCGCACTACCTGCTGTCGGTGATCACGGTACGCGGCATCGGCCCCCTGGCCAGCACGCGTGGCGTCCGCTGGCGCGAAATTGCCGGCTTCCTCCGTGCCGCTGCCGGCAACGCCGTTTCGCGCAGCCGCCTGGCCGGCGCCATGGAACGCGTGGTCTTCCACGACACGCGCGACGACGCAGCCTGGCTGCGCACCAGCTTCGACGCCTTCACCTCGTATTACGTCGGCCTGACGGAACACAACCTGCACGCCGCCCTGGTGGCATCCGGCTCGATCCCGCTGGTACTGCAGGCGGTCAGCGACATCCACGGCGCACCGCCCGGCGACTATTGGGATGGCGGCTTGATCGATTACCACCTGCACCTGCCCTACCAGCGCAACGAAGGGCTGGTGGTCTACCCGCACTTCACCGACCACATTGTGCCGGGCTGGCTCGATAAGTCGATGCCATGGCGCCGCGCCCGCGACAGCGCGCTGGAAAACGTCATCCTGGTCTCCCCTTCACCGTCCTTCGTGGCACGCCTGCCGAACCGCAAGCTGCCGGACCGGACGGACTTCAAGCATTACGGCCAGGACCACGCCGCCCGCATCCGCGACTGGACCTACATCGTTGGCGAAAGCCAGCGCATGGCTGAAGCATTGGCGCAGTGGGCGGAAAAGCCGGATTTGAAAGTAGCCCAGCAGTTCTAAATTACGTGTTATTCCCTGTTGCAGCCTTGCAACGGGATATCTACCACGCAACTATTCAGGTGCATACTAGAACTCCAACTACCTGGAGGCTTGTATGCAATTCCTGTCCCAGCTCCGCATCGGGTCCCGCCTGGCAGCAGGCTTCGGCATCGTCCTGCTGCTGTCGGCCATCGGCACCAGCTATGCCCTGTACCATTCCAACGAAACCGCCACCGCCACGCGCGCCATGATGGAACGGCCGCTGGCCAAAGAGCGCATCGTGTCGGACTGGTATGTGCTGATCTACTCGGCCATCGCACGCACGCAACTGATCGCGCGCAGCAGCGATGCCGAACTGTCGAACACCTTCGCCACAGTAATTGCCGACAGTGCCAAGCGCGGCGCCGAATTATTGAAGTCGGTCGAGGGCCTGCTGGAGTCGGACGAGGAACGCAAGATCTACCAGGATGCCGTCGCCATCCGCAATAAATACCAGGACGCGAAGAACCAGGTCATGAACGCCAAGAAGGCCGGCGATGCCGCCGAGGGCGAACGACTGTACCGCGAAGTCTTCGAACCTGCGGCCAAGGCATACCAGGAAAAGGTCAACGAATTGCTGGCCCAGCAGCGCAAGGCCATCGACGCGACAGCGGCCAGGATCAACGAGGCCAACGCCCGCAGCACGCGCCTGATGCTGACGCTTGGCATCCTGATGCTGGCCTTTGGCGCCTGGGCGGCCTGGGTCATCTCACGCAGCATCACCGTACCGCTGAACTCCGCCCTCGGCATCGCCAACACCGTGGCCGAAGGCGACCTGACCACACACTTTGACGAACAAACGGCGCGCGATGAAATCGGCGACCTGATGAAAGCCCTGCGCGGCATGAACGATGCACTGCGCCGCGTCGTGAGCCAGGTGCAGACCGGCACCACCGCCATCGCCACCGCCTCCAGCGAGATCGCAGAGGGCAACCTGGACCTGTCCTCCCGCACCGAACAGCAAGCCAGCTCGCTGGAAGAGACGGCGTCGTCAATGGAAGAACTGACCTCCACCGTGCGCCAGAACGCCGACAACGCCAACCAGGCCAACCAGCTTGCACAGGCAGCGTCCGACGTCGCAGCACGCGGCGGCGAGATCGTTGGGCAGGTAGTCGAAACCATGGGCTCGATCGATGCGTCCTCGCGCAAGATTGTCGACATCATCGGCACCATCGATGGCATCGCCTTCCAGACCAACATCCTCGCACTGAACGCCGCCGTCGAAGCGGCACGCGCCGGCGAGCAGGGCCGCGGCTTCGCCGTGGTCGCCTCCGAGGTGCGCAACCTGGCGCAGCGTTCGGCCGCTGCGGCGAAAGAGATCAAGGAGTTGATCGACAACTCCGTGATGCAGGTGAACGCCGGCACCTCGCTGGTACAGCAGGCCGGCACCACCATGGGTGAAGTGGTAACCAGCGTGCGCCGCGTGACCGACATCATGGGCGAGATCACTTCCGCCAGCCGCGAACAAAGCGTAGGCATCGATGAAGTGAACCAGGCCATCGGCCAGATGGACCAGGTGACGCAGCAGAACGCCGCGTTAGTGGAGGAAGCCGCAGCTGCAGCCGCCAGCATGCAGGAACAGGCCGCCCAGCTCGCGCAAGTCGCCGCCTCCTTCCGCCTCGGGACGGAAGCAGTGGCGCGCTGGAGCGCCCAACCCCGACGTGTCGCAGGCGACAGCAGCGTTGCCGCGGTAGAAGCTGCGCCTGCAAAACGACTGGTGGCGCCGGATGCCCGCACAAAGCCGCGTGCGGCGGCGCGTGCGACGACTGACAACGCGGCGCCCGCGGATCGCAGCAGCGAGCGTCGCACGAAAACCGAACGGCGTGCCCCCGTTGCGAGCAATGACGAATGGGAAGAATTCTGAGCGGCGCCCCGTCAGCCAGCCCTGCTAAACAGTCGCGAAAACAGACTGTTCTTGCGCGTAATACCGGCATCGCCTGATGCCGGGCTTGCCCTTTGCACCAGACGGTCATCATAAGGCCAAAGGTCGTCGTGTGGCTTTCCGCACCTGACAAAACAGCGATGCGTCACGAGTTCAACCCGCTCACCATGGGTCAGGCCGGACTCGTCGTCATCATCATCATCGCTCGCCAGGTCTTTCTTGCCATCGACATTGAAATAGAAAGTATCGCCTACGACAAAATCACGGCGAAATTCCGTCCGCCATTGCGAGTTGCGCCCCCAACCATGTGATAAGTCCTGGTGGGGCCGATTGCCCCGCAAGTACGTCCAGTACAGTGTCGACGCATCTGCGATTCCCGCGACTAGCAACTGTGCTCCGGCAGAGACGCGGACACCAGCCCTGGAAACCATCATGTTCCCAAGCATGACACACGGCCATTCGAATTCCTCGATGACGACGGGGCTGAGTGGCGAGGCGGCCCGCTCGACCCGTACCACCTCATGGTAGAAGGGCGAAAATTGCTGCGGCTTGAGCACAGTCATGCCGAGTGCCTCAGCGAATGCTGCATATTCTTCGAGGGAAATCAGAACCTCTTCCCGCAGCAAGAGATCAAGCCCCCTGGCGAGCGCATACAAGGTCCACGATTCCTCAACCTCGATTGGTGGAACGGGATTGCCCTCGCGCTGCCCAAGCAATAGCAGCCACTCCCGCGCTTCGTTATGCTCGCTTAACCACGGTTCCAGTACATCCGCAAAAACGGCATGCCCCTGGTAATTCGACAAGGCATGAAACAGCCGGTGGAAGGCATTCCAGGCATCCATCTCAAAGGAACATCTGCTGCAGGTCGTTCAGGAAGCGCTGGCCCAATTCGGTCGGTTTGATCAGCATGTGGTCGCGGTACAGCAGGCCTTTGGCTTCGGCCTCGTTGAGCTGTTTCTCGATCGTGTTCAGCGCCACGCCTGAGCGTTCAGCGAACAGGTTCGGCTCGAAGCCGCCCTGCAGGCGCAAGGCGTTCAGCATGAACTCGAAGCCCATCTCATCGCGCGACAACTCGCGTTCCTCCTGCACCGGATTGCCGGCGGCAACCGCATCCATATAGGACTTAGGCTGCTTGTAGCGCGCCTGGCGCAGCACGCGGTGCGGGAAGGACAGTTTGGAGTGCGCGCCGGCGCCGATGCCGAGGTAGTCGCCGAACTGCCAGTAGTTCAGGTTGTGGCGCGCCTGATGGCCGGGCTGAGCGTAAGCCGACACTTCGTAGTGGCCATAGCCGTTCGCGGTGGTCAGCTCGGCAATCATGTCCTGCATGTCGGCGCTCAGGTCGTCGTCCGGCAACTGCGGCGGATACTTGGCGAACAGCGTGTTCGGCTCCATCGTCAGGTGGTACAGCGACAGGTGCGGCGGCTTGAATCCGATTGCGGTCTCGATATCCTGGCGTGCCTGTTCCAGCGTCTGGTTCGGCAGCGCGTACATCAGGTCCAGGTTGAAGTTGTCGAAGTTCGCCAGTGCGATTTCCACCGCGCGTTTCGCCTCGCCGTCATCGTGGATGCGGCCCAGCGCCTTCAGGTGTTCGCTGTTGAAGCTCTGGATGCCGATCGACAGGCGGTTGATCCCGCTGTCGCGGTAAGAGCGGAATTTTTCGGCTTCGAAGGTGCCGGGATTGGCTTCCATCGTGATTTCGCAAGCGCCATCCAGCGGCAGCAGGCTGCGCAGGTCCGACATCAGGCGATCCATGCCGGCCGCGGACATCAGGCTTGGCGTGCCGCCGCCGATGAAGATCGTGTAAATCTTGCGGCCCCAGATCAGGGGCAGCGACATTTCCAGGTCGCGCCGCAGCGCGTCCAGGTATTCCTTCTCGGGTACTTCGCCCTTCGCCTCGTGCGAATTGAAGTCGCAATACGGACACTTGCGCACGCACCATGGCCAGTGGATATACAGCGACAGCGGCGGCAAGGCTTGCAGGTTCAGCGCGCCGGGACGCAGGTAGGTTGCAGCGACGCCGGCGGCGCTGTCGATGGTGCGGCTTGGTACGGCATTGCCGACCGGCTTAATCGGAATCATTTCTTCAGCTTCTCTACCAACGCACGCAGGGCCTGGCCGCGATGGGACAGGCGGTTCTTCTCTTCCGGCGCCAGCTCGGCTACGTGCTTGCCCAGCGATGGAATCAGGAAGTATGGATCGTAGCCAAAGCCGCCCTCACCGCGCGACTCGGGCGAAATCACACCTTCCCAGCGGCCATCGGCGATCACCGGCTGCGGGTCATCGGCATGGCGCACGAAGACCAGTACGCAGTAATAGTAGGCCGATTTGTCGGCGTGCGCAGCCAGGTCTGCGATCAGTTTTTCGCTGTTGCGCGCGTCCGATTTAGGCTCGCCGGCATAGCGGGCGGAATACACGCCGGGCGCACCGCCCAGGGCATTCACGCATACGCCCGAATCATCGGCCAGCGCCGGCAAGCCGGTCAGGCGCGCGGCATGGCGCGCCTTGGTCAGTGCATTTTCGACAAAAGTGTGGAAAGGCTCATCGGCCTCCGGCACGTCGAATTCGCCTTGCGGATGGGCGGAGAAACCAATGGTCGAGAGCAGCTCGTTGAATTCCTTGAGCTTGCCCTTGTTGTTCGATGCGAGAACGATGCGTTGTGTCATGAATGTCGGCTCGTAAGAGAGAGCCGACATTGTAAACCACTTGCGATTACAGGCCGAGCGCCTGCTTTTGGAGCTTGACCAGGTCGCGGATGCCACCTTCGGCCAGGTCCAGCAGGCGGTTCATGGCCGCGCGATCGAAGGCTGCGCCTTCCGCAGTGCCCTGCACTTCCACGAAAGCGCCGGCGTCGGTCATGATCACGTTCATGTCCGTATCGCAGTCGGAATCCTCCAGGTAGTCCAGGTCCAGCACCGGCACGCCCTGGTACACGCCGACCGAAATCGCCGCCACGAAGTGCTTGACCGGAATGGTTTCGATCAGGCCGCGCGCCTTCAGCTTGGAAAAGGCGTCATAAGCGGCCACCATGGCGCCGGTGATCGAAGCGGTGCGGGTACCGCCGTCAGCCTGGATCACGTCGCAGTCCAGTTGCAGGGTGCGTTCGCCGAACGCTTCCAGGTCGAAGGCGGCGCGCAGCGAGCGGCCGATCAGGCGCTGGATCTCCTGGGTGCGGCCACTTTGCTTGCCCTTGGCCGCCTCGCGGTCCATGCGCGAATGGGTGGAACGCGGCAGCATGCCGTATTCCGCCGTCATCCAGCCCTGGCCTTTGCCTTTCAGGAAACCGGGCACGCGCTCCTCGATGCTGGCGGTGCAAATCACCTTGGTGTCGCCGCACTCGATCAGCACCGAACCTTCAGCGTGCTTGGTGTAGTCGCGGGTGATGCGAATGTTGCGCAGCGCATCGACGGCGCGGCCGCTCGGGCGGGTCACAGTGGTCATGGATTTCCTATTTCAGTAACTGGGTGGATTTTTCGATGGCGCCGCGGATTTCCGCAATCGCCTTTTCAATTTCGTCATCGTCGAACACGTCGACTTCGGTCTTGGCGCCGTGGATGGTAGTGCTGACCACATCTTCCGGCAACTGCTCGGTCGAAATCACGGTCGAACCGGCGTGGGTTGTCGGCACGCCGTCGGCCACCAGCGCACCCTGCCACATGATGGCCAGCGCCGTCACGTTGTCGCTGGTGTCGCCGGCGCGGCGCAGCGCGGTCGCCAGCATGTCCGGCACTGCCCGCACCACGGTCTGGGTCGTCAACATCTGCACCAGCTCTTCGTCGCTGACCACCGACCACAGGCCGTCGGAGCACAGCAGCAGCGTATCGCCCGGCAGCAGGTTGGCGCGGCCGGAAACCTCGATGCGCGGCGCGCTGCCCGCGCCAAGGCAGGCGTACAGCTTGTTGCGGTCAGGGTGGGTATTGCGCGCCGATGCCGGGATCAGGCCCTTCTCGATCATGTTCTCCACGTGCGAATGGTCGCGCGTGCGGCCATGCACCTGGCCGTTGCGCACCCAGTACAGGCGCGAATCGCCGCAATGCGCCCACACGGCGGTATTGTGCTGCACCAGGCAGGCCACAATGGTGGTACGCGGCGACTCCGGCATATTGTGGGTCATCGTGTACGTATGGATGTCGTTGTGCGCGGCGGCCAGCGCCTCTTCGAGGAAGCGCTCCGCCCCCTTCACGTAAGGCGTGGCCTGCTGCTGGAACATCTGCGAAATGGTGCGGGTAGCGATCGAGGCGGCGATTTCGCCGCGCGCGTGGCCTCCCATGCCATCGGCGAGCACCAGCAGCAGCGCGTCGCGCGTGAAGCTGTAGCCCATCCGGTCCTGGTTGACCTTGCGGCCCCCGATATGCGTTTCCTGGTAGACGGCAAATTGCATGGCATGGGCTCCTTATTGTTGGCGCGGGGCCGCGTCCTTTTTACGGCCAAATCCGAGCTTGCCTGCCAGCTTGCCCAGCTTTTCCAGTGCCCCCGGCGGAGGCGGCGGTTCCTTCGGTACTGGCGCCTGCGCCAGCAGTTTTTGCAGCTCGAACAGGCTTTGCGGACGGGCCAGCGGGTCGATCTGCAAAGTCCATCGTACCAGCTTCACCAGCTCCGGCGAATAGAGGATTTCCAGCTTCTGGAAATGCGGCTCCATCTTGTCTTCCTTGCGGCGCTGGTCGGCCGGCTGCGGCGGCTGGCCGAGCATGCAGGCGAAAATCGACGCGCCGATCGAATACACGTCGGTCCACGGACCCAGCGCCTCGGTCTTGGAGTACAGCTCGGGCGGCGCGAAGCCGGGGGTGTACATCGGCATCAGCTTCGGGCTGTCGGTATTGACGGTCTGGCGCGCCGCACCGAAGTCCAGCAGCATGGGCGTGCCGTCCGTGCGCAGGTAGATGTTGGCCGGCTTCAGGTCCAGGTGCAGCAGCTTGTTGGTGTGCACCTCGCGCAAGCCCTTCAGGACCTGCGTGAAAATCTGGCGCACGAAGGCCTCGCTGCAATTGCGCCCCTTGCTGCGTTGGCGCTGGATGTGGTCCTGCAGCGAATGGCCCGACTCGTAGGCCATGACCATGTAGACGGTCTCGTTAGCACGGAAGAAATTCAACACCCGTACAACATTGGGGTGTGAAATCTTTGCAAGTGCGCGCCCCTCTTCGAAAAAGCACTTCAGCCCGATCCTGAAAACCGGGAGATTTGCCTTCGTTACCACAGGCACCATCTCGCCCTCTTGACGCAATGCAAGACTGCTTGGTAAATATTCTTTTATTGCTACCGCATTACCTTCTGCGTCGTAGGCCAGGTACACAATACTGAACCCGCCTGACGCAATTTTCTTTACAATGCGGTATCCAGCAATTTCCAGACCATCCGGTAATGGAGCGTTGTTCTGAGCTGCCATAAGTTTCCTCGCTTCAACTAAACCGGATTGTGTGGGACAAAGCAATATATTGTAAAGACAAAGACAAAATCGGGGATATCCTTTGAGCATTTCCAGCATGACTGGCTACGCAGTGGCCACCAGCGAAAGCGCGGCGGGCACGCTGACAATTGAGATCAAGAGCGTCAATTCGCGCTTCCTTGACCTTCAATTCCGCATCAACGACGACTTGCGCGCGCTCGAACCCGATTTGCGATCCGCCATCATGGGCGCCATCACCCGCGGCAAAGTGGAGCTGCGACTGAGCTTCGGCCGCAAGGCCGCAGCCGCCGGTACCCAGGCCCTGAATGTAACCCTGCTCAACGAGCTGGCGCGGCTGCAAGGCGAAGTCAGCCAGCATTTCAGCAGTGCCACACAGATGAGTGTTGCTGAACTACTGCGCTGGCCCGGTGTTGTCGAAGAAGCACAAATCGGCCAGGAATCGCTGCAGGCCGACGTTTCCGCCCTGATGAACAAGACCCTGGAAGCCTTCGTCCAGAGCCGCCAGCGCGAAGGCGCAGCGCTGGAAGCGATGCTGGTTTCCCGCATCGAAGCGATGGAAGCCATCGTTAAACGAATTACCCCACTAATTCCTCAGGTAGTTGCACAATTCCAACAAAAAGCCGTGGAACGCATGCAAGAGGCACTCGGTTTGGCCTGCCAGGGATCGAATACTGCGATGTCGCGCCAGGACGCGATGGAGCGCATCCGCCAGGAAGTGATCCTGTACGGCATCCGCATCGACGTGGCCGAAGAGCTGGGCCGCCTGTCGGCCCACCTGGGCGAAACCCGCCACATCCTGAAAAAAGGCGGCCAGGTCGGCAAGCGCCTGGACTTCATGATGCAGGAACTGAACCGCGAAGCGAACACCCTGGGCGCCAAAGCCTCGGTCAAGGAACTGGCCGACGCCTCGATGGAGCTCAAGCTCCTGATCGAGCAGATGCGCGAACAAGTCCAGAACCTGGAGTAATCCTTTCCCGCAGCCCGCTGCCGCCGCAGGCGGCGCGGGCTTCCCTCCCCTATCGCGTCAGGCGATACAGCAGCACCGCAGTCCGAATCGCTCCCTGTTCGATCGAGCGTACATCCAGGTCCTCTCCCGGCGCGTGGGCGCCTTTGCCGGTGGCGCCGAGGCCATCCAGGCTGTCGACGTAGGGCGCGACGAATTGCACGTCGCCGGCGCCGCGCAAGCCCGGCGGCAGCGCGGCAATCGGACCGAGACCGGCATCGGCACTCGCTTTCGAATACATTTCCAGCAATCTCAGGTTGCCTTCGGTTGGCGCCATCGGCGGGTAGCCGTCCTCGAAGCGGATCTCGGCGCTGGTGCCGGGCAGGTTTTGCGCAACGATTGAGCGCATGCGGGAGCGTGCTTGCTCGCCCTGCTCCGGTGTCAGGAAACGCAGGTCTCCCTTTACTATCGCGCTGTTGGCAATCACGTTTGACTTGCCGAAGGCCGTGCCTTTGGCGGCACTGCCGTCATACGTGATTTCAGTGCCGCCCAGGATCAGGCCGGGGTTGTAGGTCAGGTTCGGTTCCTGCAGTTGCTGGCGGAAGGAGTCCAGGATGCGGGCGGCTTCATACACAGCGCCGTAGCCCGCCGTGGCGTTGAAGATGCCCGAGGAATGGCCCTGCCTTCCCTTTACCTCCAGCTTCCAGGAAGTCGATGAGCGGCGGCCTATGGTGCCGGTGGCTTTGCCGTTCTCGTCCAGCACTGTTGCCTCGAACGCCAGCGCCACGTCGCTGCGCCTGGCCAGGCTGACCATGTCGCGCCGTGAGATTTCTTTCGGGTCGCCTGCGTTTTCCTCATCGCCGGTGAAGATCACGCTGATGGTGGTGTTGTCCAGTGCCCCCGCAGCATGCAGTGCACGCAG
This sequence comes from uncultured Duganella sp., assembly GCA_946482635.1. The sequence continues at coordinate 12,603 of CAMLSG010000146.1, forward strand.
CGCTTCAATGATGATGACGTCGCCGCCCTTCATGTCGTTGACACCTTGCCCGCCGGCCCGCTCGCCTTGGCGCTCCCACTTCTGCATCGGCGCATTGGCCTCGAACACGGTGTCGAGGTGGCCGATCATCAGTACCCGCTTGCCTTGCTTGCCTTCCCGCGTTGCGATCATGTGGCCGGCACGCTGCATCGCTTTCGGCATGTCGACCCACTGCGTCCTGAATCCCAGCTTGTCGAATTCGGCACGAAAGACCTCGCCGACTTCGCGCACGCCTTTGTGGTTCATGGTGCCGCTGTTGATGTTGACCGTTTTTTCCAGCAGCGCCAGCGCCTTGCCGGAATTGGCCTGGACCAGCTTGACAATGCGTTCTTCTTCAGGTGACAGCGATTGCGCGCCGGCGCTCCCCATCAAGCCGGCGACAAGCAGCGAAACGAACAGGCGGGACATACGCATTTCTGGCATCCTCCTTGAAGTGTGTTCGAAACTCTACTACGGAAAACAGGAATGAACATTCGCGTTGGCATTGGCGGCTGGGACTTTGCTCCCTGGCGCGAAACTTTCTACCCTCCCGAGGTGCCCCTCAAGCGCGCGCTGGAATACGCCAGCAGCGTGCTGACCAGCATCGAGATCAACGGCACCTTCTACCGCAACGCCAAGCCTGAACATTTCGCTGGCTGGGCCGAGCGCACGCCGGACGATTTCGTGTTTGCGGTGAAGGCTTCGCGCTACGCCACCAATCGCAAAGTGCTGGGCGAGGCCGGCGAATCGATCGAGCGCTTCATGGATAGCGGCCTGGCGGAACTGGGCGACAAGCTTGGCCCGATCCTGTGGCAGTTGGCCGCCACCAAACGCTTTGACGCGGACGACCTGGAGGCTTTCTTCAAGCTGTTGCCGAAGAAGCTGGGCAAGCGCAAGCTGCAGCATGTGCTGGACGCGCGCCACGACAGCTTCATGGTGCCGGGATACCTGAAGCTGGCGCGCCAGTACAAAATCGCGACGGTGATCACCGATTCGCCGAAATACCCCAACTTTACGGAAGTGACCGGCGATTTCGTTTACGC
>CAMLSG010000147.1 GCA_946482635.1 uncultured Duganella sp.
CCGGCAGCAGCGCCATGATGTCGGTGTCCGGCACGATGCGCTGGACCAGCCACAGGGTAGCGTTATGGCCCAGCAAGAGGCAGGCCACCAGGGCCCATAGCCACGCGAGTTTTCGGGTTTGCGTCAAAACAGCGCCGCCTCTTCCTTGTTCATGGCGCTTTCGCCGGTCTGGATGGCAGAGAACACGATGGTGGTGCGGTCGCCACTGGCCTCGCTCATCACGATCTGCCTGACATAGTTGCCGCCTTCCAGCTTGATCGTGCCGATGGCTTTTTCCAGCCCCGGCTGGCGCGGCTTGAGCGCCACGTTCCAGCTATTGGCATCGGCACTGCCCTCGCCTTCGAACAGTGAGTCGAGCTGGCCCAGGTCGCCGGACAGCAGCGAGAACAGCACATTATTAATCATGCGCACGGTCGGCTCTGTCTTGGCGTCCAGGCGCATCGCCACGCGGTCGCCCTGGTAGTTGACGATCTCCTCGCGCGTCAGGCGCAAGGTGCTTGGGAAAGGCTTCAGGGTGCGCCACAGCACGCCCTTGCCGGCGACGACGCAAAAACGGCCTTCCGACGCCAGGGGCTTCTTCATGCCGGCCAGTTGCTTGGTCTGGTCGAAACGGCCGCACATGACAGCCGGCTTGGCCAGCATTGCCTGGATCTTTGCGCTTGGCACGGCGGCCTGCGCGCTGCCCGCGGCAGCCAGCGCCAGGGCGATTGCGAAATATTTCTTCATGCTGGTTCAATCCCCAGTTTTTCAAACAGTACGGGCGGCGAGGCGAAGCACATTTCCCTGGTGGCGACATCGACCGCCACCATCGTTGTGCTGGCGCGGTTCAGGCGCTTGCCGCTCACCGCGTCGGTAATCAGGTAATCAATTTTCAGGCGGTTTTCCCACTCCACCAGATCCGCGCGCAACTTCAGCTTCTGGCCGAAAGTCGCCGGTCCGACGTAGCGCAGCTGCATGTCGATCACCGGCCACAGATAACCGGACTCCTTCATCTGCGGATAGTTATAGCCGATCTTGTCCAGCAAGGCGCAGCGCACGATCTCCAGGTATTTGACGTAGTTTCCGTGCCAGACGATTTCCATCGGGTCCAGGTCAAAGAACTGGACGTCGATCTCGACTTCCGCGAACCAGCGGCTTTGCTTGTGTTTACGCATACAGCTTCCATGCCTTGCTGCGGATGCGCTCCAGCATCAGGCGCAGGTCCGGTTCCAGGCGGCGGTCTTCCTCGACCGGCGCGATGTCGGCGGCCAGCGCTTCCTGCATCGCAGCCAATGGGCTGTCCGGCAGCACTCCCTGGTGGTCGCGGCAGCGCAGCCAGACGCCCTGGCGCACGGTGACCAGCAAGGCTGCCACCACTTGTTCCGTCAGGTCCAGCACGCGCAGGCAGTCGCGCGCGGCGATGGTGCCCATGCTGACTTTGTCCTGGTTGTGGCATTCCGTCGACCGCGAGAACACCGAGGCCGGCATGGTGGCTTTCAGCGCTTCCGCAGTCCACGCCGAAGCGCTGATCTGCAGGGCTTTGAGGCCGTGGTTGATCGGCGCCCGCTCGCCGACGGCGCCCGACAGGTTGGCCGGCAAGCCGTGGTTGTAGCGCGCATCGACCATCAAAGCCATCTGGCGATCCAGAAGGTCGGCCAGGTTGGCGACCGCGTTCTTCATGCCATCCATCGCAAAGGCGATGTGGCCGCCGTAGAAGTGGCCGCCGTGCAGGATGCGTTCGTTCCCGACGTCCACCAGCGGATTGTCGTTGGCGCTGTTCAGTTCATTTTCGATCAGTTGGCGGAACATCGGCATGGTATCGGCCAATACGCCGATCACGTGCGGCGCGCAGCGGATCGAATAGCGGTCCTGCAAACGCTTGCCGTTGCGCTCCCACTGGTCGGTCGGCAAATCGATGCGCAGCCAGGCAGCTACCTGCTGCATGCCTGGGTGCGGCTTGGCCGAGAACAGCACTTCGTCGAAGTGGTGGGCATTGCCGTCCATTGCGAACGAGGCCATGGCGGTAATCCGGGTGCACAGCCTGGCCAGGTAATCGGCGCGGTCGTAGGCCAGGCAGGCCAGCGCGGTCATCACGGCGGTACCATTCATTATGGCCAGGCCTTCCTTCGGGCGCAGGCGCAGCGGGGTGATGCCGGCTTCCTGCAGGGCCTGGGCTGCAGGCACCTGTTCGCCATTGCGCCAAACTTCGCGCTCGCCGCACAGTACAGCGGCCAGGTAGGACAGCGGCGTCAGGTCGCCGGAGGCGCCGACCGAACCTTCGGAAGGAATCAGCGGCAGCAGGCCCGCATCCAGCAGGCGGGTAATCTGCAGCAGCAGCTCCACGCTCACGCCGGAAAAGCCCTTGCTCAGCGACGCCAGCCGCGAAGCCAGGATGGCACGGCTCTGCGCCGGCGTGAAATACTCGCCCAGACCGACGCCATGATAGGTATACAGGTGATGCGGCAGGTCAGGCACCAGTTCCGGCGGCACGGTGACGGTGCACGAATCGCCATAGCCGGTGGTGACCCCATACACGGTACCGTCTTCGCGCAACAGACGGTCGAGGAAGCTGGCGCCGCGCTCGATGGCCGCGCGGAATTCCGGGTCGTCCGACAACACGGCGGCGGCCCGCCCCTGCGCGATATCGACGATGTCTTCGATCGTCAGGTTGCCGCGGTCGAAAAGCACGCTGCGCTGTGGTGCATTGATTTGGGCGATGTCAGCGAGATGCATCGGAGTGTTCCAATCCAGGTAAATGCCAGAAATCGTAGAAATTGAACCACTGCAGCGGCGCGCGCAGGGCATGGTGTTCAAGTCGCTTCGCGTAGTCGGCGGCCAGCGCCTGCAGCGCGCCTTCGCGGTCATGGCGCGGAATGCGCACCTGCTCCCGGAAACGCTCGAAAACCACTTCGGAGCGCTCACCCCGGCGCACGGAGAACATCAGGTAAACCGGGCATTGCAGGATGCTGGCGAGAAGATGCGGCCCGACCGGGAATGCGGCAGGCGCACCGATGAAGTCCACCACTGCGACGCGCGGATGATGCGATACCGGAACCCGATCGCCCGCAATCACCACGAATTCGCCGCGCGCCACGCGTTCGGACAGCATCATGGCCGTTGCCGGCGACATTTCCGTCACCTGCACCAGGTTCACCTGGCTTTCCGGATTCAGGCGGGCCAGCATGGCGTTGAACGCCCGCGCGTGCTTGGTGTGCACCAGCACCGTCAGCTTGATGTCCTTGCGCTGGCGCGACAGCACGCGCGACAGTTCCAGGTTGCCGAGGTGGGCACAGACCAGCAAGGCGCCGCGCCCCTCGGCAACGGCGTCGGTGATCAGCTCGGCGCCATGCAGGTCAACCGTACTGAAATCAAACAGGCCGCCCCACAGCAGCATCTTGTCGAGGATGCTCTCCCCGAAAGCGCCAAAGTGGCGCATTACGCCGGCCGGCTCGCTGGATGTCTGGCTCGCAACGCGGCGCAGGTATTCCTGCGAGGCGCGGCGCGGCAGCGGCTTGGTCAACACGTACCAGGCAAGCACCGGGTACAGCACCAGGCGGAATGGCCAGCGGCCGCAAACGCGAAAGATCCAGAACATCAGGCGCATGCCCGCCACGAAGCCCACTTCGTTGATCGAGGCCCAGTGCAAGCCGCGCCTGCTCATTTGTTCCGCCATTTCCGCGCCAGCAGCTTCGGGATGCGCGGCAGCATGCCAAGGAAATGCACGGTGTGCATGCGCGCAATCAGCACGTTGTCGCGCCAGAGGCGGAAATGCGACACGCCGTCCACCGGATACGAGACACGCGTGCCTACGTTCACCACCCGCAAACCGCTCCAGAACAGGCGCACGATAACGTCCGTGTCGAAGTTCATGTGCGACCCGATGGCCTGGCGCGCGGCCAGCGCGTTCACGGCGGCCACGGGATAGACGCGGAATCCGCACATGGAATCCCGGATCTCCAGCGACAGCGTGTTGATCCACACCCAGATATGGGTGGCATAGCGGCCGTACAGGCGCACCTTGGGCACGGATTCATCGTAGATCGGATAGCCCGACACCACGGCGGCAGGGTGCGACCTGGCCTGCGCCAGGAAAACCGGTACATCGCCGGTTCGGTGCTGGCCGTCCGCATCGATCTGCAGCGCGTGGCTGTAGCCAAGCTCCCCGGCGCGGCGGAAACCCGCCAGCACCGCAACGCCCTTGCCCTGGTTGTACGGCAGGCGTTCCAGCAGCACATTCGGGCCATGCTGCGCCGCGAGGGAATCCAGCACCTCAGCGCAGCCCGTATTGCTGCCGTCATCGACCAGGATCACCGGCACGCCATGCTGCAGCAGGCCGGCCACCACGGTGCCGATCGCGTGCTCATGGTTGTATACCGGAACCACGATACAAGGCTTGAAATCACCCATCGAACTCTCCCAGGACAATACGGCCGCTGGAATGCTGGCCAGCGGCGGAGCTGTAGCTGAAACGCAGGCCCTTGCCGGCCGCGTCGCAAACCAGTTCAAGCTGCACCACCTGTTCCGGCTCGATCACGTGCTGGAACTTCAGCTGGTTCATGCCCTTGAACTGGGCCGGCATCACGAAATACTGGCGGCCATAATGAAGCGCCCAGTCGACCTGCACCACGCCCGGCAGGATCGGGGCAACATCGAAATGGCCATCGAAATACAGCAGGCTGGCTGGCGCCGTAATCTCAAGCAGCACCCGCCCTGCTTCGTTCTCCAGCTCGCGCACGTGAGGCAGGCGCGGACGTTCGTCGACGAGCAATGCCAGCAGGTTCGCCAGTGTAACCTTGCCCTGCGCATTGACAGGCATCTGGTCCATGTAGCGCCAGCGGCGCGGCAAGGCCACCGCGTCCACCACCCCGGCCAGAATTGCCCGCAGGCGCGCATTCAGGCCTGTCTTGCCCTCCTTTTCCAGCACAGCATGACCTGCGGCGCTCGGTACCACGAAGGCCGCCAGCCGCTGGCGCTCGCCAGTTGCCGGCTCACACAGCGCCAGGCGCGCTTCGGCGGCCAGGCCGGACGCCAGCAGCGCCGCTTCCATTGCATCCAGCGAAACGCGCTTTTCCTCGATCTTGACGATGCGGTCGCTGCGGCCCAACAAGCGGAAACCGCCGTCGACGGCCGCCACACGGTCGGCCAGGGCCAGCCACTGCTCGTCGGCCAGGTGCGGCGACGCTACAGCCAGCGTGCCGTCTTCTTCATTGATGCGCCATGCCACGGTCGGAAACGGCTGCCAGGCATCATCGTCGATGCCGCGGCGCTGGCGCCAGGCGATGCCGCCCGTTTCGGAACTGCCATACACTTCGGTCGGCACCTGCCCAAGCAGCGCGCCGGTCGCCAGCGCGGCATCGGCAGCCAACGGCCCTCCGGAGGAAAACACGATCCGCACCATGGCTGCCGCAGCGCTCCAGTCCAGGTGGGCCGGCAGGCGTTTCAGGTGCGCCGGGCTGGCTACCAGCAGGCAGGGGCCGGCAGTCATGGCGGCCAACAACTGCTCCGGGTACGCGATGCTGAGCGCATGGATGGCACGCCCGCTGGCCAGCGGCCACAGTACCTTGAACAGCAAGCCGTAGATATGCTGGTGCGACACGGTCGCAAGGACCGCGGCCGCGCCGCAGCGCTGGCCGAACAGTTGTTCCAGGGTTGCCACTTCGCTCGCAAGCTGCGACAACTTTTTCGGAATAGCTTGCGCCGCGCCGGTGCTGCCGGAAGTGAACACCACCAGCGCCTGCATGTCCTGCGCCAGGGCGCCAAACTCAGGCCCAACCGCGCCGCCAGCATCGGTGGCTGGCTGCAACGGCTTCAGTTCGGCCGGGAACTCGCCGAGGAAGCCATCGACCTGCCCTAGCAACGCCGTGCAACTGGCCGGTAACGTATCCGCGCTCAGCCAGATCGTCTTGCCGGCATGCCACGCACCCAGCAGCGCCGCGCCGAATTCAATACTGTCTTCCAGGTACAGTGCAAACTGGCTGCCCGCCTGCTCGCCCAACAAACCATGCCAGGCACGCACGCGCGACAGGAAGTCGCCACGACTGACGCCCTGCCCAGCGCGCCAGCCGGCCAGGGTCCCGGCCGGTCGCGCCGACATTGCGGCGTACAGGTTTTCGATTCGGTCAGACATGATGCAAACGCTTGAAACGCAGGCGCACCAAGTATTCCGCGCCGAACAACAACGCCATCAGCGCATAGGAAATGACACCCGTGTACAGCGACCATACCGCTTCCGACGCCCACAGCGCGGTGCCGAAAGCAATCGCGCCGTTGATCACGAAGAAACCGCACCACACCTGCGTCACCTTGCGCATATAGGCTTGCGCCACCGGAGGGAAGTCTTCGCCGCGCAGGCGTGCCATGCGCTCGACGGCGGACATCGGAGTGCTCAGGCTATAGGCAAAACCGGCCAGCAGCGCGGCGCTCACCAGCACCGGGTACAGTTTCAGTGGCAGCAGCAGGTTGCTCCAGATGGCCGCAGCGACCAGTACCAGCGCCGCGGCCACCGACCAGCGCGCAACGCCGCTCAGTTTCAGCGCGGGCAGCCGCGCGATGGCCGCCGCCAGCAGCAAGCCTGCCAGCCAGCGCGGCTCGATGCGGCCGTGGCCAAACCAGATCGCCAGGGGATACAGCAGGGTAATCACTGCCGCCAATGCACTCATTCTCATCTCGCCTACGCGGCCTGCTCCGCCTTGCCGGTCAGGGCTTCAACCACGTCGCCGATAGTGCGAATGGTCTTGAATACCTCCGGCTGCAGGCGCAAACCGGTGAGTTCCTTCAGGCGCACGGCCAGGTCAACCGCATCGATGCTGTCGATGTCCAGGTCGTCGTACAGGCTGGAGCCGGCGCCCAGGCCATTCTTATCCAGCTCGAACATGTCGGCAAGCAGGTCGATCACCCACTCCTGCAACTGTTCCTTGCTCATTTCTTTCAGGTTAACCATCGTCTACTCCCTACCTTTTCATTTCTGCCTGTGGCTTTCAATCATCGCCGCCAGCGCCTGCACCGAAGCGAAATGGCGACGGGTCTCTTCCGAATCTGCTGAAAGAGAAATGCCATATTTCTTTTGCAGGGCGACACCCAGTTCCAGCGCATCGATCGAATCGAGGCCCAGGCCTTCGATGAACAGGGGCGCGGCGCTGTCAATATCGTCCGGCGTGATGTCTTCCAGTTGAAGGGCATCGATGATCAGTTGTTTCACTTCGAGTTCAAGCATTGCTTTGACACTTTCCGGCAAAATAGTTTTCCAAGAAGTCGGTCAGATGGCGCGCTGCCATCACATCGCTGGCGCCTTCCCTGAAGCGCGCTACCGACAGGTCGTCCTGCACGTCAATCTGGATCAGGAAGCGGCGCGAAGGCACCCGCCACCACTTCTCGCCCTTGTGCAGCGTGGGCGGATCGCACTGGAGCAGCACCGGCGTGATGTCGCGCACGCCGCGCACTGCAATATTGGCGGCGCCGCGCTTCATGCTGATCACGCCATCCTTCGGGGTGCGCGTCCCTTCCGGGAAGATGATCAGGTTGTTGCCGCGCTCCAGCGAAGCGATGCAGTCGCCGATCAGCTCTGCACCGCCTTCATTATTGATGTAGCCCGCGCCCCGTACCGGACCGCGCGTGAAAGGGTTGTTCCAGAGGGCGCCCTTGACGATGCAGTCGGCATTCTTCACAAAGGCCATCAGGAACACCGTATCGAGCAGTGTCGGGTGGTTGGCGAGGATCAGCATGCCGCGCCGTTCCAGCTTCTCCAGCCCCCGCACTTCGTAACGCAGCACGCCAATCACGCGCATCATGTCGATATAGACGCGGAACGCGCCGCGAATCACGGTGCGCGCCGCATTGATGCGCCGCTGGCGGTTCCGGATCAGCAGGTTCATGGGCGGGAACACGAGCACCCCCAGTGTGATCCCGCCGGCGCCGAACACCGCGAAGCTCAGGCCAGTGACAAAGATGCGCCAGTATCGGTCAAGCATCGCGGCTCCAGGTCCAGCGCATGCGGCCGTCGCAGCGCTCCAGGCGTTGCGCGCCGCCGGCATGGAAGGCCGCAACCTCGAGGCTGCCCGGCATGACGGGGGCCGGGGCATTCGCACACGGCTCCCATTCCAGCCGGATCGCGTCGCCAGCAGCGGGCGCCATCAGCCACGCCCAGGCGTGCGGCTGCTCTTCGTATTCTTCGTAAGGGGCAAACAGTTCCGGCAGCGGGGCATCGCAGGCCACCAGCAATACCTGCGGCGCTCCGTCGGCCAGCAGGCCGCAGGCTTCGATCACCGCATGCTCGACCGATGCATTGCCGGCAGCCAGCGCAGTGTAGTTGGCGCGCTCGCCGCGCGCGATGCTGAACAGGCCGGGAACGGCATTATGCACCGCCATGCCGAACGCCATCGGCGACAGCAGCTCGCCGCGCGCCAGGTCCGACAGAAGTTCGACAGCGCGCACGACGTCGCCATGGCGCGAACAGTATACGGTGGGAATATCGCTGCGGCCATCCAGGCATTGATACGCCACTTCAAGCGCCATCTTGCCCACCAAACCCGCACGGCGGCGCAGCATGGGCGGCATTGCCTTGACCCCTGGTTCTTCTCCCGTACGCAACACGAACGGCGCTTGCGCCCAGGCCTGCCATGCTTCAGGCGTGGCGACGCCTGGCGCCCATGCGGAATGCCTGAGGATGGAGAAACTGATGCCCTGGGTGCGCACTTTGCTGAACTGTCGGAATACTTTGGGGGAGCCGGCGATTATAAACGAACAGCCAAGCCAAACGATAGAAAAGATGTCCTGAGAGCAACACAATTCACCCGTTTCCCGATGAAAACCACGCTTCGTATTCTCTAATTGACATCATTGCTCGTGATAAACTCCGCCCGAGGTATTTTCAGGAAAGATTTGAATGGCAGTGATGTCGTGGTTTGGCTGGTCTGTGCTGTGGACACTCCCCCTGGTCTGGCGCCTTGTGAAGGTGTTTGTGCTGAAGAGGACCTCCCTGCTTGGACAGGGCTTCATTCGCTTGGTTCTGGGCACCATGCTCATGCTGCTGGCCAGTTCAATTGCTGCGGCAAGTGGCCGCGTCGTCGCCATTGCCATACTCACAACTGCCGGCATGGTGGCAATCCCCTGGCTGTTCGGCTATCGCGCGCTGGCCTTCCTGGCCTGGTGCGGCCGCGCCACTGGCCTGCTGAAGCGCTCGTCCGAGCCGGAACGCCGTTCCGCACCACGGCCAGCCCCCACGCCCGCTGTCGCTGCGCCAGCAAGCCCTGCACGCAGCAGCGAACGATTCACTGAGAAGCGCCCGGCATGGGAAGCACCGCCGGATGCATCGCCCGCAAGGTTCTTCGGCGCCGATGCCGTGGAAAAAGCCCGCGCCCCCGCTGCGCGCCCGAGCGCCGAGTGGGCCGAAGTCGAAAGCCTGCGCCCAACCCCGGCAATGCTGGCCCGCGCCAAAGCCAGGGAAGAAGCCGAAACCCAGGCCAGGCAGGCGCAGACCGTCAGGATCGTCAAGCTGCCACTCGCCGCCGAGCCGGTGCGGAGCGTGCGCACCAGCGTCCAGCCGCCGCAAGCGCCGTCCATCCAGTCGTCAGTCGTGGAAGTTCAGGTCGTCCATGCGGCAGTCGAAGTGCACACCATAACAACCTCGATCCCCGAACCGGCATGGATCAACGAAACGCCAGGCCTGCCGCCGCAACCGCTTGCGCTGGCAAATACGCCATTGGAAGTCGAATACACTCCGTTCACGCAGGCTCCGGCCCCGGTCCCGGCGCCGGCGCCTGCCCCGGGCTGGCAGCCGCTAATGCCTGTTGCGCAGGCGGAGCCCATGCCCGTACCAATGGCACCCATGGCCGTGGTTCCAGACGCACCAGCCGCACCAATGGCAGCCGCCACCCCGGCCCCGGCAATCACGACGGTCACGGTCTATCCGGAGCCTGAAGCCGACATCGAACTGCCAGGCCTGGACTTGCTGGACGCCTTTACGGAAGCCAGGTTCGAGGTATCCAGCGACGAACTGGAAGAAACCGGCCGCCTGATCGAACAGCGCCTGAAGGAATTCAAGGTTCCGGTGACCGTACTCGGCGCATCCGCCGGCCCCGTGATCACCCGTTTCGAAATCGAACCGGCAGTTGGCGTGCGCGGCGCGCAAATCGTGGCGCTCGTGAAGGATCTGTCGCGCGCACTCGCCGTCACTTCGGTGCGCGTGGTCGAAACCATTCCGGGCAAGACCTGCATGGGCCTCGAGCTGCCGAACACCCGCCGCCACATGATCCAGCTGTCGGAAATCCTGGCCTCGGACGCCTATCGCGCCTCGCGCTCGCAACTGACGCTGGCGATGGGCAAGGATATTACCGGCGCGCCGGTGGTGACCGACCTGGCGCGTGCCCCGCACATGCTGGTTGCCGGCACTACCGGCTCCGGCAAGTCGGTGGCCATCAATGCCATGATCGTGTCCCTGCTGTACAAGGCCACCCCGACCGACGTGCGCCTGATCATGATCGACCCGAAGATGCTGGAACTGTCGGTCTACGACGGCATTCCGCACCTGCTGGCGCCCGTGGTCACCGACATGAAGCTGGCGGCCAATGCGCTGACCTGGTGCGTCGCCGAAATGGAAAAACGCTATCGCCTGATGTCCGCGCTCGGCGTGCGCAACCTGGCCGGCTTCAACCAGAAGATCCGCGACGGCAAGGCTGCGGAAAAATACATCACCAATCCGTTCTCGCTCACCCCGGACGCGCCGGAACCGCTATCGACGCTGCCGACCATTGTCGTGATCATCGACGAACTGGCCGACCTGATGATGGTGGCGGGGAAAAAGATCGAGGAACTGATCGCCCGCCTGGCGCAGAAGGCGCGCGCCGCCGGCATCCACCTGATCCTGGCCACGCAGCGCCCTTCGGTTGACGTGATCACGGGCCTGATCAAGGCCAACATCCCGACCCGCGTCGCCTTCCAGGTTTCATCCAAGATCGATTCGCGCACCGTGCTTGACCAGATGGGCGCCGAGACGCTGCTCGGCCACGGCGACATGCTGTTCCTGCCGCCCGGCAGCGGTTACCCGCAGCGCGTGCACGGCGCCTTCGTATCCGATGAAGAAGTCCACCGCGTGGTCGATTACCTGAAGCAGTTCGGCGAGCCGGAATACGAAGAAGCGATCCTGGCCGGCACGCCAACCGAGGAACCGGCGGCCGACCTGCTGGGCGACGTCAGCGCAGGCGAGACCGACCCGCTGTACGACGAGGCGGTGGCGTTTGTCATCCGCACCCGCCGTGCGTCGATCTCGTCGATTCAGCGCCAATTGCGCATCGGCTACAACCGCGCTGCGCGCATGGTCGAGGATATGGAGGCGGCAGGCATCCTGTCGTCCATGTCGACCAACGGCAGCCGCGAGATCCTGGTCCCTGTCTCAACGGACTAGCCACCCGGCCAACGGTGCGGCCCTTATGCATTGCAATTGCTAAGATTCAGGCATCGAGGCTTTGCAATACACAAGGAGGCCATATGGAGCGATTCCTGCTCGTTTACCGGGGTGCGCCGGATGGAACGGCCGAGGCCCGCCAGCATGTCCCGCAGCGTTGGATGAGCTGGTACGACTCGCTGGGCGGGCGGCTGCTGGACCGTGGCAGCCTGACCCACGCCAGCGTCGACATCGACACGCGGCTGGCCGGCCCAAAATCGTCCAGCAGTTCTCTGGCCGGCTACTCAATCCTGGCAGCCACCGATTTCAACGAGGCCGTCACCCTGGCCGAACAATGCCCCATCTTTGACGAACACGGCTCGCTGGAGATCGCGCACCTGTCGAACTGAGGAAGTCAGCGGGCAATGCTGGCAACTTCCCCATCGCTCAGGGCCGATCCGTAGATGCGCAGGTCATCCATCGAGCCCTTATAAGGCGCATCCCACCAGTTGACGCCAAGTGCAAACACGCCATTGTTGGTCGTGAACACGTTCGGGAAGTTCACGCCGCTGAAGCGTTTCGCCCCGTTGACGTAGACGTTCACCGCGCCGTTCTTGACGGTGAACGCAACATGCGACCATTGGCCGGCCGGGATATTCATGCCCAGGCCTGCGTCATACCAGGCCGTCCCCGACCACAGCATGCTCGCACCGCCAACGAAGTCATGTCCTTTCGGGAGGAAGCTGATCCACGAGTCGCCGTTGCGGGCGCCAAAGAACGTGGTCGAGAACGCGGTCAGCTGCGCTGGCTTGAGCCACATCGCCACCGTGTAGGTATTGCTGGCGATCAGTCCATCCGGCAGGCGCACACCGCTGGCGCCGTTGAACACCGCCGCGCTGCCCTTCATGCCCGCTTCATAAGCCATGCTGCCGCCGGCGAGGTCGATCCTGCTGCCGACCACCGTGCCCGCCCCGAATGCACCGGTTGCATCCCCCAGGTTGCCGTCAAACGTGTAATGGGCAAGCATGCTGCCCAGCTTGCGCACGGTGACGACGAAGGTCTTGACGGCCTTCACCGGTCCCTTGCTGATCGTGGCCGTCAGCGTAACGGTGACATCATTGGCGGGGCTGGTGACCTGCCCGGTATTGCTCAGCACCGAAGGGTTCGACGAGGCCCAGGAAATGACCGCATCGCGCGCGCCACTGGTCGGCAACACGATATCGCCCGTCACCGCATTGGTATTGCCGAGACTAAGCTCGCCATAAACAGCTTGCACTACCTGCATGTCGCTGCGCTGCGGCAGGCGGCTGCCCATGATGGAAACGCCCTCGCGGGAAGTAGCGGTAAACGTCATCACATAGCTCTTCGACGTTTCATCCCATTGGTTCAGGAACACGCCCTTGAACGGCGGCGAGCCGGCCAGGTTGATCTCGGCCTGGTTGCTGCCCACCAGGGCCCAGGTGCCGGTCACCGCACCGCCGACCGTGCCGTCCGGCTTCAGCGTGACCAGCCGCGATTTCTTGATCGTGGACGAAATATCCTTGCCATGATTGACGAACATATAGTCGCCGTGAATGAAGCCGCGCGGTACCATCGCCAGCGTTTCATTGGTATTGCGGTATGGCGCCACCACCGGCCAGCCGTCCGCGTTCATGAACATCTGGTGGACGCGCACCTCATGCTGTTCGCCACGCTCCGGGAAGCGGCTATGGAAGATCAGGAAATGCTTGCGGGTCGCAGGGTCGTAATAGGCCGAGTTGTGGCCAGCCGATACATAGCCTGTACCGATCCCCGTCCCCGCTTCGCCGATTTTGCGCTCGAACAGGAAATTGCCCATGATTTTCACGCCATACGGAGCAATCGAAGCGTCGTCGAACAGGGGTTTCGAAGGATCGGCCTTGACGTTCGCCATGTTCACGCCCTGGGCGTCGACATAGGGACCATCCGGCGACGTGGAGCGCGCCACCCGCATATTGTAGCCGCCGGCGGCATCGAGCCCGCCAAAAGAAGTGAACAGGTAGTAGTACTGCGTGGCAGGGCTGTACATCACGTAGGCGCCTTCGATCCGGCTGTGATTTCCGCCCATCAGGCGCTTGCCATAGCCCTGCCCCGGCAACGGCATGCCGGTAGCGGGGTTCATCTGCATGATGAAAATGCCGCCGGAATAGGAACCGTACACCATCCACAACCGGCCGCCGCTATCGAAGAACACATTCGGATCGACGGTGTTCGGGTGTTTGAGCGCATCGTAAATCGTGCCGTCGTAGCTGGCCTGGCCCCACATGCCCGATTTCAGGAT
>CAMLSG010000148.1 GCA_946482635.1 uncultured Duganella sp.
TGCCGGCTTTGTGGCCGGCGGCGATGGTCATCGCAATCAATTGCAGGATGGCCGGGTGCAGCGGGTCATACAGGTGCGCCACTTCGTAATCGACGCGGTCGATCGCCAGCGTGTACTGGATCAGGTCATTGGTTCCAATGGAGAGAAAATCCATCTTCTTGACGAACATCGGCAGCGCCAGCGCGGCAGCCGGAATTTCGATCATGGCGCCGACCTGCACTTCCGGGTCGTACTTCTCCCCTGCTTCGTCCAGCTGCGCCTTGGCGCGCTTGATCATGGCCAGCGACTGCTCGATCTCGAAGGCATGCGCCATCATCGGGATCAGGATGCGCACTTTGCCGTGCACCGAGGCGCGCAGGATGGCGCGCAACTGGGTCAGGAAGATTTGCGGTTCGGCCAGGCAGTAGCGGATGGCGCGCAAGCCCAGTGCCGGATTGAGCGCGGTGTGCTCCATCTGGTCCAGCGGCTTGTCGGCGCCGATATCGAGCGTGCGGATCGTCACCGGGCGGCCTTTCATGGCCAGCACGGCTTTGGTGTACTGCTCGTATTGTTCGTCCTCGGACGGCATGTCGCCGTCGCGGCCCATGAACAGGAATTCGGAGCGGAACAGGCCAACGCCGTTGGCGCCCGATTCCATCGCGTGTTCGCAATCTTCCGGCAGCTCGATATTCGCCATCAGGGCGATCTGCGTGCCGTCCTTGGTGACGGCCGGGGTCTTTTTCAGCTTGCCCAGCTTCTTGCGGGCACGCATTGCAGCCAGCTGGCGCTCGCGGTACTGCTCCAGCACTTGCGCGCTTGGGGTGACGATCACCACGCCGGCATCGCCGTCGATGATCACCCAATCGTCCTGCTGGATCAGGGTGGAAGCCTGCGACATGCCGACTGCCGCCGGAATGTCGAGCGATCGCGCCACGATGGCAGTGTGCGAGTTCTGGCCGCCCACATCGGTCACGAAGCCGATGAAGGAGCGGTCGCGGAACTTCAGCATGTCGGCCGGCGAGATATCGTGGGCCACCACGATCATCTGTGCCAGGAATTCATCGCCTTCGAGTTCGGCCTGTTTTGGCAGCAGCGGTTCGCTGCCCATCAGGACTTTCAGCACCCGCTCGGCCACTTGCTGGATGTCGGCCTTGCGCTCGCGCAGGTAAGGGTCTTCGATTTCGTCGAACTGCGCCGACAGCTCGTCGATCTGGGTCAGCAGCGCCCATTCGGCGTTGTAGTGGCGGCTGCGGATGATGTCCAGCGGCGCCTCGGAAATCATCGGGTCCGACAGGATCAGCGCGTGGACGTCGATGAAGGCGCCCAGCTCCGTCGGGGCATCCTTCGGCAACTCATTCCACAGCGTCTGCAGCTCGCGGTGCACGGCAGCCAGCGCCTGCTGCAGGCGCTTCACTTCCGCTTCCACGTGCTCTTCGGAGATCAGGTAGTGCTTTACATCGAGCGCCGCCGGCGCAAGGATATGCGCGCGGCCGATCGCGATGCCTCGCGAAACCGGGATTCCGTGGAGGGAGAACGATGCCATCGGGCTGCCGTCCCGCATTTACTCGCCTTCGCCGAACTTGTCGTTGACCAGTGCGGCCAGGGCGTTGATGCAATCCTGTTCATCGGCGCCGTCCGCTTCCAGCAGGACTTTGGCGCCCTTGCCAGCAGCCAGCATCATCACGCCCATGATGGACTTGGCGTTGATGCGGCGACCGTTACGGGACAGCCAGACATCGCTCTGGAATTTGGCTGCCAGTTGGGTGAATTTTGCAGAAGCACGTGCATGCAATCCGAGCTTGTTGATAATTTCAAGTTCTTGCTGAATCATGTTTTAGTTTTGATTAATTGACTCGGATACGGTTATCGACCTTGACCGCGCCATTCTGCGCGCCGGCCAGGGCCATTTCCACGACTACGTCCAGCGTATCGGTGCGGTAGGTGATGGCGCGCAGCAGCATGGGCAGGCTGATCCCCGCGACCACCTCGACCTGGCCCGCATCGGCCAGCTTGTTACAGCAATTGGCGGGCGTGCCGCCTTTGATATCGGTCATGACCAGCACGCCGGAACCTGTGTCGAGGCGCTTGATGGCTTCACGCGCCAGCTGCTGCACTTCGTTCAGGTCCTGGTCTGCCACCACGTCGATCGCCTCCAGTTTTTCAACCGGGGCCCGGAACACATGGGCCGCGGCAGCCAGGAAAGCCTGGCCCAGCGGCGCGTGTGTCATCAATAAAA
This sequence comes from uncultured Duganella sp., assembly GCA_946482635.1. The sequence continues at coordinate 2,216 of CAMLSG010000148.1, forward strand.
TCCCTACCATGTTTATCCTTGCTTGCCTGCCCGGGCTTCCACCGCATCGATAAACATGGACGCAACCTGGAAGCCTGTCTGCTGGGTGATCTCCTGGAAGCAGGTCGGGCTGGTGACGTTTACCTCGGTGAGGTAATCGCCGATCACGTCTAATCCTACCAGCAAGAGGCCGCGCGCAGCCAATTCCGGGCCCAGGGCTTCGGCGATTTCGCGGTCGCGCTGCGACAGCGGCTGGGCCACGCCGGTACCGCCGGCGGCCAGGTTGCCGCGCACTTCGCCCGCTTGCGGGATGCGCGCCAGGCAGTAAGGCACCGGCTTGCCGTCGATCAGCAGGATGCGCTTGTCGCCTTTGACGATGTCAGGGATGTAGCGCTGCGCCATGATGGTGCGCGCGCCGTGCAGGGTCAGGGTCTCGATGATGGAGCCAAGGTTCAGGCCATCGGCCTTCACGCGGAAGATGCCGGCGCCGCCCATGCCGTCCAGCGGCTTCAGGATCACGTCGCCATGTTCGGCCTGGAAGTCGCGCAGGCGGGTTTCGTCGCTGGTCACCAGGGTTGGCGCGGTGAACTGCGAGAACTGGGCGATGGACAGCTTTTCGTTATGGTCGCGGATGGCGGAAGGCTTGTTGAACACTTTCGCGCCCTGCTTTTCCGCCAGCTGCAGCAGGTAGGTGCCGTAGACGTATTCCATGTCGAACGGCGGGTCCTTGCGCTGGATCACCGCGTCGAAGGCGGCCAGGCTGGTGTCTTCCGATGGCGCCGCCTTGTACCAGTCGTGCTGGTCGCCGGTCAGCTCGATGCGCGAGACGTGGGCCGTGACCTTGCCTTCCTTGAGCGCCATGTGGCGCTGCTGGAAGGCATACACCTCATGCCCCCGGCGCGCCGCCTCGGCCATCATGGCGAAGGTGGAGTCCTTGTAGATCTTGAAGCTGGACAGCGGGTCGGCGAGGAAGGCGATTTTCATGGATTAGTCCAAAAATGTAACAACTGATTCTAGCCTAAAACCGGTAAAACCGTGTCTGACCCACAGGGCCAGGCACATTGCCAGCAGCCGCTGCGTCTTAGGTGTCAGGCCCTGCGGGTCTGACACCGGGTTACCGGTTTTAGTAAACCTCCGGATCCGGATCCGTACGCTCCATCTCAAGAGAAGCCGCCAGCAGCGCCAGTCGCGCCACCACCCCATACACATAGAACCGGTTTGGCGCCGCAGTCCCCGGCTTGGCCTTCACATCCGGCACCGCATGCTGCTGCGCGAACGCCAGCGGTACGAACTGCGAGCCCGGCGCGTTCAAGTTCTGGTCCGGCCCCTTCTCGCCATGCACGCGGTAGAAGCCGCCCACCACATAGCGGTCAATCATATAGACAACCGGCTCGGCAAACGCCTCCTTGATGCTCTCGAAGGTCGGCACGCCCTCCTGGATATTCAGGTCGGTCACCGCTTTGCCATCCTTGATCACGGTCATGCGCGCACGCTGCTCTTCCGACAACTCTTTGAGCTCAGCCGCATCGCGAATGGTGATGATGCCTTTGCCATAAGTACCAGCATCCGGCTTGATGATGACGAACGGCTTCTCCTTGATGCCATATTCCTTGTACTTCTTGCGGATCTTGGCCAGCACCGCATCCACCGAAGAGGCCAGGCATTCCTGACCCTCCCCGGTCGCCAGGTCCACTGCGCCACACTTGGCGTGGAAGGGATTGACCATCCACGGATCGACGCCAATCAGCTTGCCGAACTTCTTGGCCACCTCATCATAGGCATTGAAGTGGTTGGACTTGCGGCGCATTGCCCAGCCGGCATGCAAAGGCGGCAACAGGCTTTGCTCGTGCAGGTTGGTCAGGATGTCCGGAATGCCGGCCGACAGGTCGTTGTTCAGCAGGATGGTGCATGGATCGAAATCCTTCAGCCCCAGGCGGCGGCCGTTCGGCGAGCGCACCAGCGGCTCCACCACCAGCATGTTGCCGTCAGGCAGCGCCAGCGGCGTCGGCTGGGTAACAGACGGGTCCAGCGAGCCAAAACGGACATTCAAGCCGGTCTGGCGGAAAATCTGCATCAGGCGCGCCACGCCCTGGAAATAGGTCGGGTGACGCGGCTTGATTTCGGGGATCAGCAGCAGGTTGCGGGCATCCGGGCAGTATTTGTCGATCGCCGCCATGGCCGCCTGCACCGAAAGGGGGAGCATCTCGTTGGCCAGGTAATGGAAGCCGCCCGGGAACAGGTTGGTATCCACCGGGGCCAACTTATAGCCGGCATTGCGCAGGTCGACCGAGGCATAGAACGGCGGGGTATGCTCCTGCCACTCGAGGCGGAACCACCGTTCAATGGCTGGGGTCGCGGCAATGATCTTTTCTTCAAGATCCAGTAACGGCCCGGTCAGTGCCGTAACGAGATGGGGAACCATGTGACTTCCTTGCGGGTTGGTATTTGCAGACTCTCCATTTTGGGGCAAAAACCGCAATTAAAAGATACTTTGGAACAAAAAAAGCGCCCCGAAAGGCGCTTTTCCAGTCCAGCCCGTGTCCCATGGGGCCTGGCCCCATGGTGTGACACGAACTCAAGCGTGGTACGCGGACTCGCCGTGGCTGGTGATGTCCAGGCCTTCGCGCTCTTCTTCTTCCGGTACGCGCAGGCCGATCACGATGTCGACCAGCTTGTAGGCTACGAAGGCAACGACGGCCGACCACACGATGGTGACGCCGACAGCGGTCGCCTGGGTGATCACCTGGCCGCTGATCGAGTAGTCAGCGCTTGCCTTGTTGGCAACGTAGTCAAATACACCCTGGCCGCCCAAAGATGGTGCAGCGAACACACCAGTCAGGATCGCGCCCAGGATACCGCCCACGCCGTGCACGCCGAACACGTCCAGCGAGTCGTCCGCGCCGATCAGGCGCTTCAGGCCATTCACGCCCCACAGGCAGATGATGCCGGCCAGCAGGCCGATCGCCAGTGCACCCATCGGACCAACGAAGCCGCAAGCCGGGGTAATTGCCACCAGGCCGGCCACCGCACCGGACGCGCCGCCCAGCATGGAAGGCTTGCCCTTGAAGATCCACTCACCGAACACCCAAGATACGGTAGCGCAGGCAGTTGCCAGCAGGGTGTTGATGAAGGCCAGTGCAGCGATGTCGCCAGCTTCCAGTGCCGAACCGGCGTTGAAGCCGAACCAGCCCACCCACAGCAGCGAAGCGCCGATCATGGTCATGGTCAGCGAGTGCGGAGCCATGGAGTCGCGGCCGTAGCCAACGCGCTTGCCGATCATGATTGCGCCCACCAGGCCTGCAACTGCAGCATTGATGTGCACCACGGTACCGCCGGCGAAGTCCAGTGCGCCCTTCTGGAAGATCCAGCCTGCCTTGGCAGTCTCGGTCGCCAGGGTCTCGGCGTTGGTGATCGCATCAGGACCGGTCCAGAACCAGACCATGTGGGCGATCGGCAGGTAGCTGAAGGTGAACCACAGCACCATGAAGGCCAGCACCGCGGAGAAGCGCACGCGCTCTGCAAACGCGCCGACGATCAGGCCGCAGGTAATCGCAGCGAAAGTGCCCTGGAAGGCAACGTAGATGAACTCTGGGATCACCACGCCCTTGCTGAAGGTCGCAGCCACCGAGAACGCGCCTTTGGCCGGGTCGTAAATGCCAGCCAGCAGCGAGCGGCCAAAGCCACCGAAGAAGGCATTACCTTCGGTGAAGGCGATCGAATAGCCATACAGGCACCACAGCACGATGATCAGCGCGAAGACGAAGAACACCTGCAGCAGCACCGACAGCATGTTCTTCGAGCGCACCAGGCCGCCGTAGAACAGGGCCAGGCCAGGAATGGTCATCATGATGACCAGCAGGGTTGCCACGAACATCCAGGCGGTATCGCCTTTCTGCGCCACCGGGGCGGCAGGAGCGGCAGCCGGAGCTTCTGGAGCGGCGGCAGCGGCGGCAGGCGCGGCGGCATCAGCCGGGGCTGCGGCAGGAGCTGCCGGAGCCGCGGAAGCGGCAGCAGTTGCAGCGGCAGCTGGCGCTTCCGCCGGCTTGGCATCTTGGGCCAGCACAGGCAGCGCTGCGCTGAAAGCCAACAGGACAGTCACCCCCGCCAGCCATTTCTTAATGGTCTTGTGCATCACGGTTCCCCTTACAGTGCTTCGTTGCCGGTTTCGCCGGTACGGATACGGATTACTTGTTCCAGCGACGAGACAAAAATCTTGCCGTCGCCGATCTTGCCGGTGCGGGCGGCATTCTCGATCGCCTCGATAGCCTGGTCGACGATGGCGTCGTCAACCGCCGCCTCGATCTTGGTCTTTGGCAGGAAATCGACCACATACTCGGCGCCGCGATACAGCTCGGTGTGGCCCTTCTGGCGGCCGAAGCCTTTGACTTCGGTCACCGTAATACCTTGCACGTTGATCGCCGACAGGGCTTCACGCACCTCGTCGAGCTTGAACGGCTTGATAATGGCGGTAATCATTTTCATACGAGTGCCTCTTTAGAAGGTTTTGGACACGGTCAGCACCAAGCCGCCCTTGCCCAGGTTTTTGCCATTGGTCGGCGCGATATAAGCGTCGCTGTTGGTCTTGATATAGGCCAGCGCAACGGATGCCACGCCGAAGTCCTTGGTCGCACCGACTTTCCAGTCGGTGTAGCTGAAGGCGCCGCTGTTCTTCACCTTCTGGTGGCCAACGTGCAGGTTCAGGACGATGCCTTCGTACACTTCCTGGTTGACGGAAGCGTCGACATAGGTGCTGTGCTTGCTGTCCGCGAAGCCGAACAGGTTGCTCAGCGAATGCGAGTACTTGAGGGTTGCCGGGCCATAGCCGACCTGGCCATACACCTCGCGGGTATTAGCGCTTGGATGCAGGTCGTTCGATGGATACACGTAAGCCAGGAAGCCCACGTCATAGCTGACGCCAGGCGCGATCTCGCCGCGCTTGCCGCCGTACAGGTCTACTTCAACCGAAGCATCACCGCCGCCGTCCTTGACCCACTTGATGGTGGAGGCCCAGGCGCCTGCATAGAAACCGGTCGGGTTGTTGACCCAGTCGGCGCCGCCTTGCAGCGCCGGTTTCAGGCGGGTTTGCGAGATACCACGGTAGCGGTAGTCGCTGGTCACGGCCGCGTTATAGCTGATCTCATTGTCAGGCTTCGCCTCGGGTGCGGCATCGGCTGCTTGGGCCAGGCCGGTTCCCATCGTTGCCATTGCGAGTGCGACTGCAGCGGTGAGACCCAGCTTCTTGCTCTTATGAATCATGGCGATTTCCTTTTGAGTGAACTTTTATTGCGGTTTAAAATTCAGTCTGAAACAACAGCTTTCTTGCTTATTAGCAGATTGCGTGCCAGCTAGAAATCGTGCAGGAGTTGAAGTTAAGACAGCTTTCCGCACCATTTAAAGCCAAAGCCGCACCGTTGTGGTGCGAAATCTCACACATCAGGAATAAAAAAATGGACATGAACGCCTTCTTCAATGACCTGCAGCAAAAGGTCAACCAGGTCATCGAAAACTCGCCGGCCAAGGATATTGAAAAGAACGTCAAGGCGATGATGACCCAGGGCTTCGCCAAGCTGGACCTGGTGACCCGCGAGGAATTCGACATCCAGGCCCAGATGCTGGCCAAGGCCCGTGCCAAGCTGGAGCTGCTGGAATCGCGCCTGGCCGAGCTGGAAGCCAAGCTGGCCGACAAGTAATCCCCTTGCGCTAGCTCAAACGGGCGGTGGCGCCCGAGGCCTACGATCTTCAGTTGTAGACCGGGAGGCCACCATGAGCATCGCAGTCATCAAAAGCCGCGCCCTGGCCGGCATGCAGGCGCCGGAAGTCAGCGTCGAAGTCCACCTGGCCAACGGCCTGCCGGCCTTCACCATCGTCGGCCTGGCCGACACCGAGGTAAAAGAATCTCGCGACCGGGTACGCGCAGCCATCACCAATGCGGGCTTCGAACTGCCGCAGCATCGCATCACCGTCAACCTGGCCCCAGCTGATCTTCCCAAGGAATCGGGGCGTTTCGATCTTCCAATCGCCATTGGCATCCTGGCCGCCTCCGGCCAGATTCCTTCTTCGACACTGGAACAATTCGAGTTTGCCGGCGAGCTGTCGCTGACCGGCGAACTGCGGCCCATCCGCGGCGCTTTGGCGATGACCTATGCCATGCAGCGCTCCGCCGGTGGTTCCAGCCGCGGTTTCATCCTCCCGCTGGCCAATGCCGATGAAGCAGCGCTGGTTGCCGGCGCCCGCATCTACCCTGCCGCCACGCTGCTGCAGGTATGCGCCCACTTCGGCCTTGATCCCGATGGCAGCTTCGCCCTGCCGCGCCATGTGGCGCAGCCCCTTCCGCTTCCACCAGCCATTCCCGACTTCGCCGACGTCAAGGGCCAGATCTTCGCCAAGCGTGCGATGGAGGTTGCCGCCGCCGGCCGCCATTCCGTCCTGCTGGTCGGCCCACCAGGCGCCGGCAAGACCATGCTGGCCACGCGCTTCGCCGGCCTGCTGCCTCTAATGACGGACGACGAGGCGCTGGAAGCCGCTGCAGTTCAATCCCTGATCAGCGGCTTCACCGTCGAAGGCTGGAAGGTGCGCCCCTTCCGCGCGCCGCACCACACATCTTCCGGCGCGGCCCTGGTAGGTGGTGGCAGCGTTCCCCGCCCCGGCGAGATTTCGCTCGCACATTGCGGCGTTCTTTTCCTTGACGAGCTTCCCGAGTTTGATCGCCGAGTCCTGGAAGTACTGCGCGAGCCGCTCGAATCTGGCCGGGTCACCATCGCCCGCGCCATGCGGCATGCCGACTTCCCCGCTCGCTTCCAGTTGATCGCCGCCATGAACCCCTGCCCATGCGGATACCTCGGACATCCAGCGGGCCTGTGCCAATGCACACCCGACCAGATCCTGCGCTACCAGAACCGCGTTTCGGGCCCACTGCTGGACCGCATCGACATGCAGATCGAAGTTGGCCCGGTACCACCCGAAATCCTGCAAGCGGATGCAGTCGGGGAATTGTCCGCGACGATTGCCGCGCGCGTGCACGCAGCCTTCGAACGCCAGATCGTCCGCCAAGGCAAAACCAACCAGCATCTCACGCCACGCGAAATCGACCGCTTCTGCAAACCGGATGCCGGCGGCCAGGCGGTGCTGCGTGCGGCCATGCACAAGTTGCATTGGTCCGCCCGCGCCTACCATCGCGTACTTCGCGTTGCACGCACTGTGGCCGACCTGGACGGCCAGAAGCAGGTCGGCGGCAAGCATGTATCTGAAGCGATCAACTTGCGCCGCGCCCTTCGGCAGCTATGATCAGGCGACTCGGCCAGCCGAGGTACCAGCCGCTTGCCATCAAAGTACCTCACGAACTCAATTCCGTTTCATGATCATCTTCTTGAGAAAATCTAAGTTTCAAATGTAATTCCACGTAAATCCGTGGTTTTGGCGGTAGTTTCTTCGCTAGAATTGCCGCCACCATGACTACCCATTACCGTTACTCGCGCTATTGCGCCGGCCCTCTCCTGTTACTCCTGTGCTGCGGCAGCGCCGCTGCGCAAACCCAGACCACCCAGCCAGCCAAGGCCGACGCCGCGCCCGCAACCGTAAAAAAGGAAGTCCCACCCGAAACCGGCAATATCGCCAGCGTGACGGTGGCCGCCGAGCGGCCCACCAACCGTATCGACCGCCAGGTCTACGATGTCAAATCCGACGCCTCGGCCAGCAATGGCTCCGCAGCCGATGCATTGAACAACGTCCCATCCGTGAACGTCGACCCGGACGGTTCGCTGACCCTGCGCGGCAGCAGCAATGTGCAGGTCTATGTCGACGGCAAGCCATCGGCCATGCTGCAAGGGGATAACCGCGGTCCGGCGCTGCAATCGATCCCGGCCGAAGACCTGGAGTCGGTGGAAGTGATCAACAACCCCGGCGCACAATTCGGCAACGAAGGCGGCGGCGGCCCGATCATCAACCTGGTGATGAAGCGCTCCCGCAAGCCGGGCGGCTTTGGCGTAGCCAATGCCAACTACGGCACGGCAGGCCGCTACAACAGCGCGCTGTCCGGCACTTACAACGAAGGCTTGTGGGGCTTCCAGGGCGGTATCAACGTGCGCCATGACGGCCGCAACTCCGTTGGCGAAACAGTGCGCGACCGAATCGATCCGCGTACCGGCGCGCTGTCGCACAGCGACCAGCAATCGCAGTCAAACGGACTGAATGACAACGCAGGCCTGAACGGCGGCGTCACCTACAACCTCGGCGCCAACGACACGCTGGGCGCACAAGTCGCCTACTCCCATCGCACAAATGATGCGCGTTCGACCGACAACTACGTGTCGACCGATCCGGATGGCGTGGTCACCGATAACTACCTGCGCAGCACCGTGCGCGAAGGCGAGAGCACAAACTATTCCTGGAATGCGCGCTGGGACCACAAGGGCGATGCGCCGGGCGAAACCTTCAAGATGGACTTGCGGGTATCGAACGCCACCAACGACTCCGACAGCAACTACCGCAATAGTTACGTCGTGCGCCCGCCCATCGGCAGCCAGACTGACAGCGCGCAGAAGAATCGCAACAGGAACGAGATCATCGACTTCACCGGCGACTACGAAGCAAACCTGTTCGGCGGCGTCACCAAGCTTGGCTACAAGATCGTCCAGAACCGCAACGACTCGAGCATCGATTACACCAATATCGACCCGGTCACGCAGGAAGGCTCGCCCAACGCGCTGCGCAGCAATGCTTTCGACATGAAGGAAACCATCTACGCCGCCTACGGCTCCTACCAGATGCGCCTCAACGAACAGTGGGGCCTGATGGCCGGCCTGCGCGCCGAGCATACCGAGATGGAGATCGAGCAGCTCACCAGCCAGGTCGCTGCCGGCAATAGCTACACCAACCTGATTCCGAGCTTTTTCGCCACCTACAAAATGAGCGAAAACTCGCAAATGCGCTTCGCCTACGCGCACCGCCTGCGCCGTCCGAATGCACAGGACCTGAATCCTTTCGTGGTCTACCGCGATGAGTTGAACGTCTCTTCCGGCAATCCGAAACTGAAGCCGGCGCAAACCGATTCCTTCGAACTCGGTTACGAGACCCGCCTGTTCGGCCTCGAGACCAACCTGCGCGGCTACTACCGCGACGAGACCGATTCCATCCTCGATCGCAAGTACTTCATCAGCGACACCGTGCTGCTGACCACCCGCGAGAATGCAGGCAGCACCCGTTCAGGCGGCATGGAATTCACGCTGACCGGTAAGCTTCTGCCGTCGCTGACGCTGAACCTGAGCGGCAACGTCGCCCGCTTTGAACAAAGCGTGCTGGAGACGAATGGCGACCAGACTACGCGCACTGCTTCTTCGCTGAGCGGGCGCCTGCGCCTGAACTGGCAGGCCACCAGCACCGACATGCTGCAAGCGGCAGTCCAGGCACAAGGCAAGATGCTGACCGGCCAGGGCTACCGCGAACCGAACACCACGCTGAACCTGACCTGGCGCCACGCCATCACGCCGCAACTGGCCCTGATGGTCAATGCCACCGACGTCTTCAACAGCAACAAGATGTCGACCATCACCGACACCTATGCCCTGCGCGAACGCTCGCTGCGCGAATTCGACGGCCGCATCATCTACGTCGGCCTGTCTTACCGCTTCGGCGGTTCGGCCGGCATGCAACGCGAGCGCGAAGGCGGACCGGAACGCGGTCCGGGCGGCATGCGCGGACCCGGCATGGGCCCGCCACCAGGAGGCGGCATGGGGCCGGGCATGGGCCCTGGCGCAGAATAACCGTGGCACGAGGTGCTACCATTCAGGTCATGAATAAACCGACCCTGACCAAAGCCCTCGCCGCCCTGCTCGCCGCAGGTGCACTCGCTGCCTGCAGCCCCAAATTCGACTGGCGCGATTTCCGCAGTACCGACGCGCCCTACACCATCATGTTGCCCGGCAAAGCCGCCACCCACACCCGCGCCGTCAATCTCGATGGCCAGGAAGTGAAGATGACCATGTCCGCAGCAGAAGTCGACGGCACCATGTTCGCCGTCGGCACTGCTGAGCTACCGGACGCGGCCAAAGCCGCCCAGGCCGTGCAGGCGATGAAGCTTGCCATGGTACGCAATATCGGCGGTACTATTACCAAAGAGGGCACCAAGGACGGTGCATTTGAAGTGGAAGCGCGCGGCGTCGCTCCTAACGGCGCTCCGCTGGCCATGCATGGCCGTTTCCTGGCGAAGGATAAACGCGTCTACCAGGTCGTCATGCTGGGGAACCAGAAACATTTTGATGCGGATACGGTTGATACATTCTTGAGTTCGTTTAAATTGTATTAAGAAGCACGGTGTGCGCGACTGCAGTCGTGCTATCGTGAGCACATCAACAAACTACGGGAAGCGCGCCATGTTGATCAAATTCAAATCCATTTCGTCGCCGGAAGTCATGATGGCTCACGAGCACGTTGAACGCATCATGGACCTGTTGAAGAAGAGCCCCACGCGGGGTGTCATTACAGCAGCGGAAGCTTCCCAGGCCTTGCAGCTTCTCGAGAAGGAAGTTGCGCTAAGCAAACTGCATCCGGAAGTCGATTCCGAGCATGCGGCCCACATGCCAAGCCATGCGTTGCCGGACGACGATGGCGATAGCGATTTCGGGGAATCACAGAAGGTAGGATTTGCGCAGCGCGCCTTCCCACTCCTGGAAATGCTGCGTGCCGCCCAGACGGGCGGACACGATATCGTGTGGGGCGTCTAGCCCCACCACTGGCTTATTTCTGGGCCGGCACGAAGTCTTCCATCACCGCCTTGCGCAGCAGCGCAGGCGGCAACATCCCCTGGGACAGCACGAAGTCGTTGAAGGCCTTGCGATTGAACTTCTGACGCAAGGCCACTTCTGCCGCCTGGCGGGTTTCCATCAGGCGCTGGTAGCCATAGAAATATGAAGTTGCCTGGCCTGGTGCACGGAAGGTGTAGCGCTGCATCTCCTGGGTTGCCATGCCTTCCGACAAGCCAACTTCGTCCATCAGGAACGATTTCACACCTTCAGGGCTGATTTCGCCCAGGTTCACCATCGGATCGAGGAAGGCGCGGGCCGCGCGCTGCATGCGCGCCTGCAGTGCAAACAGCTGGCCATCGAGCGGCTCGAATGGCTGTATTTCTGCTTCGGCATAAAGCGCCCAGCCTTCCACGTTCACGCTATTGAAGGCAAACACGCCGCGCGCAGTCGACACCCCCATCTCGATCATCTTCGCGAACTGCAGCTCATGGCCTGGACGTGCTTCGTGCGCAGTCAGGGTCCAGCTGCCAGCCTGGTGGGTGAAGTCATCGAAGACCAGCTTCTTGCCGCTGGCATCAGGCGGCATGCCGGTAGTCAGCACGAACTCGCCGTACTCGCCGGTATTGCCGATCAGGCGCGGTGGGCTCATGTGCGGCGCAG
>CAMLSG010000149.1 GCA_946482635.1 uncultured Duganella sp.
CAACCACTGGATGCCGCAGGAAGTGAACATGCAGCGCGACATCGAACTGTGGAAGAACCCGAACGGCCTGTCCGAAGACGAGCGCCGCCTGGTCAAGCGCAACCTGGGCTTCTTCGTCACCGCCGACTCGCTGGCCGCCAACAACATCGTGCTGGGCACCTACCGCCACATCACGGCGCCCGAGTGCCGCCAGTTCCTGCTGCGCCAGGCGTTTGAAGAAGCCATCCACACCCACGCCTACCAGTACATCGTGGAGAGCCTGGGCCTGGACGAAGGCGAGATCTTCAACGCGTATCACGAGGTGCCGTCGATCCGCAACAAGGACGAGTTCCTGATCCCGTTCATCGACGCGATCATGGACCCGAACTTCAAGACCGGCACGCCCGAGGCCGACCAGACCCTGCTCAAGAGCCTGATCGTGTTCGCCTGCCTGATGGAAGGCCTGTTCTTCTACGTCGGCTTCACCCAGATCCTGGCGCTGGGCCGCCAGAATAAGATGATGGGCGCCGCCGAGCAGTACCAGTACATCCTGCGCGACGAATCGATGCACTGCAACTTCGGTATCGACCTGATCAACACCATCAAGCTGGAAAACCCGCAACTGTGGACCCCGGCCTTCAAGGAAGAGATCAAAGGCCTGTTCCTGCAAGCTGTCGAACTGGAATACCGCTACGCCGAAGACACCATGCCACGTGGCGTGCTGGGCCTGAACGCAGCCATGTTCAAAGGCTACCTGCGCTTTATCGCCAACCGCCGCGCCACCCAGATCGGCCTGGAAACCCTGTTCGAACAGGACGAAAATCCATTCCCATGGATGTCGGAAATGATCGACCTGAAGAAAGAGCGCAACTTCTTCGAAACCCGCGTCACCGAGTACCAGACCGGCGGCGCGCTGAGCTGGGATTAATTCCCCGCCTCCCCACGAAAGCCCGGCCTTGCGCCGGGCTTTTTTGTGACCGAACCGAAAGCCCCATACAAGAGTCGGTGCCAGGTGTCGGTGCAGGTTTGTGGTCCCATTATTGAGTTCGATGAATGCGGACACGCAGCGCCGAGCCTGCCGCTAGCAGGATGTTGTCATTCCGATCGACTGCAATGGACCGAATCCATGTCGAGCATTGTTCCGGTGGCAGCCGGACAAGTCCCGCCAGGGGGCCGTCTGGCGTTCCTATGAGCGTCTTGACTTCGCCAGAAGGGGTTACTTTGCGAACGGCGCAGCCTTGGTCTACCACGAGAAAATCGCCGTTATGGTCGGCAGTTGCCGCGGTCGGTCCGCAGAAGCGCGCATTCTCGCCGATGCCATCGACCATTCCGCATTCGCGCGGCATTCCTGCGAGATGCCGGAGCCTCCCTTGCTCGAGCATGAAAACTGCACCGCTGTTGTCGACGATAAGCACCTGACCGTTTTTATTCACGGCCACCCCCTCGAGGATGGGAATGTGGTTATCGTCAAAGGATTGCTCCGAGCTAAGCAACAAAATCTTGCGCCCAGTGGAGTCCACCTTCCATACTTCGCCAACGAGGCCGGCTGTTACGTAAATACTACCGTCGCCATCGACTGCGAGTCCGGTGATGGCAGAGTTGATGCGCATTTCCTCAGTTGCTTTGGACTGCTTGAGCAAACCTACCACGTGGTCCAGGATGCATCCGTCGCCGTCCGCACCATAGCTAGCGTGGATGTTGCCTGACTTGTCTGTGCCAACGAAGCCTGGAACAAGAAGCGAAGCGACAATCTCAAGTTCTGAATCCTTGCCGTTGTGGCGAAATACTTCGCCTTCGCCATTAAAAATAAGATAAATCGAACCGTCATCAGCGGCGGAAACCGCCACGGCATAGCCATCCCGTTCAGCAATTGTTTCGACGGTTACTCTGGCCGGTAGTGTTCGGGTGCGCACGGCTGAGATCAGGCCCCATTAACTTTTGTATAATTGCGCGTCTATTAATATTGCCAGTGTACAACATGGAAGAAGCCACTACGCCAGAACAACCAAAGCGCGCCAAAAAGCTGGGCCGCATTGCCATCTACATCTTTGCCGCCATCGGCCTGCTGCTCACGCTGATGATTGCCTACTTCGCGCTCAGCGCGAAGGGACAGCCAGCCGCTCGCACCTTCGACGCGAACGAAGCCATCGACGGCGTCATGACGCGCAACTACGGCAAGTATTCGGAGTCCCAGCAAGGCTGGCTATATGTCGACGAAGCGAGCCACGCAACTTACCTCGTCACTGTCGTGCAGCAGAAGAAGGTCGACGGCAAGGAAGGCGATGAGCTCTACCTGGTCACCAGTGGCCGTGCCACCGATGGCGACGATTCGTTCTATGGCGTGTTCCAATTGCGCTACCGCGAGGGACAGCTCTACGAATACAGCGATCCGCGCCGCCCAAGCGGTGTCGATCCGGTCACCCCGGAACGCGTGCACTTCGAAGCCTTGAGCGCAGATGTCTGGGGATGGGTGGTGAAAACCATTTCCAATGAATCCGGCGTAGGCGAACACTTCACCACGACGAACAACGTGGTCCTGGCGCCGCATAACGAACAGATCGTCGTGCTGACCGAATTCACTGCGGCATTCCAGGTACTGGGCGCCGGCAACTGCAAGGAAACCGAAAGCGCCTACGCCGACTGGGAAAAGACACAGGGTGAGAAGAAGGCCGCTCCCGCCGAAGGCGAAGGTACGCAGGAACCATCGAGCGAGGAGGCGGACGAGGAATACGCTATCGTCCCGCCACGCTGCACCCAGCTGCAGTGGTCCTATCGCACCGACCCGGTGAGCGATTCGACCTTCACCCCGCTGTACATCACGCGCAAGGCCGGCATGGAAGGAGGCAGCCAGGTGGAGGCGAAAACCTGGAAGGTCATGTTCGATCCAAAGAGCTATACCTACCTGATGCCGGACGAGTTGAAGAACGTGGGATCGTGACCGAATTGAGCTGGGCAGGAATGTATGCCATGATGGAACGCAAAATGACATCAGGGAAACCATGCTGCTACGCACGCTTTTCTGCCTGTTCCTGCTCGCGCTTGGCCAACTAAGCTACGCCCAGCAAGCCGCAACGCCTCCAGCCAAGGCGGAAGCGCCTGCCGCGCGGCTTGTGGTTGGCAACCGGACTGTCTTTGTGTTCCGCTCCATGCTGAGCGGCTATTCCCCACACGATCGCGCCGAGGCTGCGGATAAACGCCTCGAGCGCGCGCTCGCATTGGGCGGGCCGCAACAAGCCAGCATCAGGTCGATCGCCGAGGGCACGCAAGTCCTGCTCGACGGTTCGCTGCTGTTCCTGGTGTCACCCGGCGACGTCAATGCCCTGGCAGGCGACACCACGGACCTGCTGGCCCATGAAAGCGCCAGGCAATTGAGCAAGGCGCTGGAGGAGCGCCGCGAGCAGCGCAGCCCCGCATACCTTGCACAGGCGCTTGCCCTGTGCGTGCTGGCGACCGGCGCGCTGGCCTTTTTCCTGTGGATGCTTGCGGCCTTGCGCCGCCAGGCCCGGCGGCGGCTGGAAGCGATTCTTGGCCGGCGCCTGGCACAAGTGCGTGTCCGCAATGTGCGCGTGCTGGATGCGGAACACCTGGTCCATTTCATGCGCCTTACCATGGACGTCATGGTGTGGTTCCTGGGCCTGCTGGCTGCTTACGTCTGGCTGGCCTTTGTCCTGGCGAGAATTCCATTTGCGCGCAACTGGGGCGAGCGCTTGCAGCAATTCCTGCTTGATACCGCAACTGATATCGCCGGCAACGTGGCCGAAGCGATTCCCGGCCTGCTGCTGGTTGCGGTGATCGTGCTGCTGGCCCGCCTGGCCAGCGCCACCCTGGCCTCCGTTTTCAAGCGCATCGAAAGCGGCGAGCTGCATTTCGGCTGGCTTGACCGCGATACGGCGGTTCCGACGCGCCGCCTGGCTACCGCGGTGATCTGGCTGTTTGCGCTGGCCATGGCTTATCCCTACCTGCCCGGTTCGCACACGGCGGCCTTCCAGGGCGTGACGGTGCTGGCCGGGCTGATGCTGTCGATCGGCGCCTCCAGCATTGTCGGGCAGGGCGCCGCAGGACTGATCCTGATGTACACGCGTGCCCTGCGCAGGGGCGACTACGTCAGCATCGGCGATGTGCAGGGCACCGTGGTGGAACCGGGAATATTCGACACCCGGCTGCGCACCGGCATGGGCGTGGACGTGGCCATGCCGAATGCCTGGGTGCTGTCGAATACGATCAAGAACTACTCGCGCGCCGTGCCGGGCGCCTACGTGCTGGATACCACCGTCACGATCGGGTACGACACGCCCTGGCGCCAGGTGCATGCAATGCTGGAAGAGGCAGCGATGACAACCGAGGGTGTCGCCGCAGAACCGAGGCCGTACGTGATCCAGAGCGCCTTGTCCGATTTCTATATCGAGTACAAGCTCGTGGCCTGTTCGGCATTGAGTTCGCCCGCCAACCGAGCCGAGTTGCTTAGCCTCCTGCACCAGAAGGTGGTCGACGTTTTCAATCGTGAAGGTGTCCAGATCATGTCGCCGCACTTCACGCAGGAGCCGCAGCACCCCCAAATCGTGCCACCAGCGAGGTAGGACGCTTGCCATGGACTTTCGTGCCCTGATCTTCGCGGCTCCATGCATATTGCTTGGCTCCCTGGGATGGGCGGGGGAGCCGGCTGCCATTCGCGTTGCAGCGCAAAGCGACTCAGAACCCAAGTTTGTCGCGCAGGGGGCCGCGGTTGCCGGCAGCTGCATCGATATCTTCCGGGCGATCGAGAAGGTGGAGCCCGGGCTCAAATTCGTCGGCGACCAGCAATGGATGCCGCTCAAGCGGATCGAAGCGATGGTGGTCGGACACAAGCTGGACGCCGCTTGCGGCCTGGTGCGAAGCGAGGAGCGCATTGCGGCTTACGACATCCCGGACACGCCTCTGTTTTCCGTCAACTACCATATGCTGGTCCGTGCCGATGACCCGGTGAACGTGAAGAATTTTGACGAGGTGCGTGCACTGGACGAAGGCGGCATAGTCCTCGTCAATGCCGGCAGCGGGGCGATTGCCGCGCTCAGGAAGGCAGGCGGCCTCAGGATTGACAACACGGCCAATTCGACCGCGCAGAATATCGACAAGCTGCTGGCGGGCAGGGGCCGTTTCTACTATTACCGCATTCCCGGCCTGATCTCGGAGATCAGGAAGGCGGGACATGCGCGCAAGGTGCGGATCCTGCCTGCCGTATTCGACACGCAGGTGTTTTACATGGTGCTGGGGCGGCACCTTGGCAAGGAAACCGAGGACAAGATCGCGCAGGCGCTCAGCCGCCTCAACGAGCATGGCGAGTTGAAGCAAATCGCAGAAAAGTGGTCGGCTTACTGATGGTGGTATGATGATCGGCTAATTGCATCATATTATGATATAAAATGCCATCACCACCAGATACGCTGGCCAAGGCCGACTTCATGGCCCTGTCCGAATTCCGCTACCAGATGCGGCGCTTCGAGCGCTTTTCCGAAAACGCTGCCCATGCCGAGGGCATCACGCCGCTGCAGTACCTGCTGCTGCTGCATATCAAAGGCTTTCCCGGCCGCGACTGGGCTACTGTCGGCGAGCTGGCCGAACGGCTGCAAGCGCAGCAGCATGGCGTAGTCGCTTTGCTGGGCCGCTGCGAGGCGGCCGGGCTGGTACAGCGCCGCCCCAATGCGCAGGACCGGCGCCGGGTCGAAGTCCACCTGCTGCCTGCCGGCGAAGAAGTGCTGGTGCGCCTGGCTGCCATCCACCGCGCCGAACTGCAATCGCTGCATGGCGTTTTCACTGTTCCCAACCTGCCTCAAAAACCATGAAACCGTACGACCCGCGCCGCGACTTCAGCGGCGATGCGCGCCTGCTCCAGATCGGCGCAATGGCTGCCTTTATCGGCATGCTGAGCACAGGCACCGCCTGGCTGTTGCTGAAGGCGATCTCGCTGTTCACCAACCTGTTCTTCTTCCAGTCGCTGTCCACCGCACCGCAATCGCCGGCCGCCCACGCGCTGGGCGCCTGGGTCATCGTGGTGCCTGTGATTGGTGCGCTGGTGATCGGGCTGATCGCGCGCTACGGCTCGGAGCAGATCCGCGGCCACGGCATTCCGGAGGCGATCGAAGCGATCCTGTTCAAGCGCAGCGCGATGTCGCCCAAGGTGGCGGTGCTCAAGCCGCTGGCCTCCGCGATTGCCATCGGCAGCGGCGGGCCGTTCGGCGCCGAGGGGCCGATCATCATGACCGGCGGCGCGGTCGGTTCGCTGTTTGCCCAGCATTTCCATTTGAGCGATGCCGAGCGCAAGACCCTGCTGGTGGCGGGCGCCGTGGCCGGCATGACGGCAGTTTTCGGCACGCCGATCGCGGCGGTGCTGCTGGCGGTCGAACTGCTGCTGTTCGAGCTGCGCCCGCGCAGCCTGCTGCCGGTTGCCATTGCCTGCGCCGTGGCCGGCTTCCTGCGGCCGCTGCTGATGGAAGCGGGGCCGCTGTTCCCGCAGCAAAGCCCGGTGCTGCCGCCGGTGGCCCTGCTGTCCTGCGCTATCGCCGGGGTGCTGTGCGGCGGCATGGCGTGGCTGCTGTCGACCGCCCTGTACCGCGTGGAAGATGGCTTTCACAAGCTGCCGGTTCACTGGATGTGGTGGCCGGCGCTGGGCGCCGTCGCCATCGGCATTGGCGGCTATTTCCAGCCGCGTGCGCTGGGCGTCGGTTATGACGTGATCGGCGACCTGCTGCAAAACCACCTGGCTGCAGGCGTGGTGGCGACGCTGCTGGTGGCCAAAGCGATCATGTGGCTGATCGCGCTGGGTTCGGGTACCTCCGGCGGCGTGCTGGCGCCTTTGCTGATGCTGGGCGCCGGCCTGGGCACCGTGCTGGCGCCCTATCTGCCGGGCGGCTCGCCGGCGGTCTGGCCGCTGGTATTCATGGCTGCCACCCTGGGCGGCATGATGCGGGCCCCCATCATGGCTACCGTGTTTGCTTATGAATTGACGCATGATGCGAATGCGCTGCTGCCGGTGCTGGCCGCCTCGGTAGTGGCGTACGGCTTCACCGTCATCACCATGCACCGTTCGATCCTGTCCGAAAAAATCGCCCGCCGCGGGCACCATATTTATCGCGAATACGGCATCGATCCGCTGGAGCGGCACAGCGTGGAGGAGGTGATGACGGCGACGCCAATGTCGATCGATGCCGACGCGCGGGTTGCCGACGTGCTGGTTTCCCACTTCGGAGCGACGCAGCGCCATCGCGCATACCCGGTCACCAGCAAAGGAGCGGTGCTGGGCATGCTGGATCGTGCGACGCTGGAGCAAGCCAGCCACGCGATGCACGTGCGCGACCTGTATGGCGTGAACGCGCCCATCGTGGCCCTGCGCGGCGAGACTTGCCGCACGGTGGCGGTGCGGCTGGCAGTGCATGGCCTGGAGCGGCTGCCGGTGGTGGCCGATGCCGCCAGCCGCCAGCTGGTTGGCGTGATCAGCCGCAGCGATATGATCAAGTCTTCGCTTTCACTCGACAACGAGGAGCACCGGCGGCACCGCTTCCGCCGCTTTACGCTTCGGCCCTGAGGGGGCCGCGCTCCGCTAGCTCAACAGTGCGAGCAAATTTCTGCAATGCTGGTATCGTTTGCGTTTTGATAATTATTGCTGCGCAGACATTCGATGCGGAACGATCTCCTCACCCAGGTTTACGCCGGGCTGGCACAGTTCTCCAGTGCCAGCCGTTTGTATGAACTCAAGCTGGAAACGGAAGGGGAGTACGGTTCCGGCGGCTTGCTGGTAGAAGCCTTCCTGGCAGACGATGCCTTGCAGGAGGTCGGCGCCCGCGAGGTGATCGTGTTGTCCACCAGTGCCGGGATTTCGCTGCAATCGCTGCTCGGCCAGCGCGCCGCCGTCCAGGCCAGCCTGGCCGACGGCAGCCGCACCAGCTTCCACGGCTACATCAGCGGCGCCGCCATGCTGGGCAGCGAAGGCGGCCTGGCGCGCTACCGGCTGCGCCTTACCCCTTGGCTCTGGCTGGCGACCCAGCGCCGCAACAGCCGGGTATGGCAGGACAAGAGCGTGGCCGACATCGTCGATGCCGTCTTCTCCGGCTATTCCCCGCACGCCAAATGGCAGTGGAGCGATGACGCGCACTCCGCCATGCAGGCCATCCCGCCCCGCAGCTACTGCTGCCAGTACCGCGAATCCGATTACGATTTCGTGCGCCGCCTGTTGACGGAAGAAGGCATCGGCTGGCGCTTCGAAGATGGCGAAGAAGAGCAAACCATGGTGCTGTTCTCGGACAGTGCGCTCAAGGAAGCCATGCCGGAAGACGCCAGCAGTGCCGCAGGCGGCGGCCTGCGCTACCACGCAGCCCGCGCCGGCGAGCAACAGGACAGCATCCAGTCGCTGCGCACCGCGCGCAGCTTGATCAGCGGCGCAGTGGCTGTCGCCAGCTACGACTACAAAGCCAAGAAAGCGGTCAGCAAGACCGTGCCAACCCGGCTGCACAATTTCGGCAAGCATGCCCAGTTACCCGAGAGCTTCGATTATCCCGGCCAGTACTTTTACGCCGACGGCGGCGAGGCCGAGCGCTATGCCACGCTGCATATGCAGGCGCTCGAGGCGCAGAGCCAGCTGTGGCAGGCCCGCTCCACGGTGCGCACATTGCGCGCCGGATCCCGCTTCACCCTCACGCAAGGCCCACTGGACACGACGGCCGGCGGCGAGCATTTTGTGGTGCTGCGCGTCGTCAGCGTAGGCATCAATAACCTGCCGGTGGCCGTCAAGCAGGGGCTGGCCGAATTGTTTGGCCCGATCCCGGAACTGCTGGAAGACCTGGGCGCGCCGCTGGCCGGCCTGGCGGAGGACTTCAGCGCCACGCTGGCGCAGGCGGCCAGCAGCGGTTACGCCAATGGTTTCACAGCGCTGGACGCGGCTTTGCCATGGCGGCCCCTGCATGCCGGCAGCGAGGGGCGCCAGCATGCCAAGCCGACGGCAATGGGCTCCCAGAGCGCCATTGTGGTGGGCGCCGACGGCAATGACCGCCCGAACGGCGCGGACGAAATTTACTGCGACAGCCTGGGGCGGGTACGCATCCGCTTCCATTGGCAGGACGAAGCCGATGCCACGTGCTGGGTGCGCGTCGCCCAGCGCCTGGCCGGCGGCGGCATGGGCAGCCAATTCCTGCCGCGTATCGGCCAGGAAGTGCTGGTGCAGTTCCTGGAAAACGATATCGACCGTCCACTGATTGTCGGCGCCTTGTACAACGGCCAGGGCGAAGGCGGCGTCCCGCACACGCCGGGCGGCGCAACGCGCGAGGCGGCGGCAGACGCATTCGGCCAGGCGCATGACCATGCCGTCTCCGGCCAGGGCAACCTGGCGGGCGGCCATAGTCCTGCATGGCATGGCGCGGCGGGCGGCAGTCCCGGCCACCGCAATGCGGCAGCCCAGTGGGGCGTGCGCAGCAAGGAATTCGGCGGCGAGGGCCATAACCAGCTGCTGTTCGACGACACCGACAACCAGGGCCGCATCCAGATGCGCACCACGCTGGCAGCGACTGAACTGAACCTGGGGCACCTGGTGCACAGCGCCGACAATTTCCGTGGCAGCCTGCGCGGCCAGGGGGCGGAATTGCGCAGCGATGCCTATGGTGCAGTGCGGGCCGGGGCGGGCCTCCTGGTGACCAGCTACCGGATCCAGCACAGCGCAAGCCAGCGCGAACCGGCGGGCGACAACACGGCCGGCATCGCGATGCTCAAGCAGGCCGTCAAGCTGGCGGAAACTTTCAGCGATGCGGCGGTCAAGCACCAGACTGTCGGCATGGCCGCGCACCTGGGCGCCCGCAAGCCCAAAGCCAGCCTGCTGGATGCCAGGGAAGCGCCGCTGCAGGCTTTGCTGACGTCCGTCTCCGGCATGGTCGGCGACCGTCACCTCGATGGTGCTTTCAAAGATGCCGGCAAGCGCAAGACTGCCCAGGGCGCCGGCCAGTTGCCGCATGTGAGCAATCCGCTGGTGGCAATTTCGGCCAAGGATGGCCTGGCAATGACCGCAGCCAGGGATATGCAGGTGGCGGCAGGCGAGGTGGCTGTTGTCGCCAGCGGACAGGATAGCCAGTTTGCGACCGGCGGCCAGCTTCGCGTGCACAGCGGGCAGGCGCTGGGCGTCCTGGGCGGCGCTGTCAAGCCTGGCGAGCAGGATGTCGGCGTGCAGCTTATTGCGGCGCGCGACCCGATCGATGTCCAGGCCCAGGCCGGCACGCTGGGCGTGCAGGCGCTCGGCATGGTCGACGTGAAGAGCTCGAACGCGCACGTCGATTTTGCGTCGGCCAAGAAACTCAGCTTGTCCACCGCAGGCGGCGCCAATATCACTATCGACGGCGGCAATATCACCATCCAGTGCCCAGGCAAGATTACGGTCAACGCCGGCAAGAAGACCTTTACCGGACCGGCCCGCAGCAATTACGCGATGCCTTCCTTGCCCCGCTCGGAAATGAAGATCAAGAAGAAGTACGCCTTTTCGTCTTAAACAGCCTGGTTCCAGATGATTATCAGTCCACCATTCCTGCCCACGCGCGCCAATAATGCGGACGATGCCACCTATGTGGCTGCCGCGATGCCGGCGTCGACCGTCAACTGTCCGGCAAGCAGCGTTCCCGAAGGGAGTTTCCCCGTCAGCCTGAACCTGGGCTGGCACGGCGGCGTCCACCTGCACGCGCCAGCCCAGGCAGGTACCGCCTTGCCGGTGTGCGCGATTGCCGACGGCGAGATCGTTTACGCCCGCAGGCCGACCAGGCCAGTCACCGAAGCAACGCATCCGCTGAATTACAACCCTTATGGCGAGACGCCGGCGTGGACCGACGACGGCATGGTGATCGTACGGCACGTGACCGAGATTGGCGCCGGTGCGAATGCCGAGGAAATCACTTTCTATTCGGTGTTTGCGCATTTGTCCGAATTGCGCGGCAATGCCCTGACGGTTGCCGGCGGCAGTGCCACCGCCGCGCAGCGGCGCATCTTCCGCAAGGATGAAATCGGGCTGGCAGGTCGCATCTATAACGCAACCGATCACATTCATATGGAGATCGTGTGCGACGATGCCAACCTCAATAGACTGGTCGGGCGCCGCACCGGTGCGCTGCCGCGGACTGCCGATGGCCGCGCCGATGCCGTGTACGGCGAGGTGTATTTCCACGTACCCGCCGGAGCGGCTTTGTACGGTGGCAACCAGCCGGCAGGCCATACCCTTACACCTGCAGGCGCGGCCATCGAAACGACGACGACGGACCTGATCATCGGCATGCGCTATGCCAGCGGCGATGGTGCGGCGGCACAACGCGGCAGCGCATGGATGACGACCTACCAACCGGACGGCACGCGTATTGGCGCGCCCCTGGAAGATGCGGATGCCGACTACGATATGTATACGCGGGCAACAGACATCAGCGAACACTATGTGGGCGGACGTCCTTCGCCAAGTGCCATTTACGAGATGCTGCGCTTTGGCCGGTTGCTGGATGGCTCTGCCGAAACGCTGACGCCCGCGAACTGTCCTCACTGGCGCCGGGTGCAGGGCAACCAGCAAACCGGCTGGATCAACCTGGCGGCGCCCGGGATCAGGAAATTCAGCGATGCCGATTTCCCTGACTGGAAGGGCTGGCGCCTGATTGACGATGACACCGACGACGACAGCCGCGCGGAATCGGCCATGCTGCGTGCCCTGATCGAGGATGCCAGCAACGCCGACGGCCAATTGACGCGCGAAGAACTGGTCGCGCGCATGAATATCCAGGCTGTGCGCGACGCGCTGGCAAAATGTATCTGCAAATTCCCCAGCGAATGGAATCGCGACAGCATCGATGCGCGCTGGGGCTGGCTGCAGTCGGACCCTGAGTATGGCCTGGATGCGGAATCCTGGGCGAGCCTGCGCAGCCATATTTCAGCCTTGACGGTGCCGGCCGGCCAATTGCCCGCGCCACTGGTTGCGGCGCATTGGCATTTCCACCCGCAGCAGTTCATCACGCATTTCCGCAAATGCCAATGGCTCAGCGCGCGCGAATTCCGGCAACTGGTGCCGCGTCATGCCATGCGGCGCCACCAGGGGGCGTATTTGTGGGAGGAGGTCCTCACCAACCTGACCGGCGCCACTTCGGTGGCAGTCACCCAGCGGGTAGGGCTGAACCGGACCGCCCGCAAATTTGGCATCAATTCGCCGCTGCGGCTGGCTTCATTCCTGGGCAACGGGATCCAGGAAACCCAATGGCTGGGGCGCCTGTCCGAAGGCGGCGGTTCCGGATACTGGTATGCCCCCTGGTATGGCCGTGGCTTCTTGCAGCTGACCCACTCCAGCAACTATCTCGACTATTGGAGCTTCCGCGGCAGGCAGGTGCCGGCGGCGTTGAGTCAAGCCCTGCGCGCTGCGCTCACCGTCCAAATGAACCTGCCGGCAGCACAGCGCAGCAACGCGACCCTGGCCGACGCGCATTTCCCGCAATTGACGCCGCAAATTCTTGGTTGGCGCGAGGAAGTGCGCGGGGTCGCCATGGCCGGTTCGACAGATTCAGGATACGCGCCGTCCGATAGCGCAGGCTTTTACTGGGCCAAGTTACGAATGGCATCGTATGCCGATGCCGACCACGTGCTGGAGCGGCGCGCCATCACCGCAGGCGGGGCGACCCGCGTGTATTACCGTAGCCCCAGCTTCTGGCGTGCATCGGCAGCGGTCAACCTGCCAAGCCGCATCAACGACCTGTATGCGGCGGCACTGAATGGCTATGATGCGCGCTGTGTTGCCTATGCTTATTCGTTGGCTGTGTTGTCGGAAGTACGCTTCCCGAATGCTGCAGGGGCAGCCGCTTTAGTCTTCCCAGAAGGTTATGAGTACAGGAGAAATTGAATGATGTGCAGATCGTATTTGTTGGGCTTGTTATTGCTGTGTGGTTGCGCCGGAGCGGCGCCAGCACCTGAATCCTCCACGATGCAGGAAGTAACGGTGCCAAACGTGCAACCAGGAGAAGCTGCCTGCGCCGTCAAGCTGCCCCAGGCGAAGTTTGCCTGCAGCGCCAATGGTTGCAGCATGCCGCCACCGCCCAAAAGCACACTGAAATCAATCGAGCTGACATTCAGTTGCATACCCAAGTCGTCGCCCACTGAATTTGACAAACCAGTGGAAGACATGAAGGTGCTGTCGCTGCGCGCCCGAAACGTCCAGGGCAATCTGGGCCTGATCGACGAGATCGACGGCGCACCGGAAGAGCTGATGCGGGAGCTGAGCTTTTGCCTTTACGGAAAAACAGCCCATTTTTGCGGCGCCGCCAAAATCCTGCGTTTGAAGGATGGCGCCAAAGCGGACCCCACCAAAAAAATCAAGGCATTCATCGAAGCCATAGAGTTTCAGTAACTCAGCTTTGCCTTGCCAGAAGGTAAGGAGTACAGGAGGTCTTGAAGAATGAAGCGATGGTTCTTATGGATGTCGCTGAGTGTGAGTGCGTGTGCTGGAGCGCAGCCTAATCCCGTGATTTCACTCGCGCAATCAGTAGTAGCCGTGCCAAATTTTGACAAACTGATCTGCAGTGGAAAAATTAGACGCTTTTGAGCGCGAGTTTTTTGGTCAATAA
>CAMLSG010000150.1 GCA_946482635.1 uncultured Duganella sp.
TATCCATGTTGAACTACCCCGTCACTTTGACCCGCGACAGTAACGGCTCCTTTCTGGTTGGGTTTCCTGATTTTCCGAAAGCAAATTCAGTGGGAGATACTGTCGAGGAAGCATTGCATGAAGCAGTCGACGCCTTGATTACTGCGTTGGAAATTTACTTCGATGTGCGCCGCCCGGTACCGCTGCCTTCTGCTCCGGCCAAGGGCCAACATACGGTCGCACTTCCCGCGCTGGAAACTGCCAAGGTACTCCTATGGAATGAAATGCAGCGACAGCAGTTGCGCAAAGCAGACTTGGCGCGAATGCTGAATGTGCACCAGCCACAAGTGGATCGTCTGTTTGACTTGCGCCATTCATCCAAGCTGGACTTCGTTGAGCAGACTGCCAGAGCACTCGGACGACGTTTGACTATTGGCTTGCAGTGAATGGCGCTTCAGCGGCCAAATCTGCGCCGGCAAACTGGACGTCTCTTCCTAACGCGACCTGACGGCAATTGAAGTCCCGATCAACCTGATCGTCTCCAAGCCGTACTAGCCATAAGCCAGGTCAACCTGGTTGCCAAATCTGCCAGACTATTGGATGGACTGGTTATAATTTGTGGCCGCTTTCTTGCGGGATGCCGTTCACGGCCGCCCAATCTGCCAATGCGCGCAACCATATGGGTGAAGGTTTGCGCTTGAGCGACTACATGGCGGCGCTGGAGGCGGAAATGCAGGGGGCGCGCCGGCAGTGAAGCTCTGTCCAGGATGA
Source organism: uncultured Duganella sp. (assembly GCA_946482635.1). The sequence continues at coordinate 751 of CAMLSG010000150.1, forward strand.
CGATGGGCGCCCGGCACTCCACGAATGCACGAAGCCATCGCGCGCACATTGGCGGAAAACATAATCGGGTCGCTTGAAGACTTACCCCACGCTCTTGCGGAGGGGGCGAGCCCGTAAGATAGGAGTTAGTTGGGCAGCTATGACAGATCTGGAAACCAAGCAGACGGCCGAACTTCTCGGCAAGATTGAACTGACCCTTGCTCAAATGCTGGACAGCCAGCGTGAGCGCACGAAGTCTGAAAGCGATTGGTTCGCCAACGACATTCGACTGCGGGAGGAGCAAATAAAAGGCCAGCGAGCCCTGATGGATTACAACAGAGCCGCGCAGCGATCGCAAAACCGCGCCATATTCTTTATGGGCATGCTGGCTGCAGTGATGCTGGTCATTGGAATTGGCATGATTACCGAGCCGTGGTGGAAGCCATTGCTTTTGGCGTGAACGGAAAGATTGATACACAATGATTAAACGCTGGCTACAGAACATCTTGGGCGGAACGCAAACGCCGAAGGCGAGTCCCGGTGAATTTCCCATTCCTTGGGAAATGGGCCGCAAGTCGATCTATCGCTTCCTGGCTGAGTTCGAAACACCACCATCGCAAGCGCTACCGGAAGCGGCGCATACGCTTCCTGACGAAGAAGCTGTCAACAAACGAAGCGGTAGCCAACTTCGCTGGGCGCCAGGGGCGATGGATGGCGCGCTCGGACACCATGCAGGCGGTAACAGCGACGCCGATGGTACTGAGCTGCATATCGCGCTTCTCACGGCAGCGAAGGAGCCGAGCGCCGGCAATATCAAGACGCTTTACAACATGCTGGTAGAGGACAGCGCTCTGGGGTCAATTGACCCTCTCCTGCGAAGCATTCGCAGCACGCCTAACGTTCCCATTGGCCAGCTTCGAGCATTAGCACGCTGGCTTGCCATGGAAAGCCCGGATCGCGGCGCCGTAAAGATTGGTATTGCCTTACTGGGCCTGCTTCTTCCCGCCGAGGATACCGACACCTTGGTGACGCTTGGATTACACGAGGAATTCACGCTCTACTCCGTTGTGGCGCTTGGCTGCACCTTGGACGACAGCGAAGTCCACGCGGCTTGGTGGAGCCTCGCAAAACGGGTACATGGCTGGGGCAGAATCCATATCGTGGAGAGACTCGTCGAGACGCAAGACGAAGAAATTCGTCACTGGCTTCTGCGGGAGGGCTACAAGAACTCTGTCATGTACGAGTACTTAGCCTATAGCTGCGCCGTAGGCGGCAATTTACTGGGTGCGCTTCAGTCAGGGAAGATTGATGAGGCCTTGCTTGTCGGCGCCGGCGAGATCATCGAAGCATTGATCAATGGTGGCCCAGCCGAGGATATCTATTTTTACGCTGACGGTGCCAAGGTCGTGCCTTTGTACCTGCAGGTGGCTGAGAAGGCCAACATCCGGGACCTGAAAGCGCTTATCGCCGTGGCCCGGATCCAGAGCTTTGTTACCGATGGCGACGCAGACTGGGAACGCTTGGCGGAATTGGGTTGGACAGAGGAAGTGCGAGCGCAACTGGTTGCCGCCTGCGAGCGCTTTATCGCTCTTGAATATTGGCCGCGCGTAGTCGAAGACAGCTGGTCTTCACGCGACGACCAGAATTTTTGGATCGCTGCACGGGCTGGCGAAATACTCGGCCTGGAAGTGTGGGCGAAGCGCTTCGAACGCCAGAGGCTAAAGCTTTCGGAGCAATGGTACTTCCTCATGCGAACAGATGACCCTGCTCGCATTCAGTCGGTTATCGACCTGCTGATGGATCAATTCGACCTGGCAGCCATTGCAACCGGCCCTGCCGAAGAAATGGGTCTTGGTCCAGGAAACGAAAATCATTCGGCGCTTGGTGCCGTGCTTCAGGATTTGGGGCGCTTTCCAGGGATGGGGTTCCCATTGATACAAGCGGGATTGCGTAGCCCGGTCATTCGAAATCGCAACCTGGCAGCACGAGCCCTGAAAAGCTGGGGCGTATCAAACTGGCCAAGCGGAACACGCGAGATGCTGCAACAGGCCTTGGACGCTGAACCAAATTCTGACACGAGGGCTCTACTGGCAGAGACCAGTGAGGTCGGTGATCAGTGATGTACGCTGATGTGTGTTGCGTTTTTCACTCGCCAGTTGCCAGTTGATTAAGAACCACCTGCCTTTGTGATAGTCTGTGCTGATGTCCTCAGCAATCACACTCGGCCGACTCAACAGCTTTCAGCGCGAACCGTGGCGGCTGAGCACTGCGCTCGTAATCTCAGCATTCGTTCATGCGCTGCTATTGAGCATTACCCTGGGTGGCCAGACTTTCGGGCTACCCGCCCTCAAGTTCCCGTGGCAGGAACGCCGCCTGGGGGCCAACGATTTGCAGGTCTTGCTGCTGCCGGCGCAGCAGCCAGCAGCGCCCATAGCGGCGCCGCTTCAACTACCGGCGGAACCTGCCCGGCCAACAGCCCCCGTGCCGACAACGCCAGCAACCGAAAAAACTGCTCTTGCAAGCCCGGTGGCATTGATGCCCGTGTCACCGCCGGCCGTGCCGCCAACACCGACAGTTGCCCCAACTCCGGCTCCAGCGCCTGCGCCAGAGCCCACCGTGGCATCGAAGCGCCCCGACGTTCCCTTGCCAACCGCGCCCGCCGCACCGCCAATCGTTACGCCCAAAACAAGCGAAGTCCCGCAAAAACAGCCCGAGCAGGAAACCCGGGAACGCTCGCATGAACAGGCCAAGCTCGAGCAGGAACGGCAAGCTGCAGAAAAACTGCGTCAGTCCGAACTGACCGCCGAAGCCGAGCGCGAAGCAACGCGCCAGGAGCAGCTCCGCCAGGAAACCGCGCGTGTCGAACAGGCGGCCCGTATTGAAGCCGCCCGCCTGGAGACCGAACGCCAGGAACTCGCTCGACAAGAGCTTGCACGCGCCGAAACCGAGCGCGCCGAGGCCGCCCGAAAGGAAGCCTTGCGCCAGGAACAAATTAAACAAGCGCAGCTTGAAGCAGCCCGGCAAGAGCAGCTTCGCCTGGATGCCGCGCGCGCAGAACAGGCGGCGAAAGCGGAGGCTGCACGCAAAGACGCCGAACGCCAGGAACTCGCGCGTCAAGAAGACATCCGCCGGGAACGCGCAAAACAAGATGAACTGGCCCGCCAGGAGCAACAACGCGCCGAAACTGCGCGCCTGGAAGCGGCACGCAAAGAGGCCGCGCGGCAAGAACAGGCCAAGCAAGCGCAACTTGAAGCAGCACGCCAGGCGCAACAACTGGAAGCCGCCCGCCAGGACGCTATCAGGCAAGAGGCGGCGCGGCAGGAAGCGGCCAAACAAGAGGCTGCACGGCAGGAACAGGCAAAGCGCGAATTGGCGCAACGTGAGAAGGCCAAGCAAGAGGAGGAACGTGAGGAGCGCTTGCGTGCAATTGGCCGGCAGCTCAACGAAGAGGCGGCCCAACGCGACGCAGCGGCGAAGAATCCTTCGCACTCGCTGCTTCCCACGGTGAGTGGCCTTCGCCGCGGCTGGCTTTTTGGCCGTGCCGATCCAAACGTCGACCTGGTTCAATACGCGGAAGCGATGAGCAAGAAGTTTGAGCTGAACATGGCGTTCGACATGCTGCGCGAGGTGGTTAAGCAGCGCCATGTTTCGCCGATGGTGACCGTCGCCATCCGGGCCGACGGCTCCGTGGAAAAAGTGACTTTCGTTGTCTCCAGCGGAGTAACCGTCATCGACGACGCAATTCGCAAGGTCATCTCCAGCTTCGCGCCTTATGGCGCTTTTCCACCCGCCCTTGCGCGTCAATACGACGTTATCGAAATCCGCCGGACATGGGTGTTCGACACTGCCATTCGCTTGCAATAGGCCGGTTGCCCAACATAAGGCCGCATGCTAGTCTCGGTCGCGTAGAGCGAACTTGAGAACACCGAATGAATAAGTCCAACAGCGTAGAACTTCGAAAACTGCGTGAATCCGAGCAGCGCCGCAAAGACATCATCAAGGCCGTACGTGCTTTGATCAAGGCTGGCGGCGCGCGCGAGATCACGCTCCGCAAGGTGGCGGAGAAGGCCGGTTTTTCGACGACCGTGGTCTACAACCTGTTCCAGAACAAAGCTACGCTGATCACCCAGGCGATGGACAGCGATTTGCTCGACCTGGTCAAGGCCATGCGCAATGCAGTGGACGCGAAGCTGCCTTTACTCGAAAACATTCGCCGCGTGGGCCGGGCTTACGTGACCTTCGGCATGCGCCATCCCGACCAGTACGCGCTGGTCTTCATGGAACGCCGGCCGCACGCGCCGGTGGAAAGCTCTCGCGTTGAACACGGCAACCAGGCGCAAGATCCGTATGCGTTTGCCTGCCAGCTCTTTGTCGACCTGGCCAACGCGGGGCAGATTCCGCTGGACCAAGCGGAGGCGATCGCCCAGATTTTCTGGGAAGGCCTGCACGGCATGGTGTCGTTGCGCCTTGTATTCGGTGAGAACGAACCCTGGTTCGAGCATGACGAGTTCAATCGGCACCTGGATGCGTTGATTGATGTTCTTCTGGCCGGCATCCTGCATCGTTTCCGGCCATTAACCTTCCGCTCGCCTTCAAATACTGCCTGAATCTCTTCAACTTCCTGCACATTCCAAGTTTTGTAACCGCGATTGCGAGAAATGCGCGCTACTCCCACGTAGCCTGTGTAGCCGGGCCGGCAGGTCCGCCATTCCAACAATCACGGTTCTACAATTTTCTTGGAGTTAAGGATGAAGAAGCAATCCCTCGCCCTCGCTTGCCTCGTGGCCGGCCTGGTGGCAGGCTGCGGCGGCGGCAGCAGTTCAGCTGACCAGGCGCCTGCTTTCGCAGCCAGCATCGGCGCCAGCGGCGTCGCCACCGCAGCGCCAGGCACGCGCTGGATGAACGTGAAATACGGCGGCAGCGGCTATGTGCCCGGCCTGGTCTTCCACCCCACCAGCCCAAACGTCCTGTACGCGCGCACCGACATGGGGGGCAGCTATCGCTGGGACGCGGCCACCTCGACGTGGATTCCCATTACCGATGGTTTCGGGATCCGGGAAGAATTCTTCAACGGCGCCGAAAGCATCGCGCTGGACGCCAACGACGATAAACGGGTGTACCTGGTCACCGGTATGTATGACTGGTCCGGCAGCAATGGCCGCCTTTATGTGTCCACCGACCGTGGCGACAACTGGACCCACGCCGACCTGCCTTTCCGCGTCGGCTCCAACGATCCCGGTCGCGCCATAGGCGAGCGCCTGGTTGTCGATCCGAACCAGTCCTCGATCCTGTATTACGGCTCGCGCACGTCGGGTTTGTGGAAGAGCAGCGACTTTGGTCAGAACTGGGCGCAGGTAACGTCGCTGTCTTCATTCCAGTATCCGGGGGACCAGATCCCGTCCCTGCCCGGACGCACGGCCGCCGGCATCGAGGGCGTGCTGTTCGATACCTCGAACACGGGCTCTGGCACGGCCACGCAGAACCTTTACGTATCCGTCGGGCCGGATTATGCCGCTGCGGCGGGTCTGGCCTACAACCTGTACAAGTCGACCGACGGCGGCGTGAGCTGGACCGGCGTATCCACACCGGTGGCTGGCTACCACATTCCGCATATGGTCCGCGCCAAGGACGGCATGATCTACATGGTGTTTACCCGTGACATGGGCCCTGGCGCCGGCGGCCCGGCCCGGCTGTACAAGTTCGACGGCTCCAACTGGAGCCTGCTCAAGGGATACGATACCGAACAGTGGGTGAACTTTGGCCTTGGCGGCCTGTCGGTCCATGGCACCGGGCCAACGACCCGCATTGCGCTGGGCGTCACGAATTCCTGGGGCAACTGGCAGGGCCAGCCGATCGTCCAGCTGTCGGACGATGCCGGCCTGACCTGGCGTGAAATCGGCTCCATGACGCCGCACACCCCGTCGGGCGTCGACTTCGCCGGCTGGATCGACGACGTCGAGATCGACCCGAACAACCCGGAGCGCATCCTGCATGTGTTTGGCGGCGGCGTCTGGGGCACAAACGATGCGTCGGCTGCTGCCCCAACCTGGAACCTGGACGTCAACGGCCTCGAAGAAACCGCCACGCTCGCCCTGATGACACCGCCCAAGGGTGCGAGCTATACCCTGCTGAGAAGTTCGGGCGATATCGGCATGCATGTGCAGACCGAACTGCTGAAGACGCCGACGCGCGGGCCGCGTGGCTGGTTCGGCAACGGCAACAGCGCCGACATGGCGTGGTCCACGCCGTCCTACATCGCAGCAATCGGCACCCCGGTCTGGAACACGCCGAACGTTGCCGGCGCCTACTCCACCGACTCCGGCGTAACGTGGACGGCATTTGCCGCCAACCACCCGGACGGCCTGGCCAACGTGGGCGGTGAATCCAATATCGCGGTAACAAAGCCTGGCCATATCGTCTGGGCGCCAGCGAATTCACGCCCTGCCTACACCACTGATAACGGCGCGAGCTGGACCTACACCAACCTGCCGGCCCTCAGTGCGGTAGGCATCGGCCGCGGCTACCGCATCGTTGCCGACCGCAAGAACCCGAACAAGGTCTACGCCTACAACTCGGGCGGGGCATGGTGGAACCAGTGGTCCGATACCGCACATTTCTGGTATTCGACCGATGGCGGCCATACCTTCACGGAAAGCGCGGCGTTCGTCGGCGCCGGGGCATTGGTGGCCGATTTCGGCCATACCTCGATGGCTGTCAATCCGAACGCGGAAGGCGATATTTGGGTGGCCGACGGCTTCAGCATCCTGCACTCCACTGATTCGGGCGTGACCTGGACCAGGCTGAATGTCACGGCGCCGGACTGGGGCAGCAAGCCAACGTGGATGTACCCGGACGTGTATGGCGCAACTTCCATCGCACTGGGCAAGGCGCCTGCCGGCGCGAGCTACTCGTCCACCATCTATATCGTCGGCACGATCAACGGCGTGTGGGGCGTGCACCGCTCCGACGACGGCGGCGCGAACTGGCGGCGGATCAATGACGACAAGCACCAGTACGCTGGACTCGGCAACCTGGCTGCCGACCAGTCCGTACCGGGGCGCGTATTCGCCAGCGCCGCAGGCCGCGGCGTCGTATTCAGCTACTGATGGCGCCAACCACATTTATCGGAGATCTCATGAAATTCAAAACCATCCTCGCCGCCGCCTTCCTTGGCATGGCGGCAAGCAGCGCAAGCGCAACTGTCCTGAGTTTCGATAACCTGACCGAAATGATGTACGGCGACGGCTTTCCCCTGGCGGACAGCATGAGCTATAACGGCCCGGACCTGAGCTACGTGGAAGCAGGCTTCCGCCTTACGCTGCACGCGCCCAACGCTATGCCCGGTTCAGCCAACATCGGCACCGGCACGTTCGAGCCGCAGACGTTCAACTGGCACGATGGCCTGGACAACGGCCCGGATACCTTCGTTACGCTGACCCGTGTGGGCGGCGGCTTGTTCAACTTGAAGAGTTTCGACTACTTCGCCGACTGGAGTGCCGTCTCGGCCGATGGAAAGCTGCTCGGGTCCATCGCGGATGCGGGAACGTGGTCCACGGCATTGAACGGCATCGCCGAATTGCGCCTGGGTTCGGGCGCCTTCAACCAGCTCGACAACATCGACGTGGAAGCGGCGGCCGCTGTGCCACTTCCTGGCACACTGGCCCTGCTCCTGGCCGGCCTGGCTGCCGCCGGACTGGCACGTCGCCGTAGCTGATCCCTGGCAGGCGGGCCTTGCGCCCGCCTTCTTGAGTTGTAGCTATTTGGCAATGGTCTCGTGGCGCAAGGACAAAAACATTGTTTTTTTTGAAGTTCATCGTTATCCTCATTTGACGTTGTCCCACTTGAATGAGGGGAATCGATGCGAGCTTTGTTGGGCATGGCGATGCTGGCGGGCCTGTGTGCCTGCTCTGCTGCCAAACAGGAGCCGGCTGCGGCCGACCTGCAATGGGCTGATACGGCGCGGCCGGGCGACGCACGGCTGGCCGAGCGCTACGAGCGTTCGTGCATGGTGTGCCATGCACGGAACGGCAGCGGCGCACCGTTGGCGGGCTTTGCGCCGCACTGGAAACCACGTCTGGACAAGGGTATCGACCAGCTCGTGCGGCATGCGAGCGATGGCTTCAACGCCATGCCGGCCATGGGCCAATGCAACGACTGCAGCGCGGACGACCTGCGCGCCCTCACCCTCTTCATGGCAGGGAGCGGAACATGAAGCAGCGCCGCCTTTTCCTCAAGGCTGGTGCCATGGCTGCAGCAGCAGGTCTGCTTGCTGCCCGAGTACAGGCCGCGCCTCTGCAACCGCGCCCCTTCCGCTGGAAGAACTGGTCGGAAGTCCAGCAATGCCAGGCCCAGTCGCTGGCCACTCCGGCCGACGAGCAGGCGTTGGCTGACTTGCTGCGCAATGCCGGAGGAACCGTGCGCTGCGTTGGCGCCGGCCATTCCTTCACTCCCCTGGTGCCGACCAACGGCACGATCGTTTCGCTTGAACGCATGTCCGGCGTGCTGTCGTATGACAAGGCAGCCATGACCGCGACGCTGCGCGCCGGCACGCGCCTGGCTGCGATTTCACGCCAGCTCGATGGTGTCGGGCTTGCCCTGCGCAACCTGCCGGATATCGACATGCAGTCGCTAGCGGGCGCCATCAGCACGGGCACGCACGGCACGGGTGCAAACCTGCAGGCCATGCATGCGGACGTAATGGCGCTGCGCTTGGTCACGCCACAAGGCGAGGTCGTAGAGTGGGACCAGGAGCGGCATCCAGAGCAGATGGCGGCGGCGCGCGTTTCCCTCGGCAGCTTGGGTGTGATCACGCAGGCGACCGTGAGGGTGGTGCCATCCTTCAGCCTACACCGCAAGGTTTGGCTGCGCCCTGTCGGCGAAATGCTGGAGCAGGCTGGCGAGCTGGCGCGCAAGCATCGGCATTTCGAGTTCTACTACCTGCCCTTTACCGGGTATGCGGCGGGCATTGCGCATGACGAGTACCAGGGCGACGATGTGCTGGTGCCGCATTCGCAGGATGAGGAGATGTTGAGCGACTTGCGCAAGCTGCGCGACTGGCTAGGCAGGTTCCCCGACTTGCGGCGCTGGGCGGCAGGAAAACTGATCGACCCAGACCTGACCGAGGAAGCGAAGAATCGTTCGTGGAAGCTGCTTTCCACGGTGCGGCCAACGCGCTTCAACGAAACCGAATACCACGTACCGCGCGAGGCAGGTATCGCATGCGTGAAGGAGATCATCGCTGCGCTTGAGAAACGCAATGAGGTGTTTTTCCCAATGGAGTTCCGCTTCATTAAAGGTGATGACGCCTGGCTCAGTCCCTTCCATAAGCGAGACAGTTGCTCCATTGCCGTGCATGCGGCGCATGGGGAGGCTTACGATTACCTGGTGACCGAACTGGGTCCGATCTTCCGCAAGCATGGCGGCAGGCCGCACTGGGGCAAGCTGCACAACCTGACGGCGAAGGAGTTGGCGGCTCTTTATCCGCGCTGGAACGACTTTCTGGCGTTGCGGCAGCAGATGGATCCGCAGGGGCGAATGCTCAATCCGCATTTGCGTTCAATGTTCGGGGTGACGTGATGGTGGCCTTGAAACGGCGTGCTGTGATCACGGCCATCGGCGCTGGCCTTGTTGGTGCTGCGGCGTTTGCGGCGCGCCCTCGCGACAAGGGGGCGCCGCATGCGGACTATTTCGCTCGCGCGTCGAAAGCTTTGCGTGCAGCGGGCATTGCCACGCCAACCATGGTGATCGACCGCGATCGCTTGCTGGCCAATGCACGCCAGGTGATGCACAACGTGAATGGGCGCTTGCCGCTGCGGCTGGTAGCCAAGTCCCTGCCCTGCCTGCCGCTGTTGGACCTGCTCATGCAAACCATGCAGACGCGCCGACTGATGGTGTTCAACCTGCCTTATTTGCAGCAGCTCGCCGCGCAGCGCGGGGATGTGGATCTGTTGCTTGGCAAGCCTTTGCCTGTTGCGGCAGCAGCGGAGTTTTATCGCAGCTTCCAGGGTGCGCAATTCCGTCCGGAGCAGCAGTTGCAGTGGCTGGTGGATACTCCCCAGCGCTTGGCACAATATCGCGACCTGGCCCGAGCGCAGCAGGTGGACATGCGCGTCAGTCTGGAGATCGATGTGGGCTTGCACCGTGGTGGCGTAGATAACGCGCAGATGCTTCAGCAGATGCTGGCCATCTTGCGCGATGAGCCTCGCCTGAAATGGGCGGGGATGATGGGATATGACGCGCATGTTTCCAAGCTTCCGCTGGCAACCTTGCGGGAGAAGGCGCTGGTAGAGGCCAAATCTATTTATCGAGATTATGCAGGGATCGCTACACAGGTCATGCGTACTGCAGGCACATCAGATGCGTTGGTATTTAATGCTGGCGGTTCGCCGACCTATCGACTGCATGACGGCAGCGGCGCCGCCAACGAAATTGCCCTGGGTTCGGCCCTTGTCAAGCCGAGCGACTTCGATACCGAGTTGCTACAGGATCTATCGCCAGCTGCATTCATTGCCACGCCGGTGCTGAAGGCGGATCGGCGATTCCAGATGCCGATTGGCGTTGAGGCATTGGGCGATGCAGCCCGCGCCTGGGATGTGAACCAGGAGCATGTCTACTTCGTTTATGGCGGTAACTGGATGGCTGATCCGGTATCACCGGCGGGGCTGGCAACTAGTGGCCTGTATGGGAATTCGTCCAATCAGCAAGCCTTGCTGGGATCTGGAGCGCAGCAGCTGCAAACGGATGATTATGTCTTCTTTAGGCCTCGGCAAAGTGAAGCTGTGCTGCAACAGTTCGGCGATATCGCGGTCTTCGAAGGCGGAAAAATAGCCGAGCGTTGGCCCGCGATGGTCGCCATGCCATAACGGGAATCCTCAAATTAGAAGCAACGACAGTCGTAATTCCACTTGCGAAGCATTGTTGCAGTAACACGCATTGCATCCGGATGCTCTGGGTTCAACAGGACGGTGCACTCCTCTGGGACAATGACGGATGGTACGACCAATAATGCAGTCAACCTATCCCGCAACCATACGTCGCCGGCTTTGATCCCGGGCTTGCCGAAAGGCTCCGCATCCCATCCTACCGGGGGCGAATTCAGCTGACTTCTCAAATGCCAAACATCATTTGGAATGTTGATCCGCACCAGATAGCGATTTTGAGGCTGCTTTGCGGGACGTATATGGACGATGGTTTCAAGCACAGCAAGAGCGATATTCTCGGAAGCGTAGATCACCGGGCAACCTTTAGAGTTCCAGCGTCCGCCCGAGCGCTTGGCACCGAGGCCGGAGAGATCATCAGCAGAATACTCAGGGGTGACTTCAGCGATGCGCCAGACCGAAATGGTCATGCGTAGGCCCCACTCTCCGTCATTGCCAGAATGTCCGAAATGAGTTTCTGTCCCTCGACAGTATCCAAGTAGCTTGCTGCTGTTCTTCCGCCAAGCGCAGGCATAGGAATGCGTATCCAGCGGGCCGTCAGCTTCGCAGCTTCACGCGCCGGAATCGCATAGTTTGGTTCGGACATTGCTTGCAACTGTCCAATGAGCGCATGGATACCTGCCACACGCTCCGTGTCACCGGGCGACAATGGTTGATGCCTTTGCGCCAGCCGATTGACGGTTGCACGAGAAAGGCCAAGGCAATGAATGAGATCGTCTTGGGGAATGTCCATCGCTTTCGCGAGTTCGCTAAGCGATCGGGCGGGTATGCCTTTGCGGATGGCAGCGATCTTCTCGGCGGGCGCTAATTGATACCACTGCAGAAAGCTGTCTTCCCAGTCGCCGCCCGGACTCTCCGAGAGCCCGGGCGCTTCTTTTCTCGTACATAACGCTTGCGTTCTTGCCATGACGTTCTCCAACCAGCCTTCAGGATAGCCAGAAAAAATTGAGGACGCAAATCGCTAGCTCGAAGCGAACGTTGAGACTGTTGAAATCAGCGTTGCGCCACAGCTTGTCTTGTCTCCTTCGTAGGCGACGGCTTTGCCGTTGACTGTGTGGCTGCTGTTGCCGCTGACAATCACGCAATTCTGGTGGCCAGTCATAGGGCACATGCATTTATCGCCAATTAGGACGACTGGTTTGCCGCTCACACGCACGTGTGATGCGCTGGTCTTTACTACTTTACCTCCGTGGGAAGTCGGATCCCCAACCCTGATGACATTCTTCACAGCAGTATCCCCAATAGGTTTAATAATGATCTATGTCGACCACTTAATGCGATGCAGCTCCTGTGATCGGACGAATTGAACTTGTAAGCCTGTCCCACAACTCGATAACTTCGTCATCAGTAAGGCTAGGTAGGCCCCCTAGCATGTTCCCTTCCACACCGGTATGCAAATCAAGGGTTAAAACCGGAAGTTCCAGGTTATTCGGCGCGCCTTGGCTAACGAATGCAAACTCATGAAATGATCCGTACTTCCCCTGCGGGGGTCTTCGCAACAAGGCTTCAAAACCCATCCAATTCGCGATGCGACGCTCTCCACGCCGAAGAGACTTTATTCGCGCATACCACTCTCCGTTTCCAGTCGCGTTAGCTTGTTCCTCCGCAGCGCGCATCCGCGGCTCAAGTGCATCGGAATCGATGAGGCGGGTTTTGAATATCATTTCCAGTGAAAAATGAACGTCGTCAAACTCCTGCAGGCGAACGCCCAACGTGGTCA
>CAMLSG010000151.1 GCA_946482635.1 uncultured Duganella sp.
TGAAACTGGCGAGCGTGATCTCCAATGCCGCCAGGTCGCGCTGCAACTGGAGGGTGTGCTCGCGTGCCTGGCGGGCGTCGCGGCGGGCCAGCCAGGCCCAGCGCCCCACAGCCGCCAGCACGATAAACCAAAGCAAATCCATGACTGCTCCCTATATTGTTCTCTTGGCATTATTTTCCATTGGTAACAATATTACAAGCACCGGCAATACCTGTATCACCGTTTGCCCGCAGGCGTATCAGGATTTGATCCCCATCAAACCTCCGCTTCCGGCACCAGCATCAGCAAATCGGTCACGCCCACGTCGACGCCGGCCTGGGACAGCAAGGTCGTGGCCTGGCCGCGATGGTGGGTTTGGTGGTTGAAGAAATGCAGCAACAGCAGCCGCAGTTGGCGGTTATTGGCCTCGCCATTCATGCGGCGGTAGCTGATGACGGCGTCCAGGTCGGTATCGGCCAGGCCGGCTGTCCACTCCAGGATCAGGCGGTCGAGCCAGATACGGCGCTCGCGCAGCGTCGGCAGCGCATCGAACAAAAGCTGGTCCAGCGCGGCCGGCGCCGGCAGGGCCGCCACTGGCGCCAGCGCAGCGGCAAAGCGCGGATGCGTGCCGATGCGCTTCAGCCAGATCGTGTCCGCCACGGCGATATGGTTAAGGGTCGCCAGCAGGGAGCCAAAGAACGCGCCGCGATCGGCCGCCAGCTGCTCCGCCGGCAAGGCGGCTGCCGCCTCATACAGCTTGTTGTTCATCCACTCGTTGTAGCGGGCCAGCAGGGTGATATGGGCGGTTCCTGACATGATCTGGGGTACAATCTCGGTCTATTTGCGGAAAATTCCGTAGCAGAACAATATCATTTAAAGGTTTTCCATGAGTCTCAAATGCGGCATCGTCGGCCTGCCTAACGTCGGCAAGTCCACCCTTTTCAATGCACTGACCAAGGCCGGCATCGCGGCCGAGAACTACCCGTTCTGCACCATCGAACCAAACGTCGGCGTGGTGGAAGTGCCTGATCCGCGCCTGAAGCAGCTGGCTGAAATCGTCAAGCCGGAACGCATCCTGCCTGCCATCGTGGAATTCGTCGACATCGCCGGCCTGGTGGCTGGCGCGTCCAAGGGCGAAGGTCTGGGCAACCAGTTCCTGTCCCACATCCGCGAAACCGACGCTATCGTCAACGTGGTGCGCTGCTTCGAAGACGACAACGTGGTGCACGTGGCCGGCCGCGTATCGCCGCTGGACGACATCGAAGTAATCCAGACCGAGCTGGCGCTGGCCGACCTGTCGACCGTTGAAAAGACCATCGCCCGCGAGCAGAAGAAAGCCCGCTCCGGCGACAAGGATTCCGCCAAGCTGGTAGCCCTGCTGGAAACCCTGGTGCCGCACTTGAACGAAGCCAAGCCAGTGCGCGCCATGGGCCTGGGCGCCGAAGACATGGCCCTGATCAAGCCGCTGTGCCTGATCACCGCCAAGCCAGCCATGTACGTGGCTAACGTGTCCGACAGCGGCTTCACCAACAACCCCCTGCTGGACCAGCTGACCAAGTACGCCGAAGCGCAGAACGCGCCGATTGTGGCGATCTGCGCCGCCATTGAAGCGGAAATCGCCGAACTGGACGACGCCGACAAGGAAGCCTTCCTGGCCGACATGGGCATGGCCGAACCTGGCCTGGACCGCCTGATCCGCGCCGGCTTCAAGCTGCTCGGCCTGCAAACCTACTTCACCGCCGGCGTGAAGGAAGTGCGCGCCTGGACCATCCACGTTGGCGACACCGCACCGCAAGCGGCAGGCGTGATCCACACCGACTTCGAGCGCGGCTTCATCCGCGCCCAGACCATCGCTTTCGACGACTACATCGCCTACAAGGGCGAAACCGGCGCCAAGGAAGCGGGCAAGATGCGCGCTGAAGGCAAGGAATACGTGGTCAAGGATGGCGACGTGCTGAACTTCCTGTTCAACGTCTAAAATCCCTAGCTCCGGTCAAGCCGCGCTCAGCGCGGCTTTTTTATTGGTTTTCTTGCCGCCACAGGAAAGCGAAAAGTTGGGCGGGGCGCTATTTTGACTTCGCCTCATGTGCGGCGATGGCCTTTGTGAAGCTGTCCATCAGCGGGTTGGGCACGGCCAGCGACAGCTGGTAATGCTCGATCTTGAAGCCCTTGCCAGTGTTGACCAGCACGCCGCTGGCCTGGCAAGTCCCCATCTGCGTGTTGAGTTGTTCATCGAACCACACGTATTTCTTGTCCGGCGAGAAGTAGACATTGCGTTTTTGCGCGGTGAAGCTCCAGGCCTTCTTGCGGTCCCAGAAGCGCTTGGCCCAGGCCTTGAATTCCTTGTACCTCCACACCTCGCTCTTGTCGGTGCCGATGAAGACGGCGTCCGGCGTGAACTTGTCCCAGTAGTCGGGCCGGGTGTTGGCAGCATCATCGTGCCAGCTGTCGACGAAGGCGTTGACCTGCTGGCGGAAATCGGTGTCCGGGTCGGCCGCTTGGGCGCAGTGCATCATGAGGACGGTGGCGGCGGCGATCAGCAAGCGTTTCATTCGGTTGTCTCCCAGGTCAATGTTGGCGAAATAGTATAATCGTTGGATTGTGCACAGCTTCCAGTAAAGAAAATGGCCTCACCCAACGAAAACGCCAGCATGGCACTGTTCTGCGACTTCGAAAACGTCGCACTGGGCGTCCGCGACGCCAACTATGAGAAATTCGACATCAAGCCGGTGCTGGAACGCCTGCTGCTGAAGGGCAGCATCGTGGTCAAGAAGGCCTATTGCGACTGGGACCGCTACAAGGGCTTCAAAGCACCAATGCACGAGGCGAACTTCGAACTGATCGAAATCCCGCACGTGCGCCTGTCCGGCAAGAATTCCGCCGACATCCGCATGGTGGTCGATGCGCTGGACCTGTGCTACACCAAGTCCCACGTCAACACCTTCGTCATTATTTCCGGCGATTCGGATTTTTCGCCGCTGGTGTCCAAGCTGCGCGAAAACGCCAAGCGCGTGATCGGCGTGGGCGTGAAGGACTCCACCTCCGACCTGCTGGTGGCCAACTGCGACGAATTCATTTTCTACGACGACCTGGTGCGCGAATCGCGCCGCCAGCGCCAGGCAACGCGCAATGACCGCGAGCAGCAGCCCAAGCGTTCGCCGGAAGAGGAGAAGCGCCGCCGCGAAGAGATGGACAAGCGCCGCAACCAGTGCGTGGAAATCGCCTACACCACGTTCGACGCGCTGGCTGCCGAACGCGGAGAGGGCAAGATCTGGGCTTCCGTGCTGAAGGAAGCGATCAAGCGCCGCAAGCCGGACTTCAGCGAGTCGTACTACGGTTTCCGTACCTTCGGCAACCTGCTGGAAGAAATGAAGGCGCGCGGCCTGCTGGAATTCGGCCGCGACGAAAAGTCGGGCGCGTATGTGTACCGCAGCAGCCAGCCGGTTGTGCTGCCTGCAGTGGAAGCACCGGTCGAACAGGAAGCGTTTGTCGCGTCGGATGCCGCAGCCGAGGCGCAGGAGGGCGCGGAGGAAGCTGCCGCCGCCCCTGGCGAGGCAGGCGAAGCGCGGCGCGAGCGCGAAGGCCGCGATGGCCGCCGCAATCGCGGCAACCGTGGCGGCCGTGGCCGCCGTGGCGAGGGCGATGCCGCAATGTCGACTGCCGCGGCAGTCGAAGTGCCGGCCGATGCCGAGGTGGCTGCTGTGGCAGCAGTGGAAGAAGTCGCGCCAGTGATGGCGGCGGCCGCCGAAGCCCAGGCCGAGATGCCTGCCGAAACTGCTGCAGCAGCGCCGGCCAAGCGTACCCGCGCCGCAGCCAAAAAGCCGGCAGCGAAAAAGGCCGGCTCGCGCGGCAGCAAAGTAGCGCAGGCGGCAGCCGATGCCGCGGAAGCGGTGCAGCAGGCGGAAGCAGTGTTGGCGACAGCTGCTGCCGATGCCGTGGTGGCTGAGGCCGCGGCGGTTGAATCGCAGCCGGAAGAAGCTGCAGCGCAAGGCAAGCCTGCGGCGCCGAAGCGTGCCAAGAAGCCGGGCACGCACAAGCCGTCCGCGCGCAGCAAGCTGCCGAAGAAGCCGAAAGCAGAAGCCTGATAAGCCTGATTCGCCGCGCGCCGCGCGGCGAAGTTTTTTCTGCCATACTCACGGGCACTATGCCCTTCATTTCCGAACTTACCCTTTATCCGATCAAGTCTTGCGCAGGGCTGTCGCTGAAGCAGGCGACCCTGACCCGCGCCGGTTTGATGACCGAGCAAATCTACGACCGCGAGTGGATGCTGGTCGATGCCTGCGGCGTGGCGCTGACCCAGCGCGATCACCCGCGCATGGCGCTGATCGTGCCGCGCCTGAAGTCGGAAACCATGGAGCTGCGCGCCCCCGGAATGCTGCAGCTGGAAATTCCCCTCGGCCTGCCCGATCCGGACACCTCGCCGACGCTGCAGGTGCAGGTCTGGGAAGACACCGTGCTGGCTTACGACTGCGATGAGACCACCGCCACCTGGTTCAGCAAATTCCTCGGCGTCGAATGCCGCCTGGCGCGCTTCCACGCCAACGCCAAGCGCCTGACCAGCGGCAAGTGGACCAATGGCGAACAGCATCCGACGCTGTTTTCGGACGGCTACCCGATCCTGGTCGTCGGCTCCGGCTCGCTGCAGGACCTCAACGAGAAGTTGCAAAAGCAGGGCCGCCAGCCCTTGCCGATGAACCGCTTCCGTCCCAACCTGGTGGTGGGCGACCTGGAGGCCTTCGAGGAGGACTACACCGAGCAATTCCGCATCGGCGACGCCGTCCTGAAGCCGGTCAAGCCCTGCGCGCGCTGCCCGATGCCTTCGGTCGACCAGTCGACCGGCGAATTCGGCCCCGATCCGCTGGACATCCTGCAAAGCTACCGCGCCAAGGAAGAAGTCGACGGCGGCATCTGTTTCGGCATGAATGCAATCGTAGCAACAGGCGATGGCATAAAATTATCGGTTGGCGACCCAATCGAGGTTACACTGTCATTTTAGTAGTGAATATCGGCAGGGCGATGGAGATCACGCAGAAAACCACGGGCAAGCCGCCCACGCAGGCGGAGCTGGCAGCTGAAAACCAGTCGCTGCGCGCCCGCCTTGCCTACCTGATCGAGCAGGCCGAACGCAATCACTCGATCATGACGCGCCACCAGGCGTTCGACCTGGAGATCGTGGGCGCGGCCAGCTTCCCCGAGCTGATTGGCACCATTTTCCGCACGCTGCCGGTGATTTCCGACCTGGATGCGGTGACCCTGGCGCTGGTCGACGTGGATGACGACATCCGCACCGTGATGGAGAAGCTGGGCGTCGATTTTTCAGATTTCCCTGACCTGGTGTTCGTGCCCGACACGGAAAGCCTGGCTTTCGACCTCGAGCCGGGCCAGGCGCCCAAGCCATACCTTGGCATGTTCGACGCGCACAAGCATGGCAGCCAGTTCCCGCAGACGGGCGTGCGCCTGCAAAGCGTGGGCGTGGTGCCGCTGCTGCGCAACAAGCGCCTGATTGGCTCGCTGAACCTGGGCAGCGCCGACCCGACGCGCTTCTCGCCCAGCCTGGGCACCGATTTCGTCGAGCACATGGCGTCCATCATCGCCATCTGCCTGGAGAACGTGATCTCCAACGAGATGCTCAAGTACATGGGCCTGACCGATGCGCTGACCGGGGTGTTCAACCGCCGCTACGTGGATCGCCGCCTGTTAGAGGAAATTGCGCGGGCGCGCCGGCAATCGTATCCGGTGTCGTTCATGTACATCGACATCGACCATTTCAAGCGGGTCAACGACACCGTCGGCCACGGCGGCGGCGATGAAGTGCTGCGCGAAGTGGCCAACCGCATCAAGGCGGAGCTGCGCCTGTCGGATGCGCTGGCACGATTCGGCGGCGAGGAATTCGTGGTGCTGCTGATCGATGCGGACCTGGAAAGCGCAACCTATGTGGGCGAGCGTATCCGCGCCGGCATCGCGGCCAGCATGATCGAGTTGTCGCACGGCGTGAAGGTGTCGATCACGGCCTCGGTTGGCGTGTCCAGCCTGGCGCAGGTGCCCGGCGATGTGTCGCCGGAAGAGCAGGCGACGCAACTGATCGAACAGGCCGACGAAGCCCTGTACCAGGCCAAGGAAGGCGGCCGCAACCGGGTGATCCGCTACGCTGCCTGAAAACCGGTAACCCGGTGTCTGACCCGCAGGGTCAGGCACCAAGCCTGCGACGGCCGCGAGCCAAGTGTCTGACCCTACGGGTCAGACACACTGACTTACCGGTTTTCAAGCCAGCAGGTCGTTCTCGGCGCGCGCCACTTCTTCTGCCGTGCCGCGCAATACCACCACATCGCCCGCTTCCAGCGTGGTGTCGGCATCGGCTTCCAGGCGCACCTTGCCGCGGCGGATCGCGGAAATCTCGGCGCCGGTGTCATCCAGCCCCAGGTCCTGCACGCGTTTGCCGATGCAGGAAGCCTGCTCGCCCAGCGGCACCGAATGCAGGCGCACCATTTCCGCTTCCTCGCCGCTGTCGCTGGCGCCGTGGAAATAACCGCGCAGCGAGGCGTAGCGCTCCTCGCGCGCGCGCTGCACGCGGTGCACCACGCGCCGCAGCGGCACGCCCAGCATCACCAGCGCATGGGAGGCCAGCATCAGCGAACCCTCCATCAGCTCCGGCACTACCTCGGCGGCGCCGGCTTCCTTCAGCCGGTCCAGGTCCGAGTCGTCATGCGAACGCACGATCACCGGCAATTCCGGCGCCAGTTCATGCACCAGGTGCAGAACCCGCAGCGCGGAAGGCGTCGAGGCGTAGGTGATCACCACCGCCGACGCGCGCTTGATGCCGGCGGCCACCAGCGATTCGCGCCGCGCGGCGTCGCCGTAGGACACGTTGGCGCCGGCGGCCTGCGCCTCCTGTACGCGCAACGGATCGAGGTCCAGTGCCTGGTAAGGAATTTTTTCTTCGGTCAGCAGGGTGGCCAGCGACTGGCCCGAGCGGCCAAAGCCCGCCACGATCACGTGCTTCTGCGCCGACATCGTGCGCGCCGCGATATTGGTCAGGTTCAGCGACTGCATCATCCATTCGTTGGCGGAGAACTTCAGCACGATCCGGTCGGACTGCGCGATCAGGAAGGGCGCCAGCAGCATCGACAACACCATCGAAGCCAGCACCACCTGCACCACGAAGGGGTCGACCAGCTTCATGCCGCCCACCACGTTCAGCAGCACGAAGCCGAATTCGCCCGCCTGCGCCAGCGCCAGGCCGGTGCGCATTGCAGTCGAGGTGGAGGCGCCGAACAGGCGCGCCAGGCCGGCGATCAGGGCGAACTTGAGCAGCACCGGGCCGGCCAGCAGCACCAGCACCAGCCACCAGTTCTCCAGCACCACGCGCGCATTGAGCAGCATGCCGACGGTGATGAAGAACAGGCCAAGCAGCACGTCGCGGAAGGGCTTGATGTCCTCTTCCACCTGGTGCTTGTATTCGGTCTCGGAGATCAGCATGCCGGCGACAAAGGCGCCCAGCGCCATCGACAGGCCGGCCTGCTCGGTGATCCAGGCCGCGCCCAGCGTGACCAGCAGCAGGTTGAGCATGAACAGTTCCTGCGAGCGGCGCAGCACGACGATGGTGAACCACTTGCGCATCACCTTCTGGCCCACGAACAGCAGCAACAGCAGCACCACCGCCGCCTTCAGTCCGGCCAGCCCCAGGGTCCTGGGCAGGTCGGCCGGGTTCTGCGCCAGGGCCGGGATCAGGATCAGCAGCGGCACCACCGCCAGGTCCTGGAACAGCAGGATACCGATGATCTTGCGGCCATGCTCGCTTTCCAGTTCCAGCCGTTCCGTGAGCAATTTGACCACAATGGCGGTGGAGGACATGGCCAGCGCTCCGCCCAGCGCAAACGAAGCCTGCCAGCCAAGCTGGACCGAGGGCGGCAGCAGGAAATGGATGAGCCAGCCAAACAGCATGGTCGCGGCAATGGTCAGCCCCACCTGCGCCATGCCCAGCCCGAATACGATCGAGCGCATGGCCATCAGCTTGGGCAGGGAGAACTCCAGCCCGATCGAGAACATCAGGAACACCACGCCGAATTCGCCCAGCAGTTCGGTCGCATGGCTTTGCTCGGCCAGCCCCATGGCGTGGGGCCCAAGCAGAATGCCGACAGCCAGGTAGCCCAGCATCGGCGGCAGGTGCATCATGCGGAAGGCCACCACGCCAAGGACGGCGCTGCCGAGGAGGAGAAGGGTCAGTTCAAGGGGGGTGAACATCCGTTGTTTGTTTTGTCTGGCAAGTTTTTTGCTTATCTAATTCGGCTATACTTCGGGCATGAGTGTAACCCATGAAAAAACAATGCTGAAATCTTTTGATGCCAAGACCGCAACACGTGCCCTGGAACTGGCGCGCGAGGCACTGCAGATCGAAACGGAAGCCCTGGCTGCGCTGAACGCGCGCCTGGCTAACGACGAGACCGTGGGCCAGGCCGTGTCCTTGTTGCTGCAATGCAAAGGTCGCGTGGTCGTTTCCGGCATCGGCAAGTCCGGCCATATCGGCAAAAAGATTGCAGCCACCCTGGCCTCGACCGGCACCCCGGCCCTGTTCGTGCATCCGGCCGAAGCCGCGCACGGCGACCTGGGCATGGTGACGCCGGAAGACGTGGTGATCGCCATTTCCTATTCCGGCGAAGCGGCCGAACTGATGGCCATCCTGCCGGTAGTCAAGCGCATGGGCGGCCACGTGATCGCCATGACCGGCAAGCCATCGTCGAGCCTGGCCAAGCTGGCCGACGTGCACCTGGACGTGTCGGTGGCCAAGGAAGCCTGCCCGATGAACCTGGCCCCGACCGCTTCCACCACCGTCACGCTGGCGCTGGGCGACGCGATCGCGGTGGCGCTGCTTGACCTGCGCGGCTTCAAGGAAGAGGACTTCGCCCGTTCCCACCCTGGCGGTGCGCTCGGCCGCCGCCTGCTGACGCATGTGCGCGACGTGATGCGCAAGGATGGCGCGATCCCGGCCGTGGGGCTGGAAACCCGCCTGCCGGATGCGCTGCTGGAGATCACCCAGAAGGGCATGGGCATGACCGCTATCGTCGATGCGGCCAACAGGCCGGTCGGCGTGTTCACCGACGGCGACCTGCGCCGCATGATCGAGAAGGTGCAGGACTTTACCAAGGTCGTCATCAAGGACGTGATGCACCTGAACCCGCGCACCATCGGCCCCGACCAGCTGGCGGTTGACGCCGTGGCGGTGATGGAAGAATTTCGCATCAACCAGATGCTGGTGGTGGACCCGGACGGCACGCTGGTTGGCGCGCTGCACATCCACGACCTGACCCGCGCCAAGGTGATCTGATGACGCTCAAACGCGAAGACCTCCTTGCCCGTGCCGCCAAGGTGCGCCTGTTCATCTTCGACGTGGACGGGGTGCTGACCGACGGCAGCCTGAGCTATGGCGCCGACGGCGAAATGCTCAAGACCTTCAATGTGCACGACGGCCTGGGCATCAAGCTGCTGCAGGAAGCCGGCATCAAGACCGCGATTATCAGCGCCCGCCGCACGCCGATCGTGCTGGCGCGCGCCAGGGACCTGGGCATCGACTACGTGCACCAGGGCGGCCACGACAAGCTGACCCCGTTCAAGGCCTTGCTGGCCGAGCTGGGCTTGGCCGAAGAACAGGTCGCCTTCATCGGCGACGACGTGGTGGACTTGCCGCTGCTGAGCCGCGTAGGCTTCGCTGTCAGCGTGCCGAACGGCCGCAAGGAAGCGCACGAGCGCTCCCACTACATCACCGAAGCTGCCGGCGGCCGCGGCGCGGTGCGCGAGGCTTGCGAGTTCGTGCTGCATGCTACGGGCAGCTATGACCGCGTGATGGCGCAGTTCCTGGTGTAAGGGAGCCGGCAATGCGTAACCAGAGGACCGCCCACCGCTTCCGCCTGTCGCTCGGCATGATCTTCGTGCTGCTGGCGGCGCTTGGCAGCTTCTACCTGCTCGAACTGCTGAACCGCGCGGACGAACAGATGCAGGCCGACAAGCGCATGAACGAACCGGACTACATCATCCATAACTTCTCTTTCGTGCGCATGACGAAAGAGGGCAAGCCAAGCTACATCATTGCCGGCGACAAGCTGACCCACCGCCCGATCGACGATTCGTCCGAGATCGACAATCCGCGCGTGCATAGCCTGGCCGGCGACAAGCCGCCGATGGAGATCGTGGCCAAGACCGCGCGCGTGGACGATGCCAACAGCCGCGTCACGCTGAACGGCGACGTCACCATCGACCGCGCGGCGGCGCCCGATTCGCAACTGCTGCACCTGGAATCGGACAAGCTGGTGATCTTCCCGGACGAAGACCGGATGGAGACCGACCATCCAGTGAAGCTGCGGCTGGGGAATACGACTGCTGCGGCCAACAGCATGCGTGCCAACAATGCGACGCGCGAGATGCACCTGGCCGGTAATGGCACGCTGGAGATTCCGCCCAAGGCAGCAGAACAATAACTGAGGAATGACTATGAAACGACTACTCTTGTCGGCAGCCTTGCTGCTGGGAGTCGCCGCTCCGGCGCTGGCCGAGAAGGCCGACTCCTACAAGCCGACCAATATCAGCTACGGCTCGCTCGATATCGACGACGTCAAGCAGTTGACCGTGCTGACCGGCGGCGTCAAGCTGACCCGCGGCACGCTGACCATGACGGCCGAACGCGCCTTCGTCAAGCAGACACCTGAGGGCTACCAGCAAGTGACCCTGTTCGGCGACGGCAAGAAAGCCACCTTCCGCCAGAAGCGCGACGGCGCCGGCGACCAGTGGGTGGAAGGCGATGCCGACCGCATCGAATACGAAGAGCAGGTTGAACTGGTGAAGATGTTCAACAAGGCCACCATCCGCCGCCTGGAAGGCGGCAAACAGAACGATGAAGTGCAGGGCGAATTCATCTCCTATGACAGCCGCAAGGAGTTCTTCAGCGTGCGCAATACCGCCAGCGGCGAAAGCAAGCCCGGTGGCGGCCGCGGCACCATGGTGATCCAGCCGACCCGTACCGAACCACCTGCCACCCCGCCAGCGGAGAAGAAGTAAGCATGCAAGCAAATACCTGCGCCAGCACGCTGGTCGTGCGCGGCCTCCAGAAGACCTATGGCAAACGCCAGGTAGTGCACGACGTGTCGCTGCAAGTGGACTGCGGCGAAGTGGTCGGCCTGCTCGGCCCCAACGGCGCCGGCAAGACCACCTCGTTCTACATGATCGTGGGCCTGGTGGCCTCCGATGCGGGCACCATCGATATCGGCGGCACCGACGTCTCGAGCCTGCCCATCCACAAGCGCGCCTTGCTGGGCCTGTCCTACCTGCCGCAGGAGGCTTCGGTGTTCCGCAAGCTGACGGTGGAAGAAAATATCCGTGCCGTGCTGGAACTCCAGAAGGTTGACGGCAAGCCGCTGCCCAAGGCCGAGATCGACCAGCGCCTGGAAGCGCTGCTGGCTGACTTGCAGATTGAAAAGCTGCGCGAGAACCCGGCCCTGTCCCTGTCCGGTGGCGAACGCCGGCGCGTGGAAATTGCGCGCGCCCTGGCGACCAACCCGCGTTTCGTGCTGCTGGACGAACCGTTTGCCGGCGTCGACCCGATCGCCGTGATCGAAATCCAACGTATTGTGCGTTTCCTGAAGGAGCGCAATATCGGCGTCCTGATCACCGACCATAATGTGCGTGAGACCCTCGGCATTTGCGACCGCGCCTACATCATCAACCAGGGCTCGGTGCTGGCTTCGGGCCGCCCGGACGACATCATTGCCAATGAATCCGTACGCCGCGTCTACCTCGGCGAACACTTCCGCATGTAAGCGAAGGCCATGAAACAAACACTGCAACTGCGAACCTCGCAACACCTGGCGCTGACGCCGCAGCTGCAACAATCCATCCGCCTGCTGCAGCTGTCCACGCTGGAGCTGCACCAGGAGTTGGAACAGCTGCTTGGCGACAATCCCATGCTTGAGCGCCTCGACGATCCGCTCGACCACTCGGTGCGCCTGCTGGCCGACGGTGCCATCAGCCAGGGCAACGGCAATGGCGCCGAAGGCCCGGCCACCCCTTCGGCGGAAGCCGCACCGGGCGAGGGCGGCGAAGCGCTTGCCGCGACCGGCGAAGGCGACGCCTATGAAGGCGGCGACAACGAAAGCGCCGGCAACGGCAGCGACGATGCCGACTGGAGCGCCAGCTCCGGCAGCAAATCCGCCGACGACGAAGACAGCCGGCCGCAGCTGGAAGCTTCCGGCTGCACCCTGCGCGAACACCTGCTGGAGCAGATGCGCGTCACCGTGCAGGAGCCGCGCGACCGCGCGCTGATGGAACTGATCATCGACGCGCTGGACGACAACGGCTACCTAGAAGAACCGCTGGAAGAGATCCACGAGCGCCTGCCGCCCGAGCTGGAAATCGAACTGGACGACCTGCGCTGCAGCCTGGTGCTGCTGCAAACCTTCGACCCGCCCGGCGTCGCCGCGCGCAACGCCTCCGAATGCCTGGCGCTGCAGATCAAGCGCATGCCCGGCGTGCCGCTGGTCACGCGCCGCATGGCGCTGACCATCGTCGAGAAGCACCTGACCTGGTTCGCCCAGCGCGAGTTCACCAAGCTGAAGAAGGCCCTCGACTGCGACGACGAAGACTTGCGCGAAGCACAGTGCGTGATCCGCCAGTGCAATCCGCACCCGGGCGCCGAATTTGCGTCAGGCGAGTCAGACTATGTGGTGCCGGACGTGATCGTGAAAAAGGGCCGCGGCGGCTGGGTGGTCACCCTGAACAACGACGTGGTGCCGCGCCTGCGCGTCAACGCGCTGTACGCCAACCTGCTCAAGCAAGGCAAGAGCGAGTCGCAAATGAACGGCCAGCTGCAGGAAGCCAAGTGGCTGATCAAGAATATGCGCCAGCGTTTCGACACGATCCTGCGCGTCGCGGAAGCGATAGTAGAAAGACAAAAGAATTTTTTCAGCCATGGCGCGGTCGCCATGAGGCCCCTTGTGTTGCGTGAAATTGCTGATACACTGGGACTACACGAGAGCACTATTTCTCGCGTAACAACTCAAAAATATATGCTCACCCCACATGGCATGTTTGAGTTGAAATATTTCTTTGGCAGCCACGTCGCGACCGAAGCTGGGGGTGAGGCTTCATCGACTGCGATACGGGCGCTGATCGTGCAATTGACAGGAGCAGAAGACCCGAAAAATCCTTTATCCGACAGTAAGATTGCGGACATGCTGGGAGAACAAGGCATGGTGATTGCGCGACGGACTGTTGCCAAATATCGAGAAGCGTTGAAGATCCCTCCAGTAAGCCTCCGCAAATCTTTGTAGTGCATGGGTTCCTCTGTGCGTTTCGGCGTGCACGAACTCGAGAGCGACATCATCTTTAGGAGTGTGTATGAATCTCACCATCAG
>CAMLSG010000152.1 GCA_946482635.1 uncultured Duganella sp.
CCGGCAGGTTGGTGTGCACGTTGCCGTCGCCGGCGTGCATGTGCAGCGCCACGAAGACGCGGCCGTGCAGCACGCGCTTGTGGATCGCCTGGGCTTCGTCGAGGATCTGCTTGTAGGCGCCGCCGTTGAAGATCTGGCGCAACTGGGCGCGGATCTCCTGCTTCCAGCTGATGCGCACGGTGCGGTCTTGCGCCACGTCGAACAGGGTCGCTTGCGGCTGGTGCTGCAGGCGGTCGTCCAGGGCGCCGGCCAGGTGCTCCAGGCCCAGCGCCAGCAGCTCGCCGCGCACATCGGCCAGCGGTTTGTCCAGGTTGGCCAGGATGAAGGTCCAGCGTGCATGCACCTGGTCCACCAGCGCCAGCGCTTGCGCCTGACGGTCGCCCAGCATTTCCGCGTAGCCAACCTTGTCGTCGGTGGCGTCGTCGCTCTTGCCGATCGGGAGCTTGTCCGCGCCAAGGAATTCGCGCAGTTCCTGCGCCAGCTGCAGCTTGTTCTTGATCGACAGCTCGATGTTGATGCGCTCGATGCCGTCGGTGTACTCGCCCATGCGATTCAGCGGGATCACCACGTCTTCGTTAATCTTGAAGGCGTTGGTATGCTTCGCAATAGCCGCAGTGCGGGCGCGGTCCAGCCAGAATTTCTTGCGCGCTTCCGGGCTCACGGCCACGAAGCCTTCGCCGACGCGGGTGTTCGCCAGGCGTACCACTTCGGATGCTGCCAGCGCCACGGCGTCTTCGTCGTCGCCGACGATGTCGCCGAACAGCGCCATCTTCGGCAGCACGCCGCGCTTGGACTTGGTGGCGTAGCCGACGGCGCGCAGGTAGCGCTCGTCCAGGTGCTCCAGGCCAGCCAGGCGGATGGTCTTGAACTGTTCGCCCTGCGCCGGCAGGCCGTCCAGGTAATCCTTGATTTCCACGATCGACGGGATCGCATCGCGCGCCTGGCCGAAGAACTCCAGGCAGACGGTGCGCGTGAACTTCGGCATCTTGTGCAGGATCCAGCGCGCCGAGGTGATCAGGCCATCGGTGCCCTCTTTCTGCACGCCCGGCAGGCCGGCCAGGAATTTGTCGGTGACGTCCTTGCCCAGGCCTTCCTTGCGGAACTTGCGGCCTTCGATTTCCAGGATCTCGGTCTTGAACGGCTCGCCCTTCGACTCACCTCGGCCGTTCGGGTGCGTCCATTCCAGCTTGAAGCGCGCCAGCGGCGTGTCGTGGATCTTGGAAAGGTTGTGGTCCAGGCGCGTGACTTCCAGCCAGTCGCCGTTCGGGTCGACCATGCGCCACGACGCCAGGTTATCCAGCGCGGTGCCCCACAGCACGGCTTTCTTGCCGCCCGCGTTCATCGCAATATTGCCGCCGATGCAGGAGGCGTGGGCCGAGGTCGGGTCGACCGCGAACACGAAGCCCGCCTTCTCGGCCGCTTCGCTGACCTTGTTGGTGATGACGCCTGCTTCCGAGTGGACGGTCGCGTATTCGCGGTCCAGGCCCGGCAGCACTTTCATTTCAACGGCGCCCAGCTTGAGCAGCTTCTCGGTGTTGATCACGGCCGACAGAGGTGTCAGCGGGATCGCGCCGCCGGTGTAGCCGGTGCCGCCGCCGCGCGGGATGATGGTCAGGCCAAGTTCGATACAGCCTTTCACCAGGCCGGCCATCTCATCTTCGCTGTCAGGCGTCAGCACCACGAACGGATACTCGACGCGCCAGTCGGTGGCGTCGGTCACGTGGGTGATGCGCTTCATGCCGTCGAAGCAGATATTGTGCTTTTCGGTGTACTTGCCCAGCACCTTCTGCGTACGCTTGCGCAGGTCGTACATCTGGCGGAATTCTTCGCCGAAATCGGCCACGGCCTTGCTCGCGGCGCGCAGCAACTTTTCCACGTTGCCGCTGCGCTTCTCCGATTCGGCATCGGCCGCTGCGTCGACGGTGTTGCGGCGCTTGTCCACTTCCGACAGGCGGTGATGCAGCGCGTCGATCAGCGCCTGGCGGCGCTTCGGGTTATCCAGCAGGTCGTCCTGCAAGTAAGGGTTGCGGCGTACGACCCAGATATCGCCCAGCACTTCGTACAGCATGCGCGCGGAACGGCCGGTTTGGCGGGATGCCCTCAATTCATCCAGCAACGCCCAGGACTCTTCGCCCAGCAGGCGGATCACGATTTCGCGATCAGAGAACGAGGTGTAGTTGTATGGAATTTCCCGCAGACGGGTGGGGGCGTGACCATCGGGCGATTCGGCGAGCAGTGCCTGGATTTGAGCTGGTGCGTTCATATTGCGTGGACGGGGGGCTGACGCTGGGACAGAACATTCTAACTTATTGCGGCGCACAAGATGGGAACAGCCTTAGAAGGCCGAAGGGTTCCGTTAACGTCAATCAGCAAAATATAATTTCATATATCGACGAAGATTCCATTTTTAATTTTGCGACATGCCGGCCCGTCAATCTGGAATTTCGCAACACTGCTGCTATGCGGAATCTTACGATCCCGCTCACGCGGCAGGCCAGCGCTTACTTTGCCTGCACCAGGGTTTCACTGACGTCCCATAAGCGCCTGGCCACGTCGTCGTCATGTGCCACCGGATTAGGCGAGCGCAACGGCCACCCACCCTTGCGCGACGGCTTGTCCTTATAGGCAGCTATCTGGCTGTAGTATGCGCCCGATTGGCCTTCCACTTCAGGCGCGAGCAAGGCGTGCAGAGTAGTTTGCGTGCCTTCCCAAGGCTCGATCATTCCAGCCAGGCGCAGCACCGGGATCACCAGCAGGCGCTGCAGCCACATCGGCAGCGGAACCCTGAGCAAGTTGGTACGCACAAAACCGGGATTGACGCTGACGGCAACCACGCCGCTGCCGGCCAGCCGGCGGCTGAGCTCGCGGGCATGCAGCAAGTTGGCAAGCTTCGATTGCGCGTACGCTTCCCAGGTATCGAATGGCCGCTGCTCGTAGTTCAGGTCCTCGAAGTGGATTTCGCCCTTGCGCCCCATGGCAAACTCATGGAAATAGCTCGACAGGTTGACCACGCGCGATGGCGCGCCCGCCTTCAACGCATTGAGCAGCAGCTCGGTAAGCAGGAAATGGCCCAGGTGGTTGACGCCAAATTGCGTTTCAAAGCCGTCCTTGGTGCGGCCGAATGGCGTTTTCATGACCCCCGCATTGTTGACCAGTCCCTGCAGCTTTGGATGCTCGCGGTTGACCTCGGCCGCAAAGGCGCGGACGGAAGCAAGATCGTCCAACGCCAGCCGGTACACGGCCAGCTTTGCCGACGGCAGCGCTTGCCGGATTTCAGCAGCAACCCGCTCCCCCTCCTCGACCCGGCGCACGCCCATGACGACAGTCGCGCCTTGCTTGGCCAATTGCTGGGTGGTCACCAGGCCGATGCCGGAATTGGCGCCGGTGACAACATAAGTCTTGCCGCTCAGATCCTGCCCAAGAATTTCCGAACGAACCATTAAAGGGGTAGCCATCTTGCACTCCGTGTGAGATATTCGATATAAGAAACCACTGGTCTCCAATCTATGAGACCACTGGTCTCTTGTCAAGCAGCTTTGCGATGATAAAGTTGCGCCTCTCACCAGAACGTCTGATTAATTTATGACAGCACCAGAGACATTTCAGCGCGCCCGCCGCCCCGAACAGAAAGAGGAGCGCCGCCTCCATTTGCTGGAAACCGCCAAGGCTGCCCTGCGCAACGGCATGGAAGTCAGCGAGCTTGGCTTGAATGAGCTGGCGCGGCGCGCCGAAATGACCAAATCGAATGTCTACCGGTATTTCGAGAATCGCGAAGCCTTGCTGCTGGCTTTACTGGAAGAGGAGACCGGACGCTGGCAGCAGGAATTGGATGAGCGGCTCGCCGCCGTGCAGCCGGCAACCGGACAGCAGGTTGCACAGGCCTTCGCCGGCGCCAGCGCTGCTTATCCACTGATGTGCCGCCTGCTCAGCATTCTGCCTTCGATCATCGAGCGCAATGTATCGCAGGATAGGCTGAAGGAATTCAAGCTGCGCACCATCGCCATGACGGCAGCGGTAGCGGACCTGCTGCACGCGAGGGCACCGGCGCTGCCAGCCGCTGCTTATATCACCTTCATGCGCCTGGCCATCCCGCTCATGATCGGGCTCTGGCCACTCAGCCACCCGGCGCCGGCTTTGTGCGAAGTGCTGGCCGCTCCAGAACTGGAACCGTTACGGTATGAGTACGAGGGCGAGCTGGCCGCCGCCCTGCTGCTGCTGCTGCGCGGCCTGGGATCGGATTAAGATCAACCGCCCAATGCATGCGCGATCGAGCGCCATGCACCGTCCGGCACATACAACAGCAGCGAAGTCATCGTGATGTAGCGCGCCAGCTTGCCGATCGCCATATACATGGTCGCGGGCCAGAACGGCAGCTTCAGCCAGCCGCCCAGCGTGCACAGCGGATCGCCGATGCCCGGCACCCAGGACAGCAGCATGGTCTTGGCCCCGTAGTGCGCCAGCCAGCCGAACCAGCGGCTGGAACGTTCCTTGGTAAAGGCTTTCTTGGCGTAATAACCGATCCAGTAGTCGACCACGCCGCCTAGGGTATTGCCTACGGTCGCGACCGCAATGGCTGGCCAGAACATGTCGGGATTGGCTTTGCAGACGGCAAAGACAGCGGGCTCGGACCCCAGCG
Organism: uncultured Duganella sp.; assembly: GCA_946482635.1. Next base: position 4,637 of record CAMLSG010000152.1, read on the forward strand.
GCACCAGCGTGGCAGAGACAAAACTGATGATAAAGACCGAGGTCAGTCCCACTTCGGGCGCCGCCAACACACCCAGCAGCCATTGGATTGCAGATTCGATCATAGGCTTCCATTATAATGAACCGACCAGAACACCCGGCACACCAGACAGCCCGCGCCAATGCATACCCGCATGGCAGGCGTGCCACCCCTTCGGTTACCCGCCGTTGACAGTCCTTGCACCACTCAAATCCTTTGCAAATTATGACTATCGACTACCTGAAGAAAATCCTGACCTCCCGCGTCTACGACGTGGCCCATGAAACCCCGCTCGAACTGGCTCCGATTCTCTCGCAACGAATTGACAACCAGATTTACTTCAAGCGCGAGGACATGCAGGACGTCTTTAGCTTCAAGGTACGCGGCGCTTACAACAAGATGGCGAATCTGAGCGACGCGCAATTGAAGCGCGGCGTCATTTGCGCCTCCGCCGGGAATCACGCGCAGGGCGTCGCCCTGTCCGCAGCCAAACTCGGTTGCCGCGCCCTCATCGTCATGCCTGCCACCACCCCGCTGCTGAAAGTCGAATCCGTGCGCCGCCGCGGCGGCGCCAGCGTGGAGGTTGTGCTGCATGGCGAGTCCTATACGGATGCCTACAACCACGCCCTGCAGCTTGAAAAAGAGCAGAAGCTGACCTTCGTGCACCCCTTCGACGATCCGGAAGTGATCGCCGGCCAGGGCACCATTGCCATGGAAATCCTGCGCCAGCATTCCGGCCCGATCCACGCGATCTTCGTGCCGATCGGCGGCGGCGGCCTGATTGCCGGTGTCGCAGCCTATGTGAAGCAGCTGCGCCCGGACATCAAGGTCATCGGCGTGCAGACCATGGATTCGGATGCGATGGGCCGCTCCATCAAGGCCGGCGAACGCATCACCTTGTCCGACGTTGGCCTGTTCGCCGACGGCACCGCCGTGCGCCTGGTGGGCGAAGAAACCTTCCGCCTCGCGCAGCAGTTCGTCGACGAAGTGATCGTGGTCGATACCGATGCAATCTGCGCGGCGATCAAGGACGTGTTCACCGACACCCGTTCGATCCTGGAGCCTTCCGGCGCGCTGGCAGTTGCCGGCGCCAAGGCTTACGTCGAGCGCGCGGAGATGGGCAAATACCCGGTGCGCGGCGAAACGCTGGTCACCATCTGTAGCGGCGCCAATATGAACTTTGACCGCCTGCGCTTTGTGGCCGAACGCGCGGAACTGGGCGAGTCGCGCGAAGCGGTATTCGCCGTCACCATGCCGGAACAACGCGGTTCGTTCAAGCGTTTCTGCAGCCTGGTGGGTCCGCGCAATGTGACCGAGTTCAACTACCGCATCAGCGACGAGGACCAGGCGCACGTGTTCGTGGGCGTGCAGATCGCCGATCGCGGTGAATCGTCGGCGATTGCGCGGCGCTTTGAAGAGAACAACTTCAAGACGCTGGACCTGACGCATGACGAACTGGCCAAGTCGCACCTGCGCCACTTGGTTGGCGGCAAGAGCGTGCTGGCCAAGGATGAACTTCTGTATCGCTTTGAATTCCCGGAGCGTCCGGGTGCGCTGATGCGCTTCCTGGATTCGATGGCGCCGGAGTGGAACATCTCCTTGTGCCATTACCGTTCGCAGGGCGGCGATGTGGGGCGCATCCTGATTGGCTTGCAGGTGCCGTCACAGGATATGGATAAGTTTGCGCAGTTCCTGGCTACCCTGGGGTATCGCTATTGGGATGAGACGCAGAATCCGGTGTATAAGCTGTTCCTCTGAAACCGGTAAACCAGGGTCTGACCCTCAGGGTCAGACCCTGTCAGCGCTACCGCTGTTGGTGTTGGTTGTGCGCCGTTGATCTTCGACGAAATTCAAAAGCCTACAACTCAACCCGCGGCTTCGAAACCGTTGGGGGTCTGACCCTGCGGGTCAGACCCAGATTTACCGGTTTTTGGTAAACTGGCAGACCGTTTCAAGAAAAGTCCGCCATGTCCAACCTCCCAGAACATTCCCCCCTCGGCAAAACCTCCGCCTACCGCACCGACTACGCGCCGGAACTGCTGTTCCCGATCCCGCGCCAGGGCAAGCGCGATGAGCTGGGCCTGAAAGGCACCCTGCCCTTCTTCGGCGTGGATATCTGGAACGGCTACGAGCTGTCCTGGCTGAACATGCGCGGCAAGCCGCAAGTGGCCGTGGCCCGCTTCACCATCCCTGCCGATTCGCCAAACTTGATCGAATCTAAATCTTTCAAGCTTTACCTCAATTCCTTCAACCAGACCAGGCTGGCCGGCCCGGACGCCCTGAAAATCCTGCTGCAGCAAGACTTGTCCGCCGCAGCTGGCGCCAGCGTGCACGTCACCCTGACCATGCAGGAAGACTTTGAAAAACTCGGAATGGGCGAACTGGAAGGCCAGTTGCTGGACCGGCTCGACATCGACGTCGACAATTACTCCCCGCAGCCGGAAACCCTGAAGGCCAACTTCGACGAGCTGCCAGTAGAGGAGACCCTCGTCTCTCATTTGCTGAAGTCGAATTGCCTGGTCACCGGCCAGCCCGACTGGGGCAGTGTGCAGATCAGCTATTACGGCCCGCAAATCGACCAGGAGAGCCTGCTCAAATACCTGATCGGCTTCCGCGAGCATAATGAATTCCACGAGCAGTGCGTCGAGCGCATCTTCACGGACATCCTGCGCCAGTGCAAGCCGCAGCACCTGACCGTGTATGCACGATATACCCGCCGAGGCGGCCTTGATATCAACCCATGGCGCACCAACTTTAGTAGTGCACAGCGGCCGTCCAATTTGCGCAACGCCCGCCAGTAAAAGCTTTTTCCACAAGGAAACATTGCGTGAAATTCGAGTTACACGGCTGAGAAAGAGGCCTATAATGCGCTCGCAAAGCACATCAATGTCGCGTCATGAATAACCTGAGCAAAATCCTTTCGCTAGAGAACGTCCAGCTCGACCTGGAAGTCTCCAGCAAAAAGCGCGCTTTCGAGCAAGCCGGTCTGATCTTTGAGAACAACTGCGGCATCGCTCGCTCCACCGTATCGGACAACCTGTTCGCGCGTGAACGCCTGGGCTCCACCGGCCTCGGCCACGGCGTGGCTGTACCGCACGGGCGCATCAAGGGTTCCAAGAGCCTGAAGGCGCCGTTGGCCGCCTTCGTCCGCCTGGCCGAGCCGATTCCTTTCGAATCGCCGGATGGCAAGCCTGTCAACCTGCTGTTCTTCCTGCTCATTCCGGACCACGTGACGCAGCAGCACCTCGAAATCCTGTCCGAGATCGCAGAAATGTTTTCGGACGACGCCTTCCGCCAGGCTTTGACGGAAGATCCGGACCCGAAATCGGTCTACAGCCGCATCGTCAACTGGCAGCCTAGCCTGCAAGCGGCAGGTTGAACATGCTGCAAACGCCGCTGACGATCCAGAGACTGTACGACGACAATCGCGAAACCCTGCAACTGGGCTGGTTCGCCGGCTTTCCCGGCGGCGAACGCCTGATCTCCGGCGACGTCGCTTCGGCGGCCGACCAGGTTGGCCACTTGAATACAATTCACCCTGGACGCATCCAGGTGTTCGGCCACCAGGAAATCAATTACTACCAGCGCCTCAAGTCGCTGACGCGCGCCCACGTGATCGGTGAACTGATCGCAGGCGGCCCGCCGGCGCTGATCATCGCGCAGGGTCTCGAGACGCCGCCGGATATCCTGGCGATCTGCGACGAAAAAAATATCCCGCTGTTTTCCACGCCGCTGCCGGCGGCGCAGGTGATCGACTTCCTGCGCGTCTACCTGTCGAAGAAGCTGGCGCAGCGCATCATCATGCACGGCGTGTTCATGGACGTGCTGGGCGTGGGCGTGCTGATCACCGGCGACTCCGGCCTCGGCAAATCCGAGCTGGGACTTGAATTGATTTCACGCTCGCACGGCCTGGTGGCCGACGATGCTGTGGAATTCGCGCGCATCGCGCCCAACATGATCGAAGGCCGCTGCCCGCCGCTGCTGCAAAACCTGCTGGAAGTGCGCGGCCTGGGCCTGCTCGATATCAAGGCGATCTTCGGCGAGACTGCCGTGCGCCGCAAGATGCGCCTGAAGCTGATCGTGCACCTGGTGCGCCGTTCCGCGCTGGAAGAAGAAGTGGAACGCCTGCCATTCCAGTTCCCGACCGAAGACGTGCTGGGACTTCCGATCCGCAAGGTCGTGATTCCGGTTGCTGCCGGCCGCAACATCGCGGTTCTGCTGGAAGCTGCGGTACGCAACACCATCCTGCAACTGCGCGGCATCGACACGCTGCAGGAATTCATGGAGCGCCAACGCCAGGCCATGTCCGGCGACTGATGCCAAGTTGATGGTACTATCAGTCACATGCGAATCATCCTACTCACCGGCATCTCCGGCTCCGGAAAATCCGTTGCGCTGAATGTCCTTGAAGACATCGGCTACTACTGCGTCGACAACCTGCCGCCTGCACTGCTGCCGGACCTGATCAATCGCCTCGCGATGGAAGGAACGGATGCATTGGCCGTCGCAGTCGATGCGCGCAGCGCCTCCAGCCTTGCCAGCCTGCCCGGCGAGTACCGCAAGCTGAAAGAAGATGGCCATGAGGTCAAGGTCATCTTCCTCACCGCGAATACCCACTCGCTTGTAGCCCGCTTCTCCGAAACCCGGCGCAGCCACCCGCTCTCGCACGAACTGGCGCCCGGCGAAAATCCTGCGGCCCGCCGTACCCTGATCGAATGCATCGCAGAGGAACGCGAGCGCCTGTCCGCAATCCAGCAGCTTGGCATAGTGATCGACACTTCGGAGATGAATGCCAACAAACTGCGCGCCTGGGTCAAGGACCTGGTGCACAGCGAAAACGCGCCGCTGACGCTGTTCTTCGAATCCTTCGCCTTCAAGGTCGGCGTGCCGCTTGACGCCGATTTCGTGTTCGACGTGCGCGCGATTCCCAACCCGTATTACGACCTGACCTTGCGCCCTTTGAACGGCCGCGACGCACCGGTGATCGCTTTCCTCGATGCGCAGGAAAGCGCGGAAGAGATGTTCCAGGATATCAAGGGCTTCGTCACCAAATGGCTGCCGCACTTCAAGCGCGACAACCGTTCCTACCTGACGGTGGCCGTCGGCTGCACCGGCGGCCAGCACCGTTCAGTGTATATGGCCGAACGCCTGGCGCGCCATTTCGCGCCGACTGAAACCGTAGTGCTGCGCCACCGCGAGCAGGCCTGATCACTCCAGGCGCAGCTGCCAGTAGCTGACGTCGATCCAGCGGCCGAACTTGCGGCCGACTTCCTTGAACGCGCCGACCGGCTGGAAGCCCATCTTCTCATGCAAGCCGACGCTGGCATCATTTGGCAGCGCCACGCCGCCAATCACCAGATGCACGCCGCTCTGGCGCAGCAGGTTGAACAAATGCTGGTACAGCTTGCGCGCAAAGCCTTTGCCGCGCACTTCCTGGTGCAGGTAGATCGAGCTTTCGACCGAGAAGCGATAGGCGGAGCGCTCCTTCCATTTGCTGGCGTAGGCGTAGCCCAGGATCTTGCCGTCCTGCTCAAGCACCAGCCAGGGCAGCTTGGACGAAATCACTTTCGTAATGCGGCTGGCCATCTCGTCGATGCCGACTTCTGCCTCTTCGAAAGTAATGGTGGTGCTTGATACGTAGTGGTTGTAGATTGCAGTGATGGCAGCAGCATCGGCCGGGTGGGCTGAGCGTATGGTGGTCATGGGTGCTTGGGTGAAGTTTGATGACCCAAGCCATAGAGCAAAATGCGGGCCAGCCGCCGGCCGGCCCCGTGCACCAAATTAATCCAGCCAGTGCACCACTTCGATCGTGTGCTGGTCCGGATCGGTGATCATCGTCCCAAAATAGCGCTCGTTGACATCAGGACGCAGGCCCGGCTTGCGCAGGGAAGCCGCGCCTTGTGCCATGGCGTTGGCATGGAAGGCGTGCGTGGCCAGTTGCGATGGCGACTTGATGGCGATGTGCCCGCGCTGGCCCACCAACGGTGCGTCGCCTTGCGCCGGGTAGATGGCAAAGGCCCAGTGGCCGTCTGCACCGAAAATGGCCTGCTTGTCGTCCTGGTGCTGCACGCTGTAGCCGAGCGGTTCCAGGCAGGCTGTATAGAACTCCACCGCGCGCGGCAGGTCGCGGGTGGCAATGGATACGTGGTCAATCATGATGCTCTCCTCTCAAACAACGAGCGATCATCTTAGGCAGTGCGCGCGGAACGATTTCCCGATTTCACGCAAGGCGGCGGGAAAATTTCCCATGCCGTGTTAGCATTTCGCCATGAGAAGCCTCACCGCCATCGTCGTTGCGCCCCTGATCCTGCTCCAGCCTGCAGCCTACGCCGCCGGCCCGCCCCCCTTATACAAACTTGACTGGAGCCGAGCCGGCGAAGTACTGACTTACCGGTCCTGCGGCTGTGCCGACTCGTGCTGGGTGGCGGAACTCAGGCAGGGCAGGAAACTCAAGGCCCGCCTACGCTGCGACTGCGAAAAACTTTACTTCGCCAAAGAACTCGGACAGGAGCAGGAAGTCGCGGATAGCTGCGACGCGTTGAACACTGACCGCAAGATGGACCTCATCCCCCAACGCATCAAGGAGCTGGCAGAAAAATGAGCTTGCTCATATTGTTGGCGGCTGCCGCAATCGGCTCCGCGCCAACCGATCCCGATCCCGCCTGGCGCTGCACCGCAAGGCACTATGGTTCCTTCGTCTCCCCATCCGGCACCACCGCCAAGTGGCCAGTGCTGAAGGCCTTGCCGGAACATTTGCGCAACAAGAGGTCAATGCTGCTCAATACATCGGGCGCCTATGCCGGCGGCAAAGCGCATGTCATGTACGTTGATACAAAATCCGGCAACGCCTACATCGAGCAATCCGCCGGCACCGTCGATTCCGTGGTGTTCTTCGGCCCTTTGCCCAAGATCGCCTGTGCGGATCCCGCAGCAACCGACATCCTCGATCTCGCGCACTTCTTCATGGACACCTACGCAGATGACGTCACGGCTGGCGACCGCAAGGCGCTCGTCAACCGCTATTCCCGACGCGGCACCATTTTCATCGGCGGAGAGTGGAAAGAAGAACTTACGTTCGACAAGCTGTCGAGCGAATACGCAAAAAGCTGGAAGCCGCCGGTCACGTTCCGCTGGCAAGGCCTGGCATACGAAAAACTTGGCGAGCAGTCGGTCATGGTTACTGGCGGTGTCGCACGTAGCGACCAGGCCGGCGCCGAGACCACATCCCATTCGTATGCAGCCCTGCTGGTCAAGGAAGACGGGGAACTGCGCATCCGCATGGAAAGCGGCGCCCCGCCAGCCAGGCCGCAGCTCAGCCGACGGTAACAATTAAAGTCAATTGAACAACTGATTTTTGATCTATCATCCCGATATGGCGATCTCATTACTGCTTGCAGCAGCGCTGGGCGCTGCACCTCCTGAGCCGGAACCAATCTGGCGTTGCACGGCTGCGCACTACGCCAGCTTCGTGTCACCATCCGGCACCCGCGAAAAATGGCCGACAGTGCCGCAGCTTCCCGAGAAGTTGCGCGATACGCGACACATGACGCTGAATTCCCCGGGCATGATGCCTGGCGGCCGCGCGCACATGATGTACGTCGACAGTGCAGCCAAAGTCGTCTACATCCTGCAGACTTCGGGTCCGGCTGATTCCGAGGTCGTATTCGGCCCGTTGCCTCCGGTCGACTGTCCCAAAGAGTAATGGAGACGAATGCCTCCTTCTATTTGGCAGTCAGAGAACGTTTCCCCACCCTGGCCCGGAAGACTGATCGCAAGTACCTCAAGGACTGGGGCGAGCAGCCTTCGGAGCAAGATGCCTACGGCTGGTTCCAATTCGTCGCCAATGCATTGAACGATGAGATGAGGCGGCAGGCCTATCTCCCCGAAAGTGCGGAGGCCTTCCTGTTCATCGCGCACGTATTCGCGTCAGCCAGCGAAGAAGTCAGGCGCTGCATCGACGTTTCGTTTGTGGAGAACCTGTTCTGGCAGGTGCCGCCGGCGAAAGCCGCCGCATATTGGAAAAAGCTGCCATTGCAACTGCAGGCCCTGTACGTCGATTTCCACAGCAAGCCTCCCATTTAAGTTCCCCTGCACCATGCCCACTATCCTTACCCATCCAGCGATTCCGCTGGCAATCGGCGTCGTACTTGGCCCAAAACGCATTTCACGCCGGCTGCTGTTAGCCGGCATGGTTGCCGCGATCGTGCCGGACATGGACGTCATCGCGTTCAAGCTCGGGATCGAATACGCAAACCAGCTCGGCCATCGCGGTGCTTCGCATTCGATTGCATTTGCGCTCGCAATGGGAATGTTGGCGGCACTCGCCGCGCCTTGGCTACGCGCGAAACGCTGGGCCGCCATGGCTTTCGTGTCGGTCGCCTGCGTTTCGCATCCCTTGCTCGATATGCTGACAACCGGTGGCCTGGGCGCCGCAATCTGGTGGCCCTTCTCTGACCAGCGGCATTTCTTCCCGGTCCAGTTCATCCGGGTATCTCCGCTGACCATCGACCGTTTCCTGGGCCCCGCCGGCATAACGGTCATCAAGTC
>CAMLSG010000153.1 GCA_946482635.1 uncultured Duganella sp.
GGTGAACATCTTCGGCGGCATCATGCGCTGCGACGTGATCGCCGAAGGCGTGATCGCCGGCGCCAAGGCCGTGTCCCTGTCCGTGCCGCTGGTCGTGCGCATGAAGGGCACCAACGAAGACCTGGGCAAGAAGATGCTGGCCGAATCCGGCCTGCCAATCATCGCCGCTGACACCATGGAAGAAGCAGCCAAGGCCGTTGTTGCCGCTGCTGCCGGTAAATAATTAAGGAATCGATATGTCTATCCTGATCAATAAAGACACCAAAGTCATCACCCAGGGCATCACCGGCAAGACCGGCCAGTTCCACACCCGCATGTGCCGCGACTACGCGAACGGCAAGAATGCCTTCGTTGCTGGCGTGAACCCGAAGAAAGCCGGCGAAGACTTCGAAGGCATCCCGATCTACGCTTCCGTCAAGGAAGCAGCATCGGAAACCGGCGCGACCGTTTCCGTGATCTACGTTCCGCCAGCAGGCGCAGCCGCCGCGATCTGGGAAGCCGTGGAAGCTGAACTGGACCTGGCCATCTGCATCACCGAAGGCATTCCAGTCCGCGACATGATGGAAGTGAAAGACCGCATGGCTAAAGCAGGTTCCAAGACCCTGCTGCTGGGCCCTAACTGCCCAGGCCTGATCACTCCTGACGAAATCAAGATCGGCATCATGCCTGGCCACATCCACCGCAAGGGCCGCATCGGCGTGGTTTCCCGCTCCGGTACCCTGACCTACGAAGCGGTTGCACAGCTGACCGCCCTGGGCCTGGGCCAGTCTTCGGCAGTTGGTATCGGCGGCGACCCGATCAACGGCCTGAAGCACATCGACGTGATGCGCATGTTCAACGACGATCCTGACACCGACGCTGTGATCATGATCGGCGAAATCGGCGGTCCGGACGAAGCCAACGCAGCCCGTTGGATCAAGGACAACATGAAGAAGCCAGTGGTTGGCTTCATCGCCGGTGTCACCGCTCCTCCAGGCAAGCGCATGGGCCACGCCGGCGCGCTGATCTCCGGCGGCGCCGACACCGCGCAAGCCAAACTGGAAATCATGGAAGCCTGCGGCATCAAAGTCACCAAAAACCCATCCGAAATGGGCCGCCTGTTGAAGGCAATGCTGTAATAGTAGCTGTATGATAACGGGGAGCTTCGGCTCCCCGTTTTTGTTTACCAGGAGGATATCGATTTGGCAAAACTACTCGTGATGCGAGAAGGTGTAATTGAGCAGACCGTGCAGCTTACCAAGGAGCGCATGACCGTCGGCCGCCATAAGCATAACGACATTGTGCTGAATCACCCCGCAGTCAGTGGTGAGCACGCCCTCGTCACCACCATCCTGGACGACTCCTTCCTGGAAGACCTGCAAAGCACAAATGGTACATTTGTGAACGGCCACCGCATCGGCAAGCACTTCCTGCAGAACAAGGACGTGATCAAGATGGCCAAGTATCACCTCGAATTCGTCAGCGACGGCATCCGTCCCCTGGCCGCCGCCGCTGCCACCATCCCCGCCATGCCGGTTCCGCCCCCGGCTGCGGCCGCCGCGCCGAACACCCAGTTCGCCGAACTGCCGCTGGCCCATATCGAAGTCCTGAACGGCACCAACGCCGGAAAAACCCTGAGCCTGAACAATGCGGTCACCAGCCTGGGCCGTCCTGGCGTGCAAGTGGTGGTGATCGCACGCGCGCCCGAGGGTTACTCCGTGGCCCACGTCGAAGGCGACAAATCGCCCCTGCTGAACGGCGATCCGATGCCGCGCCAGCAGCACCCGCTGAAGGCCGGCGACATCCTCGACCTCAGCGGCATCCTGATGGCCTTCCGTGCCAGCTGACGAAAATTGTCATGCGGCAACGCCGCAAACTGACAAAGTTTGCGGTCCTGCTGACCAAAATCGTCATCCCAGCAGGACGGAACTGACAGTTTTTGACAGAAATCATGGGGGTTTGCTGAAAAATTGAGCTGGCACGGTGATTGCTCATACCCAAGTGTCCTACCCAATTTTTTAGTTTCTTACCTGAAGGAGCAGCAAATGAAATCTTTGAAGATGATCAAGCGCCAGGCACAAGCTGGCTTCACCCTGATCGAACTGATGATCGTTGTGGCCATTATCGGTATCCTGGCTGCAGTAGCAATCCCAGCCTACTCGGACTACACCGTGAAAGCTAAAATGGGCGCCGTTCTGGGCACCATGGAATCCCTGAAGACCGCAATCGGCACCTGCGTGCAGGAAGCTGGCGGCACCGTGACCAACTGCGCACCAGGCGGCCAGGACGCTGACGGCAATCCAAACAACGTGCCAGTCTTCCAGAAGACCCGCGAAATTACCACCGTTGCATACGACACCACCACCGGCATGCTGACCGCAACCCTGGAAGCCGGCCTGGGCAAGGGCGTCGGCACCTCCGTGACCTTCACCCCGTCCTGGGATGACGGCGGCACCCCACCTGTAAAATACGCAAACGTTGTTTGGAAAGTTGCATATGACGCTTCCTTCACCAACGATGCTGCTAAAGCTGCACTGACCAAGAACAATCCTAAGTCCTAAGCTTAGCGATGACGAAGAAACCGGGCCTTGGCCCGGTTTTTTTATTGGTCAAACGATTTTCTGCCGGTCGGCCAGCATGGCCTCGTAAGTCAGGTTTTGCAGCAAGGTGAAGTGTGCCGGATCCAGTCCGGTGAACTGCACGCCATAGCTGAACACATCTTTCCCTTCCTTTTGCGACTGCACCATGCTGGCATTGCGCACCAGCGCGGTCGTGTTGATGCGCACCTGGCGGTTGTCCGGCGGCGCCAGCAGGGTGAAGTCCAGCTGCACCACATCGCCTTCACGGCTCAAGGGTTCGGTCGATTCGATCAAGGCGCCGGACACGCTGAGGTTCACCAGGAAGACCGAGGCATGGTGGCCATCATGGCGCGACATCTTGGCCGGAATCTCGACTTTGACGCGCATTGCCGCGCGCAGGCTGGTGCCCTGGATGTCGTTGGGGAAGCTCACATGGGCGTACATCAGCGGCCGCAGGAAGACGCGCTGCACCACCGTCGAGAACGAGCACACGTTCACGCCGGAGAAGACGCGCACCGTCAGCTTGTCGCCTTCGGCGATGGCGATCGGCCCGTTGTTCTCCAGCGGAATCTTGACGATCATGTACTCATCGCGCACCCAGCCGATCACGGTGGAGAAATGCTGCATGGGGCGCAAGGTGCGATGGGTGATCAACTGGATGCGCCCGCCCACCTGCAGGTTCATCTGTTCGAACGCGTATTCCTGCAATTTGCTTTCGCTCGCCATCGTCGTTATTGTCTATTTATGAGCAATTGCCCATTGTACAATAAGGCCGCGCGTCAACTATTGCTTTGTCGATAGAACCATCCAGTCCAGGCCGACCAGGTGGTACGGATCGGGCTGCATCTTGTTGCAGCCGCCGGCACAGGTTTCCTTCGCGCCGAAGCGCCAGCCGCCGTTGTCGCGGTCGATGATTTCCTTGTCCACCAGTTCCAGGGTTTCATGGTAGCGCCGAGCCATGTCCGGCCGCTGCGCCACCGCCAGGAAGGCTTTCATGCCTTCCGCCTGCTGCCACCAGAATTTGCTGCGGTCCACGTGGCCACTGGCCGACATGCGATTGAAGATGCCGCCATCCTGCTCGTCATAACCCTTCGCCACTGCGAATTTCAGCAGGCGGTCGGCCACGCCGGCATAGATCGGCGGCAGGCCGCGCGACTCCGCGCTGCGCAGCACATGACTCCATTCGAACTGGTGGCCAAGGTCAATGAAACCGTCGTCGCCGGCGAGCGGCTTCCACTGCTCGTCGTACCACTCAGGGATATAGGCGCCGCCGTCGGGCAGGCCAACCATCAGCCGGTTCAGCACAAAGTCGCCCAGCTCGCGCGCATCGGCCACCACTTGCTGGTCGCCGGTCGCATCGATCAGGGCCAGCAAGGCCTCGAACATGTGCATCAGGGGATTCTGGGAGTGTTTGCCTTCCTGCTTCGACGCAAAGTCGCGCGGAACGGCGCCGCGCAAGCCGCCGCCTGGTTCGCGCAGGTTGCGTCGGATGTCCTGCCACGCCGCCAATGCCGCTTCCTTGTATTTCGGCTCGCCTGTCACGCGCGCAGCATGCGAGAGCGCCAGCAGCGCAAACGCATGGCCGTAAGAATTCTTGGCCATGCTGACCGGCTTGCCGCCGGCATCGACCGCCTGGAAGAAACCTCCATGTATCGGGTCGCGGAAAGACGTGAGCAGGAAATCGGCGCCGCGCCTCGCCACCTCCAGGTAGCGCGCATCTCCAGTCGCTTCGTAGCCGACCAGCATGGTGTAGACCAGGCGGCTATGCAGGGTGAGGTCGCCGCTTGCCTGGTTTGCCGGCTGCCAACTTCGATCGAATTGCGCCCGTAGCAGGCCGGAAGGGGTAGGTGCGACGGCCAGCCAGCGCGCCAGGTGCGTGTCCAGGTCTTTGCGGTGCCATTCGGCGTTCGCCACCTCGGCCACCGCAGCGCGGTCGCCGCGTCCACCGTTATTGCTGTCGCAGGCTGCGAGCAGGGCAAGGCAGGATGCGGCGAGCGCGCGGCGCAGCATCAGGCTTTCCAGTCGCCGGACTTGCCGCCCGCTTTTTCGGTGACGCGGATGTCGGTCATCACCATGCCGCGGTCGGCCGCCTTGCACATGTCGTACACGGTGAGCAGGCCGACCTGCACCGCGGTCAGCGCTTCCATTTCGACCCCGGTCTTGCCGTAGGTTTCCACCTGGGCGCGGCAATGGACGGTGCTGCCGGGTTCATCGGTGGTAAAGTCCACGGCAACGCGGGTCAGGGCCAGGGGATGGCACAGGGGCACCAGGTCGGCCGTGCGCTTGGAGGCCATGATGGCCGCAATGCGGGCAATGCCGAGTACGTCCCCTTTCTTGGCAGTTCCCGATAGAATGAGCGCCAGCGTTTCCGGCTTCATGCGGATACTGCCGGTGGCAACGGCAATGCGGTGGGTTTCGGCTTTGGCGCCGACATCGACCATATGGGCCTGGCCGGCAGCGTCAAAATGAGTAAGGTGTTCGGTCATCGCGTAGCTCTCTTGTTGAACGGGTATGATAGCACTGTGAATGCACTACATTTTCGCCGCCCCTTGCTGGCGGCACTGGTTTCCGGCCTGCTGATCGCCGCTCCGGCAGGGCGGGCGCAGCAGGCTGAATTGCCCACGCTGGGCGATGCGTCGCGCGAAGACATGTCGCCGGTGATGGAAAAGCGCCTGGGCGAAGAGATCATGCAGAGCCTGCGCTTCGAGCGCGACTACCTGGATGACCCGCCCATCATCGAATACCTGAATAATTTCGGCACCAGGCTGGTGGATGCACGCCCGGGCGCGCGCGGCGACGCCAACCTTGATTATTACTTCTTCGCCATCCGCGACAAGAACCTGAACGCCTTCGCCATGCCGGGCGGTTACATCGGCGTGCACTCGCAATTGCTGCTGGCGGCGCAGAACGAATCCGAACTGGCCTCGGTGCTGTCGCACGAAATCGGACACGTGGCGCAGCGCCATATCGCGCGCCAGCTGGGGGCGCAAAAGAACGATGCCCTGATCCCACTGGCAGCGATGCTGCTGGCTGCGCTGGCCGCCAAGTCCAGTTCCGATGCTGCAATCGGCGTATTCATGGGCGGGCAGGGCCTTGCCATCCAGCGCCAGCTCAACTTTGGCCGCGATGCTGAGCGCGAGGCCGACCGGGTCGGCTTCCAGATCATGAATGCGGCCGGCTATGATGCCAGCGGCATGGTGTCCTTCTTCCAGCGCATGCAGAACAGCACGCGCATGTACAGCGACTTGATGCCGCCCTGGCTGCTGACCCACCCGCTGACCACCGAGCGTATCGCCGACATCCAGGCCCGTATCCGCGAGCAGAAATTCACCCAGCGCGTGGATGGCATGGACTTCCACCTGATCCGCGCCCGTGCCCGCGTGCTGCAGGACGAAAGCAGCAAGGGGCTGTCCGAGACGGAAGCCGTGTTCAAGAACCAGATCCAGCAGCCGGGACGCCAGAACGTAGCGGCGGGCCAGTACGGCATGGCCATGGTGTCGCTCAAGCGCTCCGAGTTCGCCGCCGCGCAGGAATGGCTGGACAAGGCACGCGCCACCATCGACAAGCCGCCGGTCGCGGGGGCGTTCAGCACCCCGATCCCGCGCGGCACGACGGATTCGGCGCTGGCCTATATGTCGCTCGAGATCAAGCTGGCGCAGGAAAACAAGCCGGAAGTGATTGCCGCCGCCATCGAGGAAGCGAAGCAGGCGCAGGGCCGTTATCCGCTATCGCGCGGCCTGGTGTGGCAGTACGCCGATGCCCTGATCAAGGGCGGAAAGTCCGACGAAGCAACGCGCTTCCTGCGCGACCAGTTGCAGATGTACCGCCGTGAGCCGGAACTGCACGACTACCTGGCGCAAGCTTATGCCAAGCAGGGCAAGATTGCGCTGCAGCACATCTCGCTGGCGGAATCCTATGTGCTGCTGGGCGGCGTGCTGGCGGCGCTGGACCAGCTTGCGCTGGCCCGCAAGGCCCCCGATGCGACCTATTACGACCAGTCGGTGATCGATGCCCGCGAGCGTGAGCTGCAGGCCAAGCGCAAGGAAATGCTGGGCGATAAAAAGAAAGATAAGGACTGATCAGGCAGGCGGCTCCAGCTCGAGCGAAATCCCGATTTCCATCTGGTCGATGCCGGGAACCCGGTCGAGGATCGCTTCAATTTCCTCGAACGAGGCCGCGGCAATTCCGACCAGGCGTGACGGATTCCACTCCGGCGCAGTGTCGTCGCCGTCGGCATGCTCGTGCGGGGTGCCTTCGCTGCAAGCTTTGCATAGCGTGCGCACGTTGGCCGTCCAGTCTTCAAACGGCATGCTGGCGGCTTCGAATGCCGCTTCCAGCGCAGCCATTTGCTGCTCGGTGGCGTCCTTAACTTCCAGGCAGAAGGTGCTGAGCCTCGATGCTTCGAACAGCTCCAGTACATTGAATACCGAATATTGCCTGCCGCCTGATTCGCGCTTGCCGACGCCGGCGCCGTCGTGCAGGACGATGTCCCCGCAACGGAAGCCGGAATTCGGGTAGGGAATGTTGCGCAGCACGGCGCGCACCGGGTCGATACGCGTCGCCCAGACCACTTCGCCATCCCCGTCCGGATTCAGCCGGACCGGCGTTGGGCCGAAGTCCATGTCAATCGGCCCATCAACGCCCTCAAGCCTGATGCCGTTATCGGCCCAGGCCTTGCGCGCTGTCGCCCAATCCCGCAGCGCAGTCGCGGCGATGGCCAGGTTCCAGCGGCTTGCCTCGTCATCAGGCCGCAGCGCATAGGCCCGTTGGTTGTAATCGAAAGACTTGATCCAGTCATTGCGGTACTTGTAGACCAGGCCTATGTTGTAAAGCGCATTTGCAGCGGTCGGGTCGAGCCGAAACGCTTCCTCATAGGCCCGCAGTGCCAGGTCGTCATCGCCCGCTTCGCGGTGGGCATTGCCTTGCCTGTTCAGCTCTTCTGCTCGTTCAAAATTGTTCATGCAGCCTTCCGTTTGGCGACCCAGTCGTTGACCACGCCTTCCAGCAAGGTCATTGGCAGGGCGCCGTGCACCAGTACTTCGTTGTGGAACTGCTTCAGGTCAAACTTGTCGCCCAACTCCTTCTTCGCCTGCTCGCGCAGGGCAAGGATCTTCAGCATGCCAACCTTGTATGCCAGCGCCTGGCCCGGATTGACGAAGTAGCGCTCGATCTCCGCCGTTACATCTCCTTCAGACATGCCGGTTGTATTCATCATGTAATCGATAGCCTGCTCGCGCGTCCAGCGCTTGTAGTGGATGCCGGTATCGACGACCAGGCGGGTGGCGCGCATCATTTCATCGCGCAGGCGCCCCAAGTTGTCCAGCGGGGTTTTCTGGAAGCCCTGTTCCGCCGCCAGCCGTTCCGCGTACAGCGCCCAGCCTTCATGGTAGGCGGTGAAAGGAATGATCTTGCGGAAGAACGGCACGCCTGTCATCTCTTGCTGGATCGCGATCTGGAAATGGTGGCCTGGAATGCCCTCGTGGTAAGCCAGCGTGCGCATGGCAAACTTTGGCGTTTCGCCAGGTGCGCGCATGTTCGCGTAGAAAACGCCTGGGCGGCTGCCGTCAAAAGAACCCTGCAAGTAGTAGGCGCCCGGCGCAGTGGCTTGCGACGCTACCGGCACGGCCTGCACTTCGACGCCCAGTTTCGGGCGCACGTCGAACACCGGGTCGAGGCCCTTGTTGACTTCATCCAGGATGGCCTGGTACTGCGCCAGCATGGCCTTCTTGCCTTCGGCGGTATTTGGGTATTGCTGTTCCGGGCGCGAGGCCAGGATCTGCACGCGCTTGCCGATCGAGCCCTCGTTCAGGCCCTCGCCCTTGAGGATGGCGTCCATCTCGGAGCCCACGCGCTCGACTTCCGCCAGGCCCAGTTCATGCACCTGTTGCGGCGTCATGTTCGAGGTGGTGTGGTTGCGCACAGCCCAGGCGTAGTAAGCCTCGCCGTTCGGCAAGCTCCAGGCGCCGTTGTTGGCCGTGGCTTTGGATTGCAGTGCAGTGAACGCATCAATCAGCTTGCCGTAGGCAGGGTAGACCGCGTCCTGGACTGCTTTTTCGGTTTGCGCCAGCAGCGCGCCGCGTTCGGCCTCGGACAGCTCTTTCACCTTGGCCAGCTTGTCGCGCATATTGGTCACCAGCACATTCTCTTTGGCTGGTGCGGCGACAACGGCCTTCATCTCGGCCAGCACTTTGTCGACGGTGAATTTCGGCGGCACGATGCCTTTGCTTTCGCTGAGGCGAATCGACTCCACTACCTGGCCGAACTTGAGCGGGAACAGGTTCAGGCGCGCGATATAGGCTTCGGCCTCGCCTTTGTTGGTCACCTGGTGTACGTCGGTCATGAATTGCGGCAGCATGCTCTGCACGCCCATCATCTGGTTGACCGGGAAGCCATGGTCGATGAACGGTTCGCCCTCCACCTGGCTTTTCAGGAAGAAGCGCAAGGTTTCGTAGGACAGCTTGCCTTCGGCATCTAGGCCGTCGGTGCTGTAGCTCTCCAGGACAGCCAGGTCTTCTTTGAGCTGAGCCAGCTGCTTTGCGGTGTGGGCAGGGGAGGCGTCGTCCAGCTTCTTGCTGTAGAAGTCCATCCAGCCGGGCAGGATACGCATGCTGGACAGCATCTCGGGGCTGTCGATCGCATAGGCCGCAAATACGCGGGCGTAGAACCAGTCCAGCTTGAGGGGCTTGAAATACCAGGTGTGGGCAACCAGGGCCAGTACCAGCACGACCAGGCCGAGCGCAACACCGCCCAGCCACTTTGCAGCACGTTTCATCAGGGGATCTCCGGGGTTGTTTTTCTCGTAACATCATGCCCCGGAGAGGGCAGGCGGTCAAGGTTGCGGCAGGCGCTCGAAACGGAATGCCTGCGGCACGCTGTCGCGCGCGATGGCGGCCAGCGGCACGGCGCGCTCGCCAATGCGCAAGGTGAGCGGCGACAGGCTGGCGGGGTCGCCCGCCGCTGCATCCAGCCAGGCCAGCAGGGCGTTGTCGCCCACCGGCCGCCCGTTCAACTCCAGTTGCGGCAGTACTTGCGCGAAGTCGCGGTCGTCGAGCTGGGCCAGCACGTCGCCGCTGCGCAGCAGCAATTCACCGGCCTCGGTCAGCCAGGCCGCATCGATTTCTCCCAGCGGCGTGCCGGTATGCAGCACGAAGCCGTGGAGCGGATCGGTGCGCGCGATGAAGGGCGTGGTTTCGAGGTTGAGGTAGACGCGCTGCGGCCCGTTCTGGAAATACCAGCGGCCCTGCTCGTCGCTCTGGTAATTGCGCGTGATGAAGCCGACCAGCGCCGGGTTGGTCAGCTTGTCGCCGGCCTCGTTGAAATGCTGCGCGCGCTCGTCGCGCATGCGCCAGTTGCCGCGCGCATCGAGCGCCAGCCAACCGTAGCAATGCGGCACATTGGGCCACTTGGCCATCGCCTGTTTGACTATTTCATCCATGGTTCAAGCCTCGGCCATTTCAGTGGTCTCGATGGCGGTCAGGAAGTTCAGCATGCGCAGCGGCAGCCAGTCCAGGCTGCCCGGCATGCGGCCGGTGGCAAAGCCCACGTGGCCGCCCTGTTCCGGGTAATCCAGCACGACATGGCGCGAAGCCTTGCGCGGCAGGTATTCTCCCGGCATGAAGGGATCGTTCTTCGCATTCAGCACCAGGGTCGGCACCGTGATATCGGTCAGCACATGCTTGGCGCTGGCGCGGTCCCAGTAATCGTCGGCATCGCGGTAGCCATGCAGCGGCGCGGTGACCACATTGTCGAAGGCGTGCAGATCCTGCGCCGCCATCAGCGCGTCGAGGTCGAACAGGCCGGGGAACTGCTGCAGCTTGGCCACGCATTTCGGTTTCAGCGTTTGCAGGAACATGCGCGTGTACAAGCGGCTCAGGCCGCGCGACAGGGCATTGCCGCCCTGCGCCAGGTCGAGCGGCGCCGATACCGCGCAAGCCGCTTCGACAAACTCGGCCTGGTGCTGCGATTCGCCCAGCCAGCGCAGCAGCACATTGCCGCCCAGCGACACGCCGCAAGCGTAGAACTTGCCGCTCGCATGCGGGTGCAGGCGGCGGATGATCCAGTCCAGTTCACCGGAGTCGCCGGAATGGTAGAAGCGCGGCGCCAGGTTGGGTTCGCCGGAGCAGCCACGGAAATGCGGCACGGCGCCGGACCAGCCGCGGCGCGTGATTTCCGCCATCAGGGCGCGCGCGTAATGGCTGTCGGACGAGCCTTCCAGCCCGTGGAACAGCACCACGAACGGCTTGCCAGGCTGGCCGTCGACGAAATCGACATCGATGAAGTCAGCGTCCGGGGTGTGCCACCGTTCGCGGCGGAAACGGACGTCGGGCCTGGCTATGCAGGTAGCCGGATAAATGGTCTGCAGATGGCCGCTCGGCAGCCAGAATGGAGCGATGTAGTTCATGGCGCGGCTGGGACCGGCCCAGCGGGCCAGATCCCCCTTTTTTAGTGCAGTATTTGAGCGCGCGGATCGACGGGAACAGGTCCCGGCGCTACAGACACATGATGCAACACAATGCGCCAACCCTTCGGTGTCTTAACGTACACATTGGTCGCAATCAGGTGCGCCGGCTCGCCGCTTGCCGCTGTGACGCCCTCAACCACAGTATGCACCGAACTCATCAGGTTGTGTGTCTCATGCAGCTGGGATGGGCGGATTTGCAACCCGCCGTGTTCCAAAAGTGCACTCCAGGAAGCGCGGATGGCGCTATGCCCGATCAGGCGCGGGCCGCCGGGATGGACGCAGACGATTTCCTCATCGTCCGCCCACAGCGCCATCAGGGCCTCCAGGTCGGCCCGGTTCAAGGCATCGTAAAAGGCGGCTTCGACTTCCGCCGCACTGCCATTCTGGTGTTTACGCGCTGCCATCCGGGCTCCAGGGAAGGGTGATTAATGGTGGCCGACGTCGGCGCCAGGCTTCAGCTTGTACTGGGTGCCGCAGTACGGGCATTTCGCTTCGCCATGCTTGAAGTCCAGGAACACGCGCGGGTGCGAAGACCACAGCGGCATGGCTGGATTCGGGCAGTAGGCCGGCAGGTCGTTACCATCGAGTTCTACTGGCTGGGTGGCGTTGCTCATTTTATAACACTCCGCGAGATCAAAAACCAAGATTTTAATGCATCCGGGCAGTGATCAGCAGCGATCGGCGTTCGTCGGTAAAATGTCGGCTTTCCCCTGCGCGTGCAAATGAGTTCTCCAGATAGCCTGCCCGACGTCGCAGCCCACCACGAGCCATCCTGGCGCGCCGGGCTGAAGGACGGCACCCCGACCCTGTTTGGCATCGCCGCCTGGGGCGTGGTGGTGGGCGTGGCCATGGTCAAGTCCGGCCTGACCGTCATGCAGGCGCTGGGCATGACCCTGCTGGTGTTTGCCGGTTCCGCGCAACTAGCTTCGCTGCCCCTGATCGCGGCTGCCGCGCCGATCTGGGTGATCTTCCTGACCGCGCTGGTGGTCAATCTTCGGTTCGTGATTTTTGCCGCCTTGCTGGCGCCGCATTTTGCCAAGCTGCCGCTGTGGCGCCGTTTCCTGCTTGGCTATGGCGCCGGCGACATGACCACCGCCATGTTCCTGCAGCGCTACCCGACCGAAAAGCCCGCAACGGGCAAGGTGTCCTACCTGCGCGGCCTGCTGTACCCGAACTTTGTCGCGTGGCAGTCCGGCTCCATCGCCGGCATTTTCCTTGGCAGCGCCGTGCCGGCAGAATGGGGGCTTGGCTTTGCCGGCACGCTGGCGATTGTCTGCATTACCGTGCCGATGGTGGCGACCCGTCCCGCACTGTGCGGCGCGCTGGTCGCTGGAGTGACCGCGGTGCTGGCGCACGGCTTCCCGTACAAGCTGGGCCTGTTGGCTGCCGTGCTGGCCGGCATGGTCACGGCCATGGTGGTGGAAGGTATGATCGAACGACGAAAGGCCGCCAATGTCTGATCTTGAAATCTGGCTGACGATTGGCGCGCTGGTCTGCGCCACCGCGATCACGCGATCCTCGTTCTGGGTGATTGGAGAGCACGTCTCGATCCCGACCCGCGTGCAGGAGATGCTGCGCTACGCGCCTTCCTGCGCACTGGCCGCCATTATCGGTCCCGACCTGTTGCTCGACCCGCAAGGCGCGGTCGAATTCAGCTTCCACAACTACAAGCTGCTGGCCGGCGTTGCCGCCATCGCGTACTACCTGGCCCGCCGCAATATGCTGGAGACCATTGTGTTCGGCATGGCGTGCTTTACCGCTTTGCGCCTGCTGTTGTCTTAAATTCGGTGTCAGGTCTGTCATTCGGACATCCGCCACTCACGTTTGAGAAATCTCAAAGATAATGTGCCAAATCTATGGGAGGGCGTATGGCAGAAATTGACCACATGATCTTGCGGGTGAGCGATCCGGAGCGGTCGATACGCTTTTATGAAGAGGTGCTCGGCTTCAAACACGAAGGCAGGGCAGGACCGTTCGAGGTCGTGCGCGTCAACGAAGGCTTCACGCTGGACCTGCTGGCGGAGCCGCCCACCATGCACCTGCACCTGGCCTTCCGCGTCGATCCCGATCATTTCGAACGCGTGATGGCGGAACTGCGCGAGCGCCGCATTCCATTCGGCGGCAACCACATGGACCGCAGCGGCAG
>CAMLSG010000154.1 GCA_946482635.1 uncultured Duganella sp.
TCGAGCTTGGCGGGCGGGATGCCGGCTGGTTTGCTGAA
The DNA here is from genome assembly GCA_946482635.1 of uncultured Duganella sp. Next base: position 39 of record CAMLSG010000154.1, read on the forward strand.
AATGGCCTGGCCGATCAACACCAGGGCGGCGGTCAGGACTGCTACCCCGGCGGCGGAGGCCAGCAGGCGCAGTTCGCGGCGCGAGAAGGGCTCGTGCGAGGTGGGGATGGGGCGGGCGCCGGGGGGCGGGACGTAGGCGGCGCCTGGCGTTGCCGCGGGGGCGTGTGCGCCGTCCAGGCGTGCCAGCTGGCGTTCGACCGCTTCTTCCAGTACCGCTTCGTTCAAGGCCACCAGGGCAAAAATCGGGTCGTCGACATCTACCTTGATGCCGGTTTTTTCGAATACGTGCAGGCGAAGTTTCTGCGGGTCGAGGGCCATTTACCAGTTCACCAGGTCGAGTTGTTCGAACAGGTCGCGGAACACGACCTTGATGCGCTGCTTTTCCATCACATTGAATTTGTCGCTGGCCTTCACTTCGTCCACCGTCAGGCGGCCGGTGTTCATCTTTTTCACGTCGGCGCCGAAGGTGTCGGCATTGCGCGCGCTCAGCACGATGCGGCCGCGCACGCGCTGCGAGTTGTCGGCGTAGGTCTGCGATTCGAGGAAGGATTTGCCGGACGCCGATTGCAGCAGGCCGAAATGCTCGTTCTCCCACAGCACCAGCGGCACCTGGGTCGACTTGGCCGTGGTCACAAAGCCCATCGCGGTATCGTGCAGCGTATCGCCGCCGCCCACAATGGTGTGGATGTACACCTTGCGGCCCGACTCTTCCAGCAGGTTGAAGCAGTCGTTCTCAATCAGGTAGGCCATCAGCGGCGAGAAGGTGTTGGCGCCGTTGTCGACCACACAGTTGCCGTCTTCTTCCAGGATGTCGATCATCAGGGCGTCGAAGCGCTTGGGGTCGATGGTGCGCGATTCGGTCATCACCGGCACGTGCTTTACGTCCAGCGCCTTGTAGCGCGAGAAGGTGGTGTTTTCCTGGTCGGTGTCGTAGCAGCGCAGCGGGCCTTCGCTCTTGGCTTTCAGCCATTGCGCGAGGATGGTCGATACGTACGTCTTGCCGATACCGCCCTTGCCCTGCAGGACGAAGTGAACCGTGTTTTGCATTGATGCTCCTGTAATCAGTGGCAGTTGGCCGTGCCGCTGTCACGGGCCTCCTGCTGCGGGTGCTCCGGCGCGGTCTTCGGTTGGACCGGCAGGAACTCCCATTCGTAGCTGTTTTCCTTCAATACCAGTTTCAGCACGCCGGTGCGCCAGTTGGAACGCGCTTCGCTCTGGTCGTTCAGCCAGAGGAAGGGCGTCAGCATGGCGCCGCCGGTGCCGACCACGAACTGGCGCACGCCGCGCGCCGCATCGGGCTGTCCGTCGGCATCCATCGGCGCCAGGCGCTCGTAGTCATGGTCATGCCCGGACAGCACCAGCTCGACGCCGGCCGCGTGCAGTGCGCGCCAGATGTCTTGCATCCGCTTGGACGGGGCGTGCCCGCCAGAACTATACATGGGCGCGTGCCAGTAGGCGAGGGTACAGCGCGCCTTGCTGGCGGCCAGGTCGTCTTTGAGCCACAGGAGCTGGCGCTGGTGGTCGGCCGGTTTCAGGTCGCTGTTCAATGAGATGAAGTGCCAGCCGCTCTTGTCGAAACTGTAATAACCGCGGCCGGCAGGGCCGGCCAGTTCGCCAAAGTAGTCGAAATAGCCGGTGGCTTTGCCGCTGGTGTATTCGTGGTTGCCGGGCGTGGGGCGGGTGCGCGCCTTGAACTGGCCCCAGGTGGGGGCGTAGCAGTCGCTGAATTCGGCCGGGGCGCCACTCGGGTAGGTGTGGTCGCCCAGGGTGAGGATCAGGGCCTCCGGGTCGCCTTTGGCGATAAGGGCGGCGGTCCCCGCTGCCCCGGAATCGGCGGCGCGGTTGTAGCGGCAGTCGGCGATGTCGCCTGCGGCGTACACCGTCAAGGGGCGCGCGGCATGCGCGGCGGCCGGCGCGGCGAGGGCGGCAGCTGCGGCCAGCCAAGGTAGAATGCGTGTTTTCATTGGCACCATTTGAACAGGCATGCGAGTTTCACCATCCAGCGAGCAGGAAGCGATCCTGAAGTCCCGCGCCCAGACCTTGATGATCGAGGCGCGCGCCGGGACAGGCAAGACTACCACGCTGTCCATGCTGGCGGCACAGGAACCGGGTGTCGTGCTCGGCCTGTGCTTCTCGGAAGGCGCCCGCCAGCGCTTTTATGAAAAGCTGGCACTGGAATGCCCGGAGCGCAAGGTGCAGGTGCTGACGGTGGAGGCGCTGGCGCGCTCGCAGCTCACACGCATCGCGGAGCACGGCAACTGGCTCGACCTGCCGGAGCGCTGGTCCAGCCTGGAGCAGATGCGCCCCATGCTGGTGGCGGCCGCCAACACGGTCTGGCAGCGCCACGAGGGCCGCTACACGGAATTCGATTTCGACTTCGAGCGCAGCACCCAGCGCGTGGAAATGATGCTGCAATTGCTGGCGCAGATGAAGGCTACCCTCGCCACGCTGCGCTTCGAGGACGAAGTCTTCGACGATTTCACCTTCGACGAATTGTGCAATGAGTTCCAGCTCGAAGACCGCGAGATCGTCGAGATCTTCCACGAGTTCGAGCGCCGCCGCCAGCCGCAGGCCGGGCATATCCTGTGGCAGGCGCCGGTCGATTACGCGACCGACCTGGTGTCGATCCTGCGCCGCTTCCCCGAGGCGGTGCACGACATGCCGCAGGCAAACCTGCTGCTGGTCGACGAGTGGCACGACGTGAACGCTGCCGAATTCGAGCTGCTGCAACTGTTCCGCCGCAACGCGCGGCTGGTGGTGGTGGGCGACCGCCACCAGGTAATCAACGCCGAACGCGGCGCCGACCCGCGCTTCTCGGGTGGCGGGTTTGAGCTGGCTTTCCCCGATGCGGAACGCTTGCCGCTGTCGCAGTCACGCCGTTGCGGCGTGTCGCTGAAAAAGCTGCTGGAACGCGCCTTGCCGAAGTGCGGCTTCGAGTCGCACCCGGACACCTACTCGGAAGTGCGCCACGTCGAATACGACCACGCCGACCCGCAATCCTGCGCCCAAGCCGTCGTCGCCAAAGCGAAAGAGCTGGCGCTCGGCCCCGACCTTGCCATCATCCTGCGCGAAGTCGACCAGAGCGTGGAAATCGAGAACGCCCTGCTGGACGCCGGCCTGCCCTACAACTGCGACGGCTTCGCCTCCTACCTGAAACGCCCGGAAATCATGGCCTTGCGCGCCCTGCTGCACGTGGCCAGCGGCGACTACAGCACGCTGAAGGCGGACAAGGAAAGCTGCGAGCTGATGGTCGACGGCCTGCAAACCTATTTCGCCGTGTCGGGCGACCGCCGCGACTACGAGTCCAGCCATGCCATGTACGGCTCCGGCGACGCCTACCAGCAGCAGAAGGACGCCGTGGTGCGCGACCCGGAAACGCTGGAATTCATGTTCAGCGGCCTGCTGTGCGCCGAGCAGCATTACGACACTGGCGCCACCCGGCGCTGGAAGCAGCGCCTGGCCGACGTGCTGGCGCAGATGAAGGCGCAGGCCGCAAGCGCCAGCGCGGCGCAACTGCTGGAACTGGCCAGCACCGGCCTCGACCTGCCGGCCGCCACCCGCCGCACTTTCGTCAAGCGCGCCCATGCCGACTCCGTGCTGCGCACCCTGCGTGCCTTCATGGATTTTGCCCGGCGCCAGGGCGATGCGAAGGCGCCGGCCTTCCTCGAGGAACTGCGCCGCCGCCAGGTGGCCACGCGCGGCAAGCCCACGGCACGCGGCACGGCGAGCAAGACGCTGGCGCTGGCCACGGTGCAGGCGGCAAAGGGAAGGGAATGGCAGCAGGTACTGCTGCCGTATATGGAAGAAGGCCAGTTCCCGCGCGCCACCCGCAATGGGGATGAATACGCCGAAGAACGGCGCTACCTGTACGTGGCGATCAGCCGCGCCATCGCGGGCCTGACCCTGTTCGAACCGGCTGCAGCGGAGCGCCGCAGCCGCCTGCTCAACTAGTTAATAAAGCGCAGCAGGCCTTTCAGCGAATGCTCGATGGTCTGCGCGCGCACTGCCTGGCGGTCGCCGGAGAACACCAGGCGCTCGGTATGCACGGTATCGGCGTTGGCCCAGCCAAAACAGACGGTGCCGACCGGCTTGCCCGGCACCGCGCCGGTGGGCCCGGCAATGCCGGTAACCGATACCGCCACATGGGCGTTGCTGGAGCCGAGCGCGCCCTGCGCCATGGCGGCCGCCACTTCTTCGCTGACGGAACCGAATTGCGCCATCATGGCGGCCGGTACTTCCAGCATTTCGGTCTTGGAGGCGTTCGAATAGCAGACAAAGCCGCAATCGAACCAGCCGGTGGAGCCGGCAATGTCCGTGATCGCCGTCGAGATGCCGCCACCGGTGCACGATTCCGCGGTTGCCAACAGCAAGCCTTTGTCTTGCAGGGCCTTACCCACCTGGGCGGCCAGTTCGTTGATGTCTGTACTCACTTGTGGCTCCTTTAGCAAACAAAAGCATTTGAGGCCATTCTAGCGCGCTGCTGTGCAGATTGACCACGCTGCACCGCAATAATGTGGCGTCACGACTAACTTGCAAGCCGGGGAAGGCTTTTGTGGTGCGATAAACCAATAATTGCGCCGCTGCCCGGTACTCAGCGATAGAATGCCCCAAATCCCCTGTTCGCGAGGCACGGTGGTGAGGACTCTCCAAGGAAGACGTCCCGTTTTCTGGGTGGCGCTGCTGTTGGCTGCGCTGCTGCCCCTGTTCGCCCATGCCCAATCGGCCTCCAGCCTGGAGCGCCAGGTCAAGGCAGCTTACCTGTACAAATTTGCCGGCTTCGTGGAATGGCCCGAAGGCAGTTTCACGCGCCCCGATGCACCGGTTGTGATTGGCGTTGCCGGGGCCGACCCGCTGGCCGAGCAACTGGAACAGACCGTGGCGGGCCATACCGCCAATGGCCGGCCGCTGCAGGTCAGGCGCGTCAAGCGCGGCGACAGCCTGGCCGGCATCCACATCCTGTTCATCCCGGCGCAGGACAAGGGTCTGGCGCAGGAGCTGCTGGCCGCCAGCCGCGGCCAGCCGGTACTGACCGTGACCGATGGCGACGAGACCTTCGGCATGGGCAGCATGATCAACTTCGTCATTGCCGACGAGAGGCTGCGCTTTGAGGTTTCCTTGAAACACGCGGCCCTGGCGCGCCTGAAGATCAGTGCGCGCATGCTGTCGGCCGCCCTTCGCGTGCAGCAGGTGGCGGGATGATGACGCGCCGCCGCTCGCTGCCGCAAAAGCTGCTTGGCGTGGTGATGCTGGTCACGCTGGTGGCGCTGCTGGTATCGCTCGGCACCATCATCGCCTATGACTTGCGCGCCTACCACCAGTCCCTGAGTTCGGACATGACCACCCAGGCCGAGCTGCTGGGGCATATGAGCGCACCCGCGCTGACTTTCGACGATCCGCGCCTGGCCAAGGAAAACCTGGCCCTGCTGCGCCTGCGGCCGAAAGTCAACGCCGGTGCGATTTACAACGCGCGCGGCCAGCTGTTCGCCACCTATGTGGCGCCGGGAATCGATATCAGCGTGCCTGCCGCACCGCAGGCCGAAGGCGTCGCCTTCGAGGACGGCAAGATGATGCTGTTCCGCCGCATCCGCGACAACGGCGAACTGCTGGGCACCGTCTACCTGCAGTCGGACTATGAACTCCTGGGCCGCTTCGGCGACTATATGATGATCGCCATCGTCGCCACCTTCCTGGCGATGGGCATTGCCTACCTGCTGATGCGGCCCTTGAACAAGGTGGTGACCCAGCCGGTGCTGGCCATTGCCGACGTGGCGCGCGAAGTGATGGCAACCGGCGACTATTCGCGCCGTGCGCCGGGCACCAGCAACGACGAGGTGGCCGAACTGGCCGACTCCTTCAACAAGATGCTGAGCGAGATCGAAAGCCGCACGCGCGAGCTGGAAACCTCCAACAGCGAAATCGCGCGCGAGGCGGAACAGCGCAGCAAGGCGCAGCAGGAAGTCATGCGCCTGAACGAGGAGCTGGAACAGCGCGTGCACGAACGCACCTTGCAGCTCGAGCAGGCCAACAGCGAGCTGGCGATGGCAATGCAGGAGGCCAAGAGCGCCAACCAGGCCAAGTCCGCCTTCCTGTCGTCCATGAGCCACGAACTGCGCACGCCGCTGAACGCCATCCTCGGCTTCGCGCAAATCCTCACCTCGGAAAAGCTGCCATCGACGCTGGTGCAGAAACGCGAATTCGCCAACCATATCCTGAAGTCCGGCCGCCACCTGCTGACGCTGATAAACGAAATCCTCGACCTGGCCAAGATCGAGTCGGGCGCCGTGGCGCTGTCGCTGGAACCGGTGGCGCTCAACGAAATCCTGCAGGAGTGCGAAGGCATGGTGGCGCCGCTGGCCAGCGCGCGCGGCATCCGCCTGCTGTTCCCGGACGGTTGCGTGGCCAACGTCACGGCCGACCGCACGCGCCTCAAGCAGATCCTGCTTAACCTGTTGTCCAACGCGATCAAGTACAACCGCGATGGCGGCGCGGTGGTGGTCGATTGCAGCCCGAGCGGACCAAACCTGGTGCGGGTGTCGGTGCAGGATACCGGCATGGGACTCAGGCCGGAGCAGGTCAAGCAACTGTTCCAGCCCTTCAACCGCCTGGGCCAGGAGAGCGGGGCGGAAGAGGGCACCGGCATCGGCCTGGTGGTCACCAAGCGCCTGGTGGAGCTGATGGGCGGCACCATCGGTGTCACCAGCAGCCAGGGCGTGGGTAGCATGTTCTGGATCGAACTGGAATCGACCGAGCCGACGCCTTCGCGCATCGACCAGAATGCCGAGCGGCCGGCCCAGCACCACCGCCACGCCGAAGGCGAGCCGGCCACCGTGCTGTACGTGGAAGACAACCCGGCCAACCTGAAGCTGGTGGAAGAAATCATCAGTTTCCGGCCCGACCTGAAACTCATTTCCGCGCCGGACGGCCACCTTGGCATCGAACTGGCGCGCGCGCACCAGCCGGACATCATCCTGATGGACATCAACCTGCCGGGCCTGAACGGCATCGACGCTGTCAAGCTGCTGGCGACCGACCCGCGCACCGCACACATCCCCGTCATCGCCCTGACCGCCAATGCCATGCCGCGCGACGTTGAAAAAGGCCTGGCGGCCGGTTTCTTCCGCTACCTGATCAAGCCGATCAACATCGACGAATTCACGGAAGCGATCAACAGCACCATGGCCTTCCTGGCTCGCAGGGAGGAAGAAGGGAGTACGTCCAAGTGATCAGCCGCGACGATATCCTGAACGCCAAAGTCCTGATAGTGGACGACCAGCCGGTCAATGTGCAGCTGCTGGAATACCTGCTGCAGACCAGCGGCTACGTGAACGTCAGCTCCACCACCGATCCGCGCGTGGTGGCGCCCTGGCATGAAGAGCACCGCTACGACCTGATCATCCTCGACCTGCACATGCCCGGCATGAGCGGCTTCGACGTGATGGAGGCGCTCAAGCCGCTGGAGCCTGAGTACCTGCCGGTGCTGGTGGTGACGGCGCAGCCGGACCAGAAGCTGCCGGCGCTCGATGCCGGCGCGCGCGACTTCGTCAGCAAGCCCTTCGACCCGGTCGAGGTGCTCACGCGCATCAACAATATGCTGGAAGTGCGGCTGCTGCACCAGCAGGCGCGCGACTACAACGAGGTGCTGGAGCAGACCGTGCGCGCCCGCACCGCCGACCTGCAGCGCTTCCGCAGCGCGATGGACGCCACCGCCGACGCCATCTTCCTGATCGACACCAACACCTTGTCGCTGGTGGACGTCAACGAGGGCGCCTGTCGCATGCTCGGCCATCCGCGCGCGCAACTGCTGGCGCTGGAGCCAGCGCGGCTTGGCCTGGGCGGGCGGGAAGCGCTGTCGGCGCAGGCCGAACGCGCCGGGCAGGCGCTGCAGGCGCCGCACCGTGCGCCGGAGCTGATGGAAATCGAATTGCTGCGCAGCGACGGCGCCGCCGTGCCGGTGGAAGTCTACTGGCTGCTGCAAAGCGAAGGCGAGTCCGCCCACCGCACCCTGATCTGCGTCGCGCGCGACATCACCGAACGCCGCCTGGCGGAAGAGCGCCTGCGCCACATGGCGCACTACGACCGCCTGACCGGCCTGCCCAACCGCACCCTGTTCTTCCAGACCCTGGGCGAATCGATCGAGCTGGCGCAGGACAAGGAATGGCGCATCGTGGTGCTGTTCATCGGGCTGGACCGCTTCCGCAAGGTCAACGACTCGATGGGCGCGGCCATGGGCGACCAGCTATTGCACGAATTCAGCAACCGCCTGGTGCAATGCGTGCGCCTGCGCGATACCGTCGGCCGCCTGGGCGGCGACGAGTTTGCGCTGATCCTGACCATGACGCGCGACCAGCAGGATGCCGTGCTGGTCGCGAACGAGGTGCGCGAAGCCCTGCGCACGCCGTTCGAACTGGACGAGCACCAGGCCACGCTGACCGCCTCCATCGGCATTGCCATGTACCCGGACGATGCCAACGATCCCGAAACCCTGGTCAAGTACGCCAACACCGCCATGGAGCGCGCCAAGGATGCCGGCGGCGACGGCTACCGCTTCTTCACCGCCGGCATGAACGTGCAGGTGCTGGCGCGCCTCGACCTGGAAATGGCGCTGCGCCGCGCCCTGGACAACAACGAGCTGGAGCTGCATTACCAGCCCAAGGTCAACCTGACCACGGGCCGCATCAGCGGAGCGGAAGCGCTGCTGCGCTGGAACCGGCCCGGCTACGGTCTGGTCTATCCCGCGGAATTCGTCAGCGTGCTGGAAGACACGGGCCTGATCGTACGCGTCGGCAGCTGGATCATCGACGCGGCCTGCCGCCAGATCGCGGCCTGGCTGCGCACGCCGGTGGGCGGGGTGCATGTGGCGGTCAACGTGGCCAGCCGCCAGTTTGTCGAGGGCGACCTGGAGAACGACGTCAAGCAGGCGCTGGAACGCCACAAGGTGCCGCCGGAACTGCTGGAACTGGAACTGACGGAAACGGCCTTGATGTCGAATGCCGAACGCACCATCCAGGTCCTGAGCGCGCTGAAGGAGCTTGGCATCAAGGTGGCCATCGACGACTTCGGCACCGGCTATTCCTCGCTGGCCTACCTGCAGCGCTTCCCGATCGACAAGCTGAAGATCGACATCGCCTTCGTGCGCGACATCACGACCAATCCCAACGACGCGGCGATTGCACTGGCCATCATCAGCATGGCACACAGCCTCAAGCTGCGCGTGATTGCGGAAGGGGTGGAGACGCGCCCGCAGCTCGAATACCTGCGCCGCAACCGCTGCGATGAAATCCAGGGCTACTTCTTCAGCCGCCCCCTGGCAGCGCCGGAAATGGGCGCGCTGGCCGAATCGGGCAAGAGCCTGCCGCCCGACCCGAACGTGGCGGCTGAACCGCCGCAAACCCTGCTGCTGGTGGATGACGACGTCAACGTGCTGTCTTCGCTGCACCGCCTGTTCCGCCGCGACGGCTACCGCATCCTGACGGCAGTGACGCCAGCCGAAGGCTTCGACCTGCTCGCGCTGTACCCGGTGCAGGTGATCGTGTGCGACCAGCGCATGCCGATCCTGAGCGGCACCGAATTCCTGGCCAAGGTCAAGGAGATGTACCCCGACACCATCCGCATCATCCTGTCCGGCTATACCGGCCTGGAAGCGGTGCTCGACTCGATCAACCGCGGCGCGATCTACCGCTTCTACACCAAGCCGTGGGACGACACCCAGCTGCGCGACAACATCCGCCTGGCTTTCCACCATTACTGGCTGATGCACGGCAGCGGCCGCCGCGCCGGCGAGCCGGGCGAAGACCACACCGCGCTCACCGGATAAAAAAATGCCGCCCTCATGGGGGCGGCGGAAAACATTCACGGGAGAGTGGTATGAATGTGGAGACAGGCAGGATAATAGTTGCTGCTTGTTACCACTTCATGACATCTGCCGGGCTTAACGTGGCGGCAGCTGGTAGCTGAAGGTGTAGCGGTGCTGGCCGCCGGTGACGTCGATGGTCATCGTGCCTTGCAGGCCGGACAATTCGCCCGTGGCGGAGTCGGGCACGACGCTGACGTTCAGCGTCGGCGTGCCTTTGTTCATCAGGCCGGAATGCTGCAGGAAAAAGCTGCCTGTGCGGCCTTCCAGCGTGGCGTTGACCTGTTCCAGTGCGACATAGCCGGCCGAGCCTTTCACGGCAGTCATGACGGCCAGCATCTCGCCCTTGCTGGTGCCATCGAGCGGACCGTGGAATGTCTTGGTGATGGTTTGCCGGCCCCAGGGCTGGCCTTCCACCGCTGGCTGCGGCGTGAGTTTGACGTCGAACGTGCCTTCGATTTGCATGGGTTTGTCTCCTGCACTGGCCGCCGTGGCGGCGCATGCGAATAGTAGGGGGATCAGTGTTTTCATGACCGCCATTATGGTAGCCTCCATCGCCTGATGATTGGAAAAACGCGACAAATCGATACTGAGCCGCGCGGCATCCTGGTGCCGCGCTTTAAGGCGGGCTCATTCTGCCATGAGCGCGTGGCGCCAAGCGCCGCGCTGGCTGCCCTGGTCGAGCATTACTGGTTCGTCGGCTGGGACATGCAGGGCCACCCGCCACAGCAGCAGGAAACGCTGCCCCATCCCAATGTGCACCTGGTGATCGAAAATGACAGCGATGGCGTGTACGGCGTGCATACAGCGCGCTATACCAAGCAGCTGGCGGGGCAGGGTTTTGCATTCGGCATCAAGTTCAGGCCGGGCGGCTTTCGCCCATTTTTGGGCAGCGCGGTCGCTGAAATTGCCGACCGCCGTGTTGGGTTGGCGCAGCTGTTCGGTACGGATGGCGAGGCGTTGACGCGGCAGGTGCGCGTTTGCGCCGCTTCGGCGGACACGGCGGCCGCTGCGATGGCTGCGGCCGCGGAAGCTTTCCTGCTGGCGCGCTTGCCGCCCTCCGACGCAGACGCCGGCCGGGCCGCCGCGCTGGTGGCGGCCATTGCGGGCGATGCGGCGCTGCTGACGGTGGACGCCTTGGCCGAACAGGCAGGCCTCAACAAGCGCGCCCTGCAGCGGCTGTTCCAGCAATACGTCGGCGTGGGACCGAAATGGGTGATCAGGCGCTACCGCATGCATGAAGCGGTGGCGCAACTGCAGGCTGGCGCCGCACCGGAACTGGCGCAGCTGGCGCTGGGCCTGGGCTATTACGACCAGGCCCACTTCATCAAGGAGTTCACGGCGCTGGTGGGCAAGCCGCCAGGCGAGTATCGCCGCACTATTGCGTGAAATGGTCGAAGCTGGACAGCTCCAGCGCCAACGGCGCACCGTCGGCGTCGGTCCAGCGCAGGCCGGCGGCGTCCTCGATGCGGCCGATGCGCGTGACGGGTGTGCCGCACTCGGCGCCGGCGGCAAGGATGGCGTCGCGTGCTGAAGCCGGGGCAGTGAAGCAAAGTTCGTAGTCGTCACCCCCGGCTGCGCTGAAGGCGCGGCGCAAGGCTTGCGGCTGGGCCGCCAGCACCGGGCCGGCCGGCAGGGCGTCCGCATTCAGGGTGGCGCCGACGCGGGATTTTTCGAGGATGTGTCCGAGGTCGCCTGCCAAGCCGTCCGAGATATCGATGGCGGCATGCGCCAGGCTGCGCGCGGCCAGCATCGCGCCCAGCGCCACGCGCGGCGTCGGCGTATGCATGCGCGTGCCGGCGGCGGCCTGCATGTCGGCCGGCAGCGCCAGTTCACCCTGGTAGCCGGCCAGGGCCAGGCGCGCATCGCCCAGGGTGCCGGACACCCAGACGTCGTCGCCGGGCCGGGCGGCGCTGCGGCGCAAGGCACGGCCCGGCGCCACTTCGCCGAACACGGTAATGCAGATATTCAGCGGTCCCTTGGTGGTGTCGCCGCCGATCAGTTCACAGCCATGCGCATCGGCCAGCGCAAACAGGCCACGCGAGAAGCCTTCCAGCCAGGCCCGTTCGGCAGCCGGCAGCGCCAGGGCAAGCGTGAAGGCCACCGGGCGCGCGCCCATGGCTGCCAGGTCGGACAGGTTGACCGCCAGGCTTTTGTGGCCCAGGCGCTGGGGATCTTCGCCGGCAAAGAAATGCCGGCCCTCGACCAGCATGTCGGAGGAAATGGCCGTCTGCATCCCGGGCGACGGGGCCAGCAAGGCGCAGTCGTCGCCGATGCCAAGGGCGGCGCGTCCCGGCACGGGGCGCACGAAGTATTGTTTGATCAGGTCGAATTCGGAAAGCATCCCGCCATTCTAGCGGGACACCCCTGCTTCGTCCTTGTTTGGCTTATCGCGCAAGTAAATCCAGGTGCCGCCGGAGGCCAGGGCTGCCGTGGCAATAATGACAATGTAGCTGGAATCTTGCGGGGTGAAGAAAAGGGCGGCAGCGGTCGCAGGGAACAGGACGCCGGACAGTCGGGACCAGGAATGCCAGATTGCATTACGCATGGTGTTTTCCTTCCGTAAAGTGCCAGTAAACCCAGTCTAGGAACAAAGGTGCCATAAGTAAAGTTGTTTGCGCCGAATATTTCAACCAACCACGATTTGGCGCAACAAGATTTTATGGTTTCGTGCCGCAAGTCAGCATTGTCGTCCAGGCGACAGTTTATTAACTTGTTTGGCGGAAAAATTGCGCCCCAACTCAGTGATTCTTAATTGAAAGTCAACGTAAACCGATGAAAATTCGGCATTGGTAAAAATACCTACGTTAGAGCAACCACTCTATCTGCTAGAATCAAAGGCTTTCGGACACAGGATAGAAGGGGCAGTAGAGCATGGATTCGGGATCTGACAAGAAAGAAGAACTTCGTCAACAACTGCGCGCAGCCGCGCTTGAGTACCATGAGTGCCCCAAGCCAGGCAAAATCAGCGTCTCCCCCACCAAGCAACTGACCAACCAGCGCGACCTGGCGCTGGCCTATTCCCCGGGCGTGGCGGCGCCTTGCGAAGAAATCGTCATCGACCCGGCCAACTCCTATAAATACACCGCGCGCGGCAACCTGGTGGCCGTGATCTCCAACGGTACCGCCGTGCTGGGCCTGGGCAATATCGGTCCGCTGGCATCCAAGCCGGTGATGGAAGGCAAGGGCGTGCTGTTCAAGAAGTTCGCCGGCATCGACGTGTTCGACA
>CAMLSG010000155.1 GCA_946482635.1 uncultured Duganella sp.
TTCGAAGCGCTGGCCGATGGCGGCATCGCCGGCGCAGAAACGGGCGCGCGTCAGGGCCTGGTGCTCCCACAGCCAGGCCGAGGCCTGCTGGTATTTCTCGAACGAGCCGACGCTGGACACCAGCATGCCGCTGGCGCCATCGGGCCGCAGGGCGGTATCGATGTCGAACAGGCTGCCGGCCGGGGTATGCGAGGTCATCCAGGTGATGAAGCGCTGCGCCAGCTTGGCATACAGGCCTGGCGCATCCTGGTCGTCGTCGTCGAACAGGAAGATCACGTCGAGGTCGGAGACATAGCCCAGCTCCTTGCCGCCCAGCTTGCCGTACGCAATGACGGCGAATTTCGGCACGTCCAGGTGGCGCTTGGCGACCGTCTGCCAGGCCGCTTTCACCACGGCTGCCACGATCACGTCGGCCAGGGCGGACAGGTGGTCGGCCAGCTTTTCCACGGTCAGCGAGCCGGCCAGGTCTTGCGCCAGCAGGTGGAACAGCTGGGCATGGTGCACTTCGCGCAGGATGTCGAGCTGGCGTTCGGTGTCGCCGGGCGCGGTGGCCAGCTGGCGCTCCAGTTCAGCGGCGGCGGCGACCGGGTCGAAAGTGGCGCTGAGGATGCGGTCATCCAGCAGTTCATCGAGCAGGATCGGGTGCTGGGTCAGGAATTTGGCGGCCCAGCCGCTGGCATGCATCATGGTGATCACGCGTTCCAGCGTGTGTGGGTATTCGGTCAGCAGCGACAGGTAGGACGAACGGCGCGAGATCGCTTCCAGGAAGTCGAGCAGGCGGCCCAGGGTGCCGAGCTGGCTGCCGGCGCTGTTGCGCTCGGCGGCGCGGGCGATCTGGGGCAGGGCGGCGTTGACCAGGGCTACCAGGCGCTGGCGGCTGGCGTCGGGCAGGGTGGCCAGCTTGGGCGCTTGCCAGGTGGCGATCAGGCGCTGGGCGGCGGCGGCCGGGTCTTCGTAGCCGAGGCTGGCAAAGCGTGCTTCGATCGCTTCGCGGTTGTCAGGGTCGGCGCATTCGTTGCTGGTGGCCGGATCGACATCTTCGCTGCCGTTGCCGCTCTTATCGGCGAAGATGGCGTCGAATTGCTCGGCGACGTACTGGCGGTGGGCGTCCATGTCGGCCAGCAGGGTGGCCACGTCGGGCAGGCCCATCATCTGCGCCACGGCCAGCCGGTCGGCCTCGTTCGGCGGCAGGGTGTGGGTCTGGGCGTCGTCGATGTACTGCAGGCGGTGCTCGAGGTTGCGCAGGAAGGTGTAGGCGTCCATCAGGCGCGCCACCACGTCGGCGCCCAGCAAGCCTTTTTCCGGCAGCTGGCGCAAGGTGCCGCGCGTGGAGCGGCCGCGCAGCTCGGGATCGCGCCCGCCACGGATCAGCTGGAAAACCTGGGCCAGGAATTCGATTTCGCGGATGCCGCCACGGCCCAGCTTGACGTTATGGCTGCGCTCCGGATGCAGCCTTTCCTGGCGCGCCACTTCGGCGCGGATCTGGGCGTGCATGGAGCGGATGGCGTCGATCACGCCGAAATCGAGATAGCGGCGGAAGCAGAACGGGCGCACGATGGCGTCCAGCGCCGCGATGTCCTGGGCGCGGCCGGTAACGGCGCGTGCCTTGACCCAGGCGTAGCGCTCCCATTCGCGGCCTTGTACGATCAGGTAGTTTTCCACCATGCCCAGGCTGGCCGCCAGCGGGCCGGACGCGCCGTTCGGGCGCAAGGCCATGTCGACCCGGAAGGTAAAGCCGTCTTCGGTGATCTCCGCGATGGCGGCAATCAGCTGCTTGCCCAGTCGCACAAAGTATTCATGGTTGGAGAGCTGGCGCTGGCCGGGGCCGGCCGCGGTTTCGCCATCTTCCGGGTAGACGAAGATCAGGTCGATGTCGGACGACACGTTCAGTTCGCCCCCGCCGCCTTTGCCCATCGACAGCACCATCATTTGCTGCTCGGCGCCCGATTCGGCGCCGATCGGCGCACCGTGGGCCGCCCGCATGCCGGCATCGAGTTCGGCCAGGTGGCGCTGGATCGCGAAATCGGCCAGCCGCGTCATGGTGGTCACCACTTCGTCCAGGTCGGCCTTGCCTTCCAGGTCGCGCCGGATCAGGGTGGCCAGCACCAGGTTGCGCAGGCGGCGCATGCCGCGCGCCAGGGGCAGCGCGCCCTGTTCGCTTGCCAAAACCTCGGCAAAGTTCAGCGAGGCAAGCGATAATTGCGCTAGAGCATCTATTTTGGCCTGGCGGGAGGGATCGGCAGCCAGCCAGCGCTGGTAAAAGCGGGAAGCGGAAACGAGTGCGGAGGTGCTCATTGACAGTTGTTAGAGAGTGTAAAAAGCCAGCAAAACCGTGCCTATTGGAACATAGTTTAACGGGGCGGTGCGGTAAAATGCTGTATTGATAAGGGCCTGGCTTGAGCGTATTGAAGGACAACCTGGTGGAGCAGATCGAGGCAGTCGAGGCCCCGCTCAAGGAGCGCTGGCATCGCCTGCAGGCCGCCTATCGCTTCTGGAACCTGGCCACCCACCATGTCCTCGGCTTCACCATCAAGCTGGCGTTGCTGCTGTATTTTGCCTTTACCATCCTGTTCCTGGCCCTGCGCTGGGTGATCTTGCCGAATATCGACCACTACAAGGGCGATATCGAGCGCCTGGCCAGCCAGGCAGTCGGCAATCCCGTCGTCATCGACCGCGTCTACGCTTCCTGGAAGGGCCTGCGCCCGCAACTGATTTTAGGCGATGTGGTCATGCGCGATGCGCGCGGCCAGCAGGCGCTGCACCTGCCGAGCGTGTCGGCCACGCTATCGTGGTGGAGCGTGCCGGCCGGCGGCCTGCGCTTTGAATCGCTGGAATTCCACCGTCCCGAAGTGGCCGTGCGGCGCGAAGCCGATGGCAAGCTGTATGCCGCCGGCATCTATATCGACCTGGAAAAGAAGGGCGATGGCAAGAGCGCCGACTGGCTGCTGTCGCAGCGCGAAGTGGTGGTGCGCGATGGCCGCATCATGTGGACCGATATGCAGCGCGGCAGCGCGCCGCTGCTGCTTGAAAACGTCACCGCCCTGATGCTGAACAAGTGGCGGCGCCACCAGTTTGCCTTCAAGGCGACGCCGCCGGCTGCCATGGCGGCGCCGCTCGACGTGCGCGCCGATTTCAGCCACCAGCCGTTTTCCCGCATTTCCGACGTCAAGCACTGGAAGGGCGAGCTGTATGCGGAACTGCGCCGTGCCGACCTGGCGGGCTGGAAGCCTTACCTGCCGGGCAAGCTGGACGTCCAGTCCGCCAGCGGCGGCGTGCGCGCCTGGCTCAGCATCGACAATGCGCGCCCGGCCGCCATCACCGCCGATGTGGCGCTGGACAACGTCGTCGCCACGCTGGGCAAGGACTTGCCGCAACTGGACGTCGCTTCCTTGCGCGGCCGGGTGACGGCGAGCGAAGAACATGCCGCCACCCTGGTGCCCACGCCCAGCACGCCAGCGGCCATCACGCGCACGCTGGAACTGAAGGATGTGACGCTGCGCACGCGCGACGGCGTGGAACTGGCGCCGACCACCGCCTCGGCGCGCCAGGTGACGGCGGCCAACCAGCCGGCCTGGACCGAGGTGAAAGCTGCCGCGCTGGACCTGAAGATCCTGTCCGAACTGGCGACCCGCCTGCCGCTGCCGCAAGTGCAGCGCGACCTGCTGGCGGAAGCTGCGCCGCGCGGCCGCGTGCGCAACCTGGTGGCGGGCTGGCGCGGCCCGCTGTCGGCAGCCGATGATTACAAGCTGGCGGCCGACTTCGATGCGCTGGGCATGGAAGCGCTGGCGGCGCGCCCGGCAGTTCCGCGTTCGGCCAAGGCGCTGCCGATGCCGGCGCTGCCGAATATTCCCGGCTTCGAGAACCTGGGCGGCCATGTGGAAGCCGGCGAGCAGGGCGGCAGCGTGGCCCTCGATGCGCCGGGCTTCACGCTGGCGATGCCGGCCTGGTTCGATGACGAACCGATGGCGTTCGAGCAGTTCAGGCTGAATGGCAACTGGTCCCTGGCGGACGCCAAACAGCTGGCCGTCAAGCTGGACCAGCTGGACCTGGTACAGGACGGCATGAAACTGAAGCTCTCCGGCAGCCACACGCTGCCGCGCGGCCCGGGCGCCAAGGGTCCGGGCGTGTCCGACTTCAGCGGCAGCATCGATGATTTCACCATCAACCGCATCGGCCGCTACCTGCCGAAGCAGACGCCGGAACATACCCGCCAGTGGCTGGCAGGTGCGCTGGAAGACGGCATGCTGCGCGAGACCACGCTGCGCCTGCGCGGCGACCTGGCGCATTTCCCGTTCAAGGATGGCTCGCCGGACAAGGCCAAGGGCGAATTCCGCGTGGCCGGACGCATCGTGGACGGACGCCTCAATTACGAGCCCGGCTACTTCGCCAAGGATGGCAAGACGCCGGTGTGGCCGCTGGCGGAAAAGATCCGCGGCACCATTGTGTTCGACCGAGCGCGCATGGAGATCAAGGCGGAAACGGCGCGCACCCTGGGCGTTGCGCTGTCCAATGTGAAGGCGGTGATTCCCGACCTGGGCACCCATGACAGCATGCTCGACATCGACGGCACTGCCGCCGGCGCGATGCAGGACTTCCTGAAGTACGTGACTGCCAGCCCGGTGCTGGAATGGATCGGCCACTTCACCGACGAAACCACGGCCAGCGGCAATGCGAAACTGGCGCTCAGCCTGCACTTGCCGCTGTCGCACATCATCGATGCCAAGGTGCAGGGCGCCCTGCAATTGCAGGGCAACGACGTCATGCTGTGGCATGACATGCCGACCGTGGCCGGGGCCACCGGCAAGATCGAATTCAATGAAAAGGGCGTCAACCTGAACAACCTGGCCGGCAGCTTGCTGGGCGGCCCGCTGTCGGTGACCGGCGGCAGCCAGAAGGATGGCAGCATCCA
This sequence comes from uncultured Duganella sp., assembly GCA_946482635.1. The sequence goes on from CAMLSG010000155.1 coordinate 4,910, forward strand.
AGTGCGCCTGGCCGGCACGGCAACGGTTGATGGGCTGCGCAAGCAATACCCTACGGCTGCGGTGCAGCGCCTGGCCAACCACCTTGGCGGCGGCGCCCGGTTCACCGGCCTGGTCACGGCCAGGGACCACAAGTACGAAGTGGCGATCGATTCGAGCATGCAGGGCGCCAGCCTGGACTTCCCGGCGCCGCTGAAGAAAGCTGCTGCCGACAGCATGCCGCTGCACTTCCAGCTCAATGGCGGCAGCGCCAACGAGCAGGGCGTGGCGCGCGACGATATCCGCCTCGCGCTGGGTAGTGCCTACGCCGCGCGCTACCATCGCCAGCGCGTCAACAAAGGCCCGTGGAAGCTGGTCAACGGCGGCATCGGCGTCAACCTGCCGGCGCCGGAGCCGGACAGCGGCATGATGATCAATGCCAGCCTGAAGTCGCTCAACGTGGACGACTGGATCGACCTGGCCACCGAAATCGCGGACAACGACAGCAAGCCGGCGGCGCCAGGCGCGGCCGAGGGTTCCGACATTTCGCAGTACGTGGTGCCGGAAACCATGGCGGCACGCGCTGCCGAACTGATTGTCGGCGAACGCAAGCTCGACAACGTGGTGGCCGGCGTCACGCACAGCAAGGGCGTGTGGCAGGCCAGCATCGACTCGCAGCAGGCGGTCGGCTATATCACGTGGAACGAATCGCCGACCGGCAAGGGCGTGGGCAAGGTCACCGCGCGCCTGTCGTCGCTGATCATCCCCGAATCGCAGGCGGCGGAAGTCAAGGACTTGCTGGAAAGCTCGACCAATGCGCCGACCATTCCGGCGCTGGACATCGAAGTTCAGCGCCTGGAATGGTTCAACCGTCCGCTGGGCCAGCTCGAACTGCACGCCTATAACGCGCTGATCACGTCCGCGCGCGAATGGCGCATCAGCAAGCTGTCGCTGGTCAATGCCGACGGCGAACTGAACGGCACTGGCCGCTGGCAGAGCAAGGATGGCCAGCACAACACGGCGCTCAACTTCAATATGGATATCCATGACGCCGGCAAGCTGCTGGAGCGCTTCGGCTTCAAGGACACGCTGCGCAACGGCAAAGGCAAGCTGAGCGGCGACATCGCCTGGAAGGGCTTGCCTTACCACATGGACTTGCCAAGCCTGTCCGGCACGCTGGCGCTGAACGTGGAGAAAGGCCAGTTCCTGAAACAGGATCCGGGCGCGGCCAAGCTGCTCGGCGTGCTGAGCCTGCAAGCCTTGCCGCGCCTGCTCAAGCTCGACTTCAATGACGTGTTCTCCGAAGGCTTGCAGTTTGATGGCATCACGGCCAACGCCACCATCAACCACGGCATCGTGAAGACCGACAACCTGAAGATGCATGGCGTGCAGGCCACGGTGCTGATGGATGGCGCGGCCGACATTGCCAACGAATCGACCAACCTGCGCGTGGTGGTGATCCCGCAGGTCAACCTGGGCACCGCGCCGCTGGTGTATGCGCTGGCGGTCAACCCGGTGATTGGCCTTGGCAGCTACCTGGCGCAGCTGTTCCTCAGTGCGCCGGTGATGAAGGCGCTGACTTACCAGATGCAGGTGACCGGGCCCTGGAAGTCGCCGGTCATCACCAAGATCGAAACTCCGAAGGAGCCTACGCCATGACGAATGCAGCCAACAAGGTCGCCGCGATCCAGATGGTATCCACCCCTGTCGTGGAAGAGAATATTGCCGTTGCCACCCGCCTGATCGGCGAAGCTGCCGCGCAGGGCGCAAAGCTGGTGCTGCTGCCCGAATACTGGGCCATCATGGGCATGAGCGACAGCGACAAGGTAGCCAGGGCGGAAGCGCTGGGCAAGGGCCCGATCCAGGATTTCATGTCGGCCATGGCGCGCGAGCATGGCATCTGGCTGCTGGGCGGTACGCTGCCGCTGGCCTCCGACGATCCTGAGCGTGTCATCAATACCACGCTGGTCTACGATCCGCAGGGCAAGCACGTTGGCCGTTACGACAAGATCCACCTGTTCGGCTTCAGCAAAGGAAGCGAGTCCTACGATGAAGCGCGCACCATCGTGCCGGGCAAGACGGTCGGCACCGTCGAGACGGCAGTGGGCAAGGTCGGCATGTCGGTCTGCTATGACCTGCGCTTCCCGGAACTGTACCGTGCCATGGGACCGCTCGACCTGATCGTGGTGCCGGCAGCCTTTACCTACACCACCGGCAAGGCGCACTGGGAAATCCTGCTGCGCGCCCGCGCCATCGAAAACCAGTGCTATGTGCTGGCCGCGGCGCAGGGCGGCAGCCACGTCAACGGCCGCCGCACCTGGGGCCATTCGATGCTGATCGACCCCTGGGGCGAGGTCAAGGCGGTGCTGGCGGAAGGCGAGGGCGTCGTCACTGGTGAGCTGGACCCGGCCTTCGTGCATGGCGTGCGTGAGAGCTTGCCAGCGCTGAAGCACCGAATCCTCTAAAATCCGGCTAACAGCCATTAAAAAGAATTTTTCTGACATGAAACCATTCGACCCCAACCTGTCCGCCATGGCCGCAGCGAAAGACATCCTGCTGACGCCGTTTGGCCTGGACGAAGGCAAGCTGCTGAAAGCTCTGGGCAGCATGTTCACCCATAAGGTCGACTACGCCGACCTGTACTTCCAGTTCACCAAGAACGAGGGCTGGAGCCTGGAAGAAGGCATCGTCAAGACCGGTTCGTTCTCGATCGACCAGGGCGTCGGCGTGCGCGCCGTATCGGGCGACAAGACCGCCTTCTCTTATTCCGATGAGATTTCCGAAGCGGCGCTGCTGGAAGCGGCCGCTGCGACGCGCACCATTGCGCGCGCGGGCGCCGGCAAGATCAAGGTGGCCGGCAAGATGACCCCGGTGGGCGGCCGTTCGCTTTACATGCCGCATGACCCGCTGGTGTCGCTCGACGCCGCCTCCAAGGTCAAGCTGCTGGAGCGCGTGGAGAAGATGGCGCGCGCCAAGGACCCGCGCGTGGTGCAGGTGATGGCTGGCCTGGCCGGCGAATACGATGTGGTGCTCGTGGTGCGCAGCGACGGCGTGCTGGCGGCCGATATCCGCCCGCTGGTGCGCGTGTCGGTGACCGTGATCGTGGAACAGAATGGCCGGCGCGAAGTCGGTTCTTCCGGCGGCGGCGGGCGCTACGAATATGGCTACTTCACCGATGCGCTGCTGGACCAGTACGCGACCGATGCGGTCAAGTCGGCGCTGGTGAACCTCGATTCGCGCCCGGCGCCTGCCGGCCCGATGACCGTGGTGCTGGGCCCAGGCTGGCCGGGCATCCTGCTGCACGAGGCGATCGGCCATGGGCTGGAAGGGGACTTCAACCGCAAGGGTTCCTCCACCTTCTCCGGCCGCATCGGCGAACGCGTGGCGGCCAAGGGCGTGACCGTGGTCGATGACGGCACGCTGGCGAACCGCCGCGGCTCGCTGAACATCGACGACGAAGGCAATCCGACCCAGTGCACCACGCTGATCGAAGACGGCGTGCTGAAGGGCTACATCCAGGACACCATGAACGCGCGCCTGATGAAGATGAACGTCACCGGCAACGCGCGCCGCGAATCGTTTGCCCACCTGCCGATGCCGCGCATGACCAATACCTATATGCTGGGCGGCGACAAGGAGCCGGAAGAGATCCTGGCTTCGGTGAAGAACGGCATCTACGCGGTCAACTTCGGCGGCGGCCAGGTCGACATCACCAACGGCAAATTCGTGTTCTCGGCATCCGAGGCTTACATGATCGAGAACGGCAAGGTGACCTACCCGGTGAAGGGCGCGACCCTGATCGGCAACGGGCCTGACGTGATGAACCGCATCACCATGATCGGCAACGATATGAAGCTCGATCCGGGTGTCGGCGTGTGCGGCAAAGAGGGGCAGAGCGTGCCGGTCGGCGTCGGCCAGCCAACATTGCGCCTGGATGGCGTGACAGTCGGCGGAACCGCCTGAAGCGGGCGCAACACAAAGACCGGGTAAAATACCCGGTTTTTTTTGCCTGGGACGGAAATCACATGAACAATTCGAGCAATAAACCCTTCGTGATTGGCGTCGCAGGCGGCAGCGGCAGCGGCAAGTCGACGGTAACGCGCGAAGTGCTGAAGTCCTTCGGCTCGGAGGTGGTATCGGTCGTGCTGCAGGACGACTATTACCTGGACCAGACCCATATGTCGCCGGAAGACCGGCGCAAGGTCAATTACGACCATCCGGAAGCCTTTGACTGGGCCCTGATGATCGAGCACTTGCAAAAGCTGCGTGAAGGCCAGTCGATCGAAATGCCGGTGTATGACTTCTCCATCGATAACCGCACCACGCAGACCATCACCGTCAAGCCGGCGCCGGTGATCGTTGTCGAGGGCCTGTTCGCCCTATACGACGCCGACCTGCGCAAGCAGATGTCGCTGAAGATTTTTGTCGACACCGCGGCCGACGTGCGCTTCATCCGCCGCCTGCAGCGCGATATCGCGGAACGCGGGCGCAGCACGGAGAGCGTGATCAACCAGTATATGGAAACCGTGCGGCCAATGTACAAGCAGTTCATCGAGCCGACCAAGCGCCATGCGCACGTGATCCTGCCGCACGGCGCGAACGGGCCGGCGGTGGATATCATCACCACCAAGGTGGCGAGCCTGATCAAGGGCGAGTGAAAAAGTGTCAGGCCCTTGGGTCTGACACTGGTTTACCGGTTTAGAAGGTATAGCTGGCGCGCAAGTAAAGCGCGCGGCCGATCGGGTCGGAGTAGCGCGGGTCATACCCTTTCTGGAACACGGTGCCCTGGTTGGTGAACGGCGGGTCCTTGTCCAGCAGGTTCTTCACGCCGCCGGTCAGCGCCAGGCCTTTCCAGCCAGTATAGGTGGCCGACAGGTTCCACAGCTGGTAGGAATCCACCTTGTTGAAGAACTCAGGCTCCACGAAGTTCTGGTCCACATAGCCGGACTTGAAGTTCTGCGACAGCGTCGCGCTCCACGGGCCTTCGCGCCAGGTCAGCGAGGCATTGTGGCGCCAGCGCATGATCGGACCGTTGTCGGCGTAGGTGCCGACATTCTGGACATAGGCGCCGTCACGCTCGTTCTGGTACTTGTAGCTATGCACCCAGGTGCCGTCCAGGGTGAAGGTGAAGCTGCCGTATTCGGTGCGGCCCGAGCTGACCGTTGCACTCAGGTCGATACCGTCGGTCTTCACGCGGCCCAGGTTCTCATTGAGGTCCAGGATGGCGAAAGGCGAGCCGTCAGGATTGCGCAGGAAGCGGTCCTTGTATTTCTCATAGTTGCCGTAGATCGCTTGCTCCGGCAGCGCGCCGATCTTGTCCTTCAGGCGGATATTCCAGTAGTCGAGGGCGATCGTCGTATTGCGAATCGGTTCGAACACGGCGCCGAAGGAGAAAGTCTTCGACTTTTCCGGCGTCAGGGCCGGGTTGCCGCCTTGCAGCTTGAACTGCTGCAGGTCGCAATCGCGCAGCGGGTTGGCGCCAGGCTGCGGCACGCCGCCCGGGCACAGGATCGGATCGTCATAGCTGTTGCTGGTGTCGTTCTTCGATTGCGGCGCATTCTTCTCGAACAGGGTCGGGGCGCGGAAGCCGGTGCTGGCCGAAGCGCGCAGCAGCAGTTGCTGGGTCGGCTGGTAGCGCACGCCCAGTTTCGGGTTGGTGGTGCTGCCCGCATCGCTGTAATGGTCGTAGCGCACGGCCGCCTGGATGTCGAGGTCCTTGATCAGCGGCACGCTCAATTCGCCGTACACCGCCTTCACATTGCGCGAACCGGTCTTGGACTGCGAGCCGGACAGGCCGGAGCTGGTTGCCTGGCCTGCGATATCGCGGTTCACGTTGAAATCGGCATCCTCCTTGCGGTATTCGGCGCCCAGCGCGACCGCCATGGCGCCGCCGGCTAGTTGCATCACGTCGCGCGAGCCCTTGATGTCAAAGGTGGTGGATTTGTTCTTGGCGTCCTGTACCTTGCCGCGCAGCGCCACGCTTTCCAGGTAGGCGCGGCCGGCTTCGTTTTGCAGGCCGAAGGGATTGAGGATGCCGTTTGCCACGCCGGCGGCGAAGCCTGCATCCTGCACATAACCGCCGGTGAACACTTCCTCGGACTTGCTGACCGAGTGGTTCAGGCCAGCCTTGTAGTCCCAGCCTGCGGCGATGCCTTCCAGCGCGGCCACCAGGCGGTCGCCTTCGCCCTTGGAGTTGATGCGGCGCTGGCCGGCTTCCGTCGGACGCCAGTTGACCGACAGCGGTTCGCCCGACAGGTTAGGCTGGGCCGGCACGCCGCCCGCGTTGCCCGGGTAGTAAGGGCTGGTGATCGGCAGTGACAGGCCGGTCTGCGGCGGCGGCGCAGTGCGCGATACCACCTTGTTACGCGAATGCAGGTATTCCAGGCTGGCCGTGGTATCGGCGTTCAGCTTGAACGCTGCCTTGCCGAAGAAGACCAGGCGGTCCTGTTCGGGCAGGTCGTCGATCTGGCGCGTATAGTCCTGGCGGCAGGTGCCGTCCGAGGCGCGCGGCAGCGAGAACGGCGGCAGGCAGCCGCTGGCAAAGCCGGGGTTGCCCGTCGCTTCCGTGACCGGATCGAAGTAGTTGCCGGGGAAGGTGGTGCCGGAGGTGCCATCCGATACGGTCATGCCGCGTTCAGGGATCACGGCAGTCTTTGAGAAGTCGCGCTGCTGCGAGGTCAGCACATCCTGCTTCTGCCAGTCCAGCACGCCCATCAGGTTCCAGCCGTCCTGGTCGAGGTTGCCGATGCCGCTGACAATATTGGCACGCCGTTCCTTGCCGCCTGTTTCGCGCGGCAGCATGGTTTCCGCCGTGACGGTGGTGCCGGTCACCGAGCGTTTGGTAATGAAGTTGATCACGCCGCCGATGGCATCGGTACCGTAGATGGCGGAAGCGCCATCGCGCAGCACTTCGACCCGCTCCAGCGCTGCCACCGGGATCACGTTCAGGTCGACGCTGGCGCCGTCATACGGATGGTTGGCGATGCGCCGGCCGTTCAGCAGCACCAGGGTCTTGTCGCCGCCGAGGCCGCGCAGGTCGGCGACCGCCTGGCCGCCGGTCGGCAGCCCGCTGGCATTACCGCCCACCACATTGCCGGCGCCCATGCTGGTCTGGTTGGAAGGGATGCGGTCCAGCACTTCCTGGGCCGTGGTCAGGCCTTGCCGGGTGAATTCCTCGGCCTTGAAAACAGAAAGCGGCTGCGACGTTTCCGACACCAGCCGTTTGATGGAAGATCCGGTCACTTCGACGCGGATCATTTTTTCTTCGGGAGCCTGTTGCTGCGCCATGGCCGGCAAGACCGCCAGTGCGCCAAATGCCGACAACAGGGTAGAGATCATCGATTTAGCCTTGATAGTAGCCAACGTATTTCTCCTCAAATAGATGGGTATGTCAGGACCTGTGCAAGTGCCGGCGTTAGGCACTTGTAAAGGTTGAATAAATTCTATTTGAGATTTGATAATATCCACCCAAAACCACGGCTCCGTAATCTTTACTGTTGCTCCTGCGCGTCTGGTTCATATTTGCTAGCCAGTCAAAGCCTCGCTTGCAATAGTAGTTAACTGTTGTTATAGTGGATCGAAATCCACGGAACTCTATCCATGCACCTGCACTTCTTTACCGGCTTTTTTTACTTTAGCAATTCCAACCCAAAGGCGGTGGAGTAGCGGCCGGTTCACGTAGCAGCAAAACGAGATCCCAGCAGATACCAAGACAAACCGCCAGCGATGGCGGTTTTTTTTTACTTAATCCAGGAGAAACCATCATGCAACGTACCGACGACCTGCGCATTCGTGAAATGAAGGAGCTGACGCCACCGTCGCACCTGATCCGCGAATTTCCCTGCACGGAAGCGGCATCCAACACAGCTTCCGAAGCGCGTGTCGCGCTGCACCGCATCCTGCACGGCCAGGATGACCGCCTGATGGTGGTGATCGGACCTTGCTCGATCCACGATCCGAAAGCGGCGCTGGAGTATGCGCGCCGCCTGGCGCCGTTGCGCGAGCGCTTGAAGGGCGACCTGGAAATCGTGATGCGCGTCTACTTCGAAAAGCCGCGCACCACGGTCGGCTGGAAGGGCATGATCAACGATCCATACATGGACAACAGCTTCCGCATCAACGACGGCTTGCGCATGGCGCGGGAACTGCTGCGCGATATCAATGAAATGGGCCTGCCGGCCGGCACCGAATTCCTGGACGTGATCAGCCCGCAGTA
>CAMLSG010000156.1 GCA_946482635.1 uncultured Duganella sp.
AAAATCGAGTCCGGCGGCCTGGGCGCGCGCCCGGAATACACCCTCTGCGGTCGGGGAGCGACAAATGTTACCCATGCATACAAACAGGATGGCGGTTCTGGTCTTCATTTTATTCTTGCTATACAGGGAAAATGGTATGATTAGCCACTTTTTTAACACGTCCCAGCGGGCGAAGTACAGATAAAACGTGCGTCTATCTTCCATTAAATTGTCGGGATTTAAGTCGTTCGTCGATCCCACCAATTTCCATGTGCCCGGCCAGCTGGTCGGCGTGGTTGGTCCAAACGGTTGCGGCAAGTCCAATATTATCGACGCTGTGCGCTGGGTGCTGGGTGAATCGAAAGCCTCGGAGCTGCGCGGCGAGTCGATGCAGGACGTGATTTTCAACGGTTCCACCCATCGCAAGCCAGCCGGCCGCGCATCCGTGGAGCTGGTGTTCGACAACAACGAGGGCAAGGCGTCCGGCCAATGGGGCCAGTACGCAGAGATCGCGGTCAAGCGCACGCTGACGCGCGACGGCACGTCCACCTACTACATCAACGGCCAGCCGGTGCGCCGGCGCGACATCACCGACATCTTCCTCGGCACCGGCCTGGGGCCGCGCGCCTACGCGATCATTGGCCAGGGCATGATCTCGCGCATCATCGAGTCGCGCCCGGAAGAACTGCGCGTGTTCCTGGAAGAGGCGGCCGGTGTATCGAAGTACAAGGAACGCCGCCGCGAAACGGAAAACCGCCTGCATGACACGCGGGAAAACCTGCTGCGCGTGGAAGACATCCTGCGCGAACTGAATAACAACCTGGAAAAGCTGGAGGGCCAGGCTGCGGTGGCGACCAAGTTCCACCAGCTGCAGTCCGACCAGGAAGAAAAACAGAAGCTGCTTTGGCTGCTGCGCAAGAACGAGGCGCAGGCCGAGCAGGCGCGCTACTTCCGCGAGATGGAGCAGGCGCAGAATGACCTGGAAGAACAGACCGCGAAGCTGCGCAATGTGGAGTTGACGCTGGAGCAGATGCGCCAGGCGCACTTCGCCGTCGGCGACCGCCTGCACCAGGCGCAGGGCCACCTGTACCAGACCAATGCCGAAATCGGCAGCCTTGAGGCGCAGATCAAGTTCGTGATCGAGTCGCGCACCCGTTTGCAGCAGCAGCTTGCCACGCTGACCGCGCAGCGGGACCAATGGTCGCAGCAGGCGGAGGAATACGGCGGCCAGGTCGCCGAAGCGGAAATCAACCTGGAGGAGCTGTCGGCGCGCGTGGAAGAGGCGCGCATGCTGGCCGAACAGAAGGGGGAATTGCTGCCGGTGCTGGAGCAGGAGTGGCGCGAGGCGCAGACCAGGAGCACCGAATCGCGCGCCCGCATCATGCAGGCGCAGCAGCAGCTGGAACTGGAATCGGCGCACCAGCGCAATGCTTCCAACATCCTGGCTGGCCTGGCGACGCGCAAGGAGCGTCTGCAGCAGGAGAAGGGCGGGCTGGCGATGCCGGATTCGTCGCACCTGTCAAACCTGAAGATGCAGCTGGAAGAAAAGCAGCAGTCGCTGGAAGAGCAGAACATGATGCTCGAGGAAGCGCTGGAGCAGCAGCCCAAGCTTGAAGAAGAGCGCCAGGCTGCGCAGGCGGCGGTGCAGTCCGAATCCGCCGCGACCCACCAGCTGGAAGCGCGCCTGAACGCGCTGCGCCAGCTTCAGGAGCGCGTCCAGACCGAAGGCAAGATCACCCCATGGCTGCAAAAGCATGAACTGAACGAGCTGCCGCGCCTGTGGCAGAAGCTGGACATCGAGCAGGGTTGGGAAACCGCGCTGGAAGCAGTGCTGCGTGAACGTACCTCGGCGCTGCAGGTATCGAATATCGAGTGGGCCAAGCACTTCTTCAACGATGCGCCGCCGGCCAAGCTGGCGCTGTTTGCGCCTGCGGTTGCCGCCGCCGCGCCTGCCGCATCCGGCGACGCGAACCTGCGTCCGTTCCTCGACCTGCTGAAGCTGAACGACCCGGGCTTGCGCGGCGTGCTGCAGGACTGGCTGCACAACGTGTTCCTGGCCGACGACAACGCCAGCGCCTTTGCCGCGCGGGGCACGCTGCCGGCAGGCGGCTGCTTCGTCACGAAGCAGGGCCACATCATTACCCAATCTTCCGTGCGCTTCTATGCGGCGGACGACGAGCAGGCCGGCATGCTGGGCCGCCAGCACGAGATCGACAACATCACCAAGCAGCTGCGCGCGCAATCGATGCTGGCTGAAGAAGCCCGCAGCCGCGCGGTGCGCGCCGACGCGGCACTCGGCAATCACGGCCGCCTGATGACCGAGCTGCGCGCCAAGGTGCAAAGCCTGACCGCCAGCGTGCATACGCTGCAGCTGGAAGTGGTCAAGCTGTCCGAAATCGAAGCCCGCTTCAACCAGCGCAGCAACCAGATCGAGGCTGACCTGGCCGAAATCGCCGCGCAGGAAGAAGAACAGATGCAGGTCAAGCTCGAATCCGAAGAGAAGTTCGAGCAGCTCGACATGGAACTGGGCAACCTGCAGGGCGAGCACGAAGACGGCCAGACCGCCTTCATGCAGAAGGAGCAGCGCCTGGCCGATGCCCGCGAAGCCTTGCGCGAACTGGAACGCAAGGCGCAGGAAGCCGAATTTGCCGAGAAATCGGGCCGCAACCGTATCGATGAACTGCGCCGCAGCATCGCCACCGCCACCGCGCAAGTGGCGCAGGTGACCGAGAGCCTGCAGGCCGGCAAGCTGGAACTGGAAGGGCTGGAGGCGGGCACCGCCAATGAAGGCCTGCAGGACTTGCTGGACCGCCGCACGCAGCAGGAACGCGCGCTGGCGGACGCCCGCCATGAGCTGGACCAGATCACGCAGCAGCTGCGCCAGTTCGAAGACTCGCGCATGCAGTCCGAGCGCAGCCTGCAGCCGCAGCGCGACAAAATCACCGAAATGCAGTTGAAGGAACAGGCCGCGCGACTGAACCAGGAGCAGTTCGCGCAGCAACTGGCGGAAGTACAGGCCGACGAAGCCGCGCTTGCCGAAAAACTGCACCCGGACATGAAGGCGTCCTACCTGCAGGGCGAGGTGACGCGCCTGACCAATGCCATCACCGCGCTGGGCGCGGTCAACCTGGCAGCGCTGGACGAACTGGCCACCGCGTCGGAGCGCAAGAACTTCCTCGACTCGCAGAACCGCGACCTGACCGAAGCGATCGCGACCCTGGAAGATGCGATCACCAAGATCGACAAGGAAACCCGCGACCTGCTGCAGGATACTTTCGACCGCGTGAACCAGAGTTTCTCCGAGCTGTTCCCGATCCTGTTCGGCGGCGGCCAGGCGAAACTGATCATGACCGGCGAGGAGATCCTCGATTCCGGCGTGCAGGTCATGGCGCAGCCGCCCGGCAAGAAGAACGCCACCATCCACCTGCTGTCCGGCGGCGAAAAAGCGCTGACCGCAACGGCCCTGGTGTTCTCGATGTTCCGTTTGAATCCGGCGCCATTCTGCCTCCTGGACGAGGTGGACGCGCCACTGGACGATGCCAATACCGAGCGCTTCTGCCGCATGGTCAAGCGCATGTCAGACCAGACCCAATTCCTCTTCATCTCGCACAACAAGATTGCGATGGAGATGGCCAATCAACTGATCGGTGTGACGATGCAGGAACAAGGCGTGTCGCGCATCGTGGCGGTGGACATGGAATCCGCTGCATCATTTGCTACAGAGGCTCAAGCCGCATGATTACAGATTTCCAAATGAGTTTGATTGCCGCCGGCGGCGTGTTCGTCGTTGGCGTCATTAGCTACAACAAGTGGCAGGAGTACAAGCTGAAAAAGCGCGTCGAGCGCGCCTTTGACGGCCAGCATGACGATGTCCTGATGCGGTCCGATGACGGAGCGCGTGCCGAACCGCGCTTCCACCTCGATGACCTGCCGATGCCGGACGCCGGCTCCGGTGCCTATGGCGTGCCGGAGCACGTTGGCGGCCATGTCGGCAACGTCGCCGCACCAAGCATTGCACCGGACAGTGACGAGCCGGCGGCGCCGGTGCGCAGCGCCGATGCCGGCGTGCCTGCCGAGGAACTGGCCACCTGCCTGGTCGACCCGCTGATCGATTGCCTGCTGCCGCTGGAACTGGAAGCGCCTGCCCGCGGCGAGAAGCTGCTGCCTGCGCTGCAGAAGCTGCGCTTTGTTGGCAACAAGCCGATCCACTTCATCGGCCTGGCCGTGAGCGGCGACTGGGAGCCGGTGCGCCACGGCGTGGTGTACACCAAGCTGCAAGGCGGCGTGCAATTGGCCAGCCGCAGCACCGCATTGAACGAACTGGAATACTCCGAGCTGGTGACCCGCCTGCGCAGCGTATCCGACGAAATCGGCGCCGAGCCGCAGATCCCGGACATGATCGAAGTCATGCAGGACGCGAAAAACCTGCACCGCTTCGTCGCCAACCATGACGCGCAACTGGGCGTGAACCTGGCTTCCAATGGCGCGCCGTGGAATATCGCGACCCTGCTGGGCGCGCTGGAAAAGCTGGGTTTCGACGTCCGTCCTGACGGCCGCTATGCCATGCCGGACGGCGAGGGCGGCTACCTGTTCTCGCTGTCGACCAACGTGACGCTGGCCGAGGAGACCACCTCGCGCCTGACGCTGTTGCTGGACGTGCCGTGCGTCGCCCCGGCACGCGACGGCTTCGGCTCGATGATCGGCTGCGCCAAGAACCTGATGGCGCGCCTGGATGCGACAATTGTCGACGACGCCAACCAGCCGCTGGCCGACGAAACCCTGGCCAGCATCGCCGGCCAGGTGAAGGAGTTTTACGACGACATGGCCGCTTCGGATATCCCGGCCGGCTCCACCCGCGCGCTGCGCCTGTTCAGCTAAGCAGAAACATGAGCAACACCCAACACGCAACACCCGCCGAACGCGCAGCCTGGCTGACCGCGGAGCTGAACCGGCACCTGCACGCCTACCACGTCCTGGATGCGCCAACCATCCCGGACGCCGAATACGACAAACTGTTCGTGGAGCTGCAGTCCATCGAAACGGCGCACCCGGAACTGCAGGCGCCCGATTCGCCGACCCTGCGCGTCGGCGCGCCGCCGCTGGCGGAATTCGCCGCCGTGACGCACGCGGTGCCGATGCTGTCGCTGAATAACGGCTTCAACGATGAAGACATCGAGAACTTCGACCGCCGCGTGCGCGAAGGGCTCGACGCGGTGCAACTGGTCGAATATGCGACAGAGGCAAAATTCGACGGCCTGGCGATCAACCTGCGTTATGAAGACGGCGTCTTCGTGCAGGCGGCAACGCGCGGCGACGGCTACACCGGCGAAGACGTCACCGCCAATATCCGCACGATCAAAGGCATTCCGCTGCGCCTGAAAACCGATGCGCCGCCGCCGGTGCTGGAAGTGCGCGGCGAAGTGCTGATGTTCAAAGCCGACTTCGCGGCGCTGAACGCGCGCCAGCGCGAACTGGGCCAGAAAGAATTCGTCAATCCGCGCAACGCCGCTGCCGGCGCGCTGCGCCAGCTCGATTCGCGCATCACCGCCCAGCGCAAGCTGAGTTTCTACGCCTACGGCATCGGCGAACTGACCGGCGCTGAAATGCCGGCGACGCATAGTGCGCTGCTGGACTGGTACGCCGAATTGGGCCTGCCGGTATGCGCCGAACGCGACGTGGTGCGCGGCAAGGATGGCCTGCTGGGCTATTACGAGCGGATCGGCAAGGCCCGCCCGTCGTTGCCGTACGAGATCGACGGCGTGGTCTACAAGACCAACCGTTTCGAGGACCAGCGTGCGCTGGGCTTCGTTTCGCGCGCGCCGCGTTTCGCGCTCGCGCACAAATTCCCGGCCGAAGAGGCGCTGACCACGGTGCAGGCGATCGAGGTGCAGGTTGGCCGTACCGGCGCGATTACGCCGGTGGCGCGCCTGGCGCCGGTCTTCGTCGGCGGCGTGACGGTGACCAACGCGACCCTGCATAATGAGGACGAAGTACGCCGCAAGGACGTGCGCGTGGGCGATACCGTGATCGTGCGCCGTGCGGGCGATGTGATTCCTGAAGTGCTGTCCGTGGTGCTGGACAAGCGTCCGGCGCCGGAGCCGCTGATGTGGGCGTTGCCGACGGAATGCCCGGTGTGCGGCTCGCACGTGGTGCGCGAGGCCGATGAAGCCGTGGCGCGCTGCTCGGGCGGCCTGTTCTGCTCCGCCCAGCGCAAGGAGGCGATCCGCCATTTCTGCGGCCGCCGCATGATGGATATCGAAGGCCTGGGCGACCGCTACATCGACAACCTGGTCGAATGCAATCTGGTGCATGGCGTGGCGGACCTGTACCGCCTGACGCTGGACGACCTGCTGAAAATGAAGCGCCTGGCCGACGAGCGTGACGGCACCACGCCGGAAACCGCCGCACAAGGCAAGGTGCCGACCAAGTGGGCCGAGAACCTGCTCGACGCCATCGCCGCCAGCAAGAACCCGCCGCTGGAGCGCTTGCTGTTCGCGCTGGGGATCCGCCATGTGGGCGAATCGACCGGCAAGACCCTTGCCGAATGGCTTGGCAGGTTGGAACTGATCCGCAAGGCGCCGGTGGCGCTGCTGCGCGTGCTGCCCGATATCGGCGGCACGGTGGCCGAATCGATTGCCGATTTCTTCGCCGAAGAACGCAACCAGGAAGCACTGGACGCCTTGCTGGCCGCTGGCGTCGCGCCTAAAGGCGAGCACGCGCCGAAAGCCGCGCTGCGCGAGAAGCTCGATACCGTTGCACTGCTGGCTGCCATCGGCATTCCCAAACTGACCGAGCCGCGCGCACGCCAGCTGGTGGAGCAGGGCATGACGCTGGAAGCACTGTCGCACCTGACGGTGTACAACGTATTCGGCCTGCCGGCCACGGTGGAGCAGGGCCTTGAGGCCTGGCTGCGCGAACAGGCCAACCGCGACGCCCTGGTGGCGCTGCACGAGCTGCGCGAAGAACTGCTGGGGCAGTTGCCGGAAGTGGCCGAGGCGGAAGGCGCCATGACCGGCAAGACCTTCGTCCTGACCGGCACCTTGCCGAACATGAGCCGCGACCAGGCACAGGCCATGATCGAGGCGGCGGGCGGCAAAGTGTCCGGCTCCGTGTCGAAGAAGACTTCCTATGTCGTCGCCGGCGCGGAAGCAGGCAGCAAACTGGCCAAGGCCGAAGAGCTGGGCGTGACGATTCTTGATGAAGCGGGCTTGCTCGCGCTGCTGGGAGGCTAGGCATGGCCGTGCGTGAAATCCTGAAAATGGGCGATCCGCGGCTGTTGCGCGTGGCCGAGCCGGTGCGCGAGTTCAACACGAAAGAGCTGCATGCGCTGATCGTCGACATGTTCGACACCATGCATGCGGCGAATGGCGCCGGCCTGGCCGCGCCGCAGATCGGGGTCAACCTGCAGCTGGTGATCTACGGCTTCAAATCCAACGCCCGCTATCCCGACGCGCCGCAGGTGCCGGAAACGGTGCTGATCAACCCCGTGCTGACGCCGATCGGGGACGAGATGGAAGAGGGCTTCGAGGGCTGCCTGTCGGTGCCGGGCTTGCGCGGCAGCGTGCCGCGCTATACGCGCCTGCATTACGAGGGCTACGACCAGTTCGGCGAACGCATTGTGCGCGACGCCGACGGATTCCACGCCCGTGTGGTGCAGCACGAGGTGGACCATTTGCTGGGGATCCTGTATCCAGCACGGATCCGCGACTTCTCCAAGTTCGGATTTACCTCGGTGTTGTTCCCGGACCTCGATCCCGGCGACGACGACTGATTTGTTTGGCGGCGCCGCGAATCTGGCGTAATATCCCGGCCACTTTGTATCCTTATCAACACAACGGATTACCCAGATGAGCAACCAGTCGCAGAATAACCCGCTCGAATTCAGTGCCCGCGGCATCGCCCTCGGCATCCTCATTACACTGGTCTTCACCGCCGCCCAGGTGTACCTGGGCCTGAAAGTCGGCCTGACTTTCGCCACTTCCATTCCTGCCGCCGTGATTTCCATGGCCCTGCTCAGCGCATTCAAGGATGCGACGATCCAGGAAAACAATATCGTGCAGACCATCGCCTCGGCTGCGGGCACGCTGGCATCGGTGATCTTCGTATTGCCAGGCCTGCTGATGATCGGCTGGTGGGCAAAGATTCCTTTCTGGCCGACCTTTGGCGCCTGCGCCATCGGCGGCGTGCTGGGCGTGATGTATACCATGCCGCTGCGCCGTGCACTGGTGTCGCAGTCGGACCTGCCATATCCGGAAGGCGTAGCCGCGGCGGAAGTACTGAAGGTTGGCACCCAGTCGCGCGCCGGCGCCCAAGAGGGCAAGGCCGGCCTGTGGGCCGTGATCTGGGGTTCCGTGGCATCCGCCATCTTCGCTTTCCTCGGCGCGGCCAAGCTGGTTGCCGCTGAAGTGGCGCATTTCGTCAAATTCGGCAACGGCGCCACCGGCCTTGGCGCATCGAGCTCGCTGGCCCTGGTGGGCGCCGGCCACCTGATGGGTATCGCCGTCGGCATGGCCATGCTGGTCGGCCTGGTGATTGCATGGGGCATCCTGGTGCCGCTGCTGACCATGGCCAATCCGGCCGCGCCGGGCGTCTCGCTGGCAGACCACGCGCTGGGCATCTGGAGCAGCCAGGTGCGCATGATGGGCGCCGGCACCATTGGCGCCGCTGCGATCGTGACCCTGGCGACCCTGGCCAAGCCGGTCGTCGGCGGCCTGAAATCCGCGATGGAGTCGGCGCGCCGCGCCAAGGCGGGGGGCGGCGACGTGCCGCGCGAAGACAAGGACCTGCCGATCTTCATCGTTGGCCTGGTGACCCTGCTGTCGATGGTGCCGGCAGGCTGGCTGCTGTCGTCCTTCCTGTCGGGCGGCCCGCTGTCCTCGATCTCGACCCCGCTCATCGTGGTCGGCATTGGCTACATCCTGATTGCCGGCATGCTGGCTGCTGCGGTGTGCGGCTACATGGCAGGCCTGATCGGTTCTTCCAATTCTCCGGTATCCGGCCTGGCCATCCTGTCCATCCTCGGCGCCGCCACTTCGGTGGGCTGGGTGGGCCGCGAAATCATGGGCCCGGACACGGCCCAGGCCCTGATCGCTTTCGCCCTGTTCGTCACCACCGTGGTGCTGGCAGTGGCCGTGATCGGTAACGACAACCTGCAGGACCTGAAGACCGGCCAACTGGTCGGCGCAACCCCATGGAAGCAGCAGGTTGCCCTGATCATCGGCGTGTTCGCCGGTTCCTGCGTGGTGCCGCCGGTGCTGGAACTGCTGAACCACGCGAACGGCTTTGCCGGAGCGCCCAATGCCAACGCCATTTCCGACCAGCCCCTGGCCGCACCGCAAGCAACCCTGATTTCCACGCTGGCCAAAGGCGTGATCGGCGGCGACCTGAAATGGGACCTGATCGGCTATGGCGCCCTGATCGGCCTGGCCCTGGTAGCACTCGACTTCATCCTGAAGAAATCCAGCAACCGTAAATACAGCTGCGCGCCGCTCGGCGTCGGCCTGGCAATCTACCTGCCGTCGGCTGTCACCTCGCCGGTGGTAGTGGGCGCGATCGCCGGCTACTTCTTCGAGAAGGCAATGCGCAACAAGAAGCATGGCGAAGCAGCTTCCCGCCTGGGCGTGCTGGTGATGTCCGGCTTCATTGTTGGCGAATCGCTGTTCAACGTCGCCCTGGCCGGCCTGATCGTGCTGACCAACAAGGGCGAACCGCTGGCAATTGCCAACAGCATGAGCGAGGCAACCACCATGCTGATCGCGCTGGCCGTTGCTGGCGCCGTGGTCGTAGGGCTGTACCGCTGGTCCGCGAAGTCGGCCAGCGCCATCGAGGCTTGACGCAACACTTCCGGAGGTAGCCATGACGCTGTCGAGGATCGGGCAGGGCACTTGGAATATGGGCGAGCGGGCAGCCGACAAGGCTGCCGAGGTGCGCGCCCTGCAACTGGGACTGGACCTCGGCATGACCGTCATCGACACGGCGGAAATGTATGCCGACGGCGGCGCCGAGAAAGTGGTCGGCGAAGCGATTGCCGGCCGCCGCAGCGAGGCTTACCTGGTCAGCAAGGTATTGCCGCAGAACGCTTCGCGCAAAGGCGTGGTGGCGGCCTGCGAGAAGAGCCTCAAACGTATGAAGGTCGATCACATCGACCTGTACCTGCTGCACTGGCAAGGCAGCGTGCCTTTCGCCGAAACGCTGGAAGGGTTGATCGCCCTGAAGCAGGCAGGCAAGATCCATGAGTTCGGCGTCAGCAACTTCGACCTGGCGGACATGAAGAAGGCGACCGCCTTGGCCGGCGGCGAGGCCATTGAGGCGAACCAGGTGCTGTACAACCTGCGCCGTCGCGGCATCGAATGGGACCTGCTGCCCTGGTGCCAGGAGCGCGGCATCCTCCTGATGGCCTATTCGCCGCTCGAGTCCAACCGCAAGGAACAGGAACGCTTGCTGGCCGAACCGGCGCTGCAGGCGGTCGCGGTGCGCCACCAGGCCACGCCCGCACAGATTGCGCTGGCCTGGCTGCTGCGCCAGGAAGGCGTGATGCCGATCCCGAAAGCAAGCAGCGAGGCGCATGTGCGCGCCAACGCCGCAGCGATGACGCTCCGGCTGGACCAGGAAGACCTGGCCCTGCTGGACAAATCGTTCTCTCCGCCGACCCGCACCACCCCGCTCGACGTGCTCTAGCGGCGCCTGCGGCGCACGCCGGCCATGCCCAGCAGGCCGGCAACCGCCAGCAGCGCGCTTCCAGGTTCCGGCAGGTCGGCCCGCACCGCATCGATGGCCGGGCTGCTCCAGCCGCTGCTGCGGTTGGCGCCGGAAAAGGCGTAGTAGCGCACCTCGTCGAACCCCGTCGCATCGTACAGGCCAAGCAGGGCGCCGCCAGCCTGCGTGAAATTGCCGGCGCCGGTGCGCACATTGTCGTTCCATGTGCTCCAGTAGCCGTTCACGGTCAGGTAGCCGGAAGCTGCGGCAAAGGCGATGCTGCGGAAATCGCTGCCGTCTGCCCGCCTGATGCTGATGTAGGCATTGTTCCCCGATGTCGACATGTAATTCCCTGCAAACCAGGGACTGAGGTCCGATGGCTGGTCATAGCAGTTGATGCCTGCATAGCCGCACTGGTTGTTGTTGGCCGAACCGGTGAAATGGAACAGCAGGCCGTCCTCCACATAATCATTCGACAGCGCGAGATTTGCGCTGAAGGTAGCGGTGTGCAGCGAGGAGGGCGCCGCAGCCAAGGTGCGCATCACGGTAGCCGATGCCGCGCCGGGAAATGCGGCGGCAGCGGTCAGCGCTGCCGACAGGGTGAGTAGTCTTATCTTGTTCATGGCGTAGGAATGAGGTCGACGGCATCCCAGGCGTAGCCGGGGCTGAGGTAAGTCGTGCCGCTGGAACCGCTGATGGCGGTGAGGGTCAGCACGTTTTCGCCGACCACCAGTTCGCTGGCCGGGATATTGAAGGTGTACAGCGTATTGTTGCCGCGGTAGGTGCCTACGGTCAGCGTACGCGTTGAAGGCTGGCTGGAGGCGGCCGGGTTGGCCGAGACCCAGCCGTTCACCTGTGCCTTGGGCCGCCCGCCTGCGAAGGCGACGGTGATCCCGGCCCGCAGCGTGAGCGGCACGAGCTGGCTCTGTTTGAGGTTGAAACGGATGGTGATGGTGCCGTTTACGCTCTTCCATTGATAAGCCGGGAACCCGGTGGCCGCACTGGAACTGCCGACCACAAAGTCGCCCGGCGTCCAGGAAGCCATGCGCACGTCGGATGGGTGCATGGTGGTGACCTTGTCGCCGTTCAGCAGTTCCGCCGGCGTGCCGTCCCAGTCGCCGATGCGCCAGAGCGCTGCCGCGGTGCTGGGGTCGCCCGCGATATTGATGGTGTTCAGCGCCACCGTTTGCCCCGCCGCCACAGTCACGCTGCGCGTATCGACCACCAGTTCGTTCTTGTAGACCTTCATGGTGTAGGTGCCGGGAATCATGCCGGGGCTGTCGAAGTGGCCGGTGGCCGCATCGGCCTTGGCCCAGTACTGGGCGGTGGCATTGGAGAAGCCCACCGTGTATTCATAGCGCGTGTCGCGTCCCTGCAGGCCTACGCCGGCCACGCGGCCGCGCGCTTCCGGGCCGACGAAGCCGGTCATGCCCATGCTGGCGAAGAAGGAGGTGTCGGGAGTTGTCGGTGCGCTGCCGTTGTTGAACACCAGCGAGTAAGTGTTCAGGATGCCGGGCCGGAACGCTTCGGTCTGGGCCTCGCCATAGTTGACGATGTAGGTAATCTCCTGCGTGGTCGAGGTGCCCTGGTTCAGCAGGCTGCGGTAGAAGGGGCCGCCGCTATTGCCCTCGTTGTTGTCGCGCACCACCCATAGTCCGACGCCGGGGCCGGTGGCGCCGATGTACGACCAGTCCTTCAGGCGCATGTTGGAGTAATGCTTGGAGCGGGTCTGGCCGTTGGCCAGTCCGAAAATATCGCCCGATTCAATGGCGCCCGTATTGTTGCGGATATCCGATGGCACCGGCCCGTTAGGCAAGGCGGCAATCGGCACGCGCAGGATATAGCGTGTCAGCCCCAGCGTGCTTGGCTCGCTGGTGAAATAGGTGCCCATGTAGATGTGCGGATAGCCGCGGCGGGCGATGTAGTAGTGCGTCAGGTCGCCAGCCTGCACCGTCACCTTGATGAAGTCGGGGCCGAGCGTGGTGGCGCTTACGCTAACTGCGGAAACGCCGGTGTACAGGAAATCAAAGCCGGAATTCACCTGGCTGCCGCGCGACTGGTCCTGGTACTGCACGCCGTTGTAAATCATCGAAGCGATGTCGCCGGCGGACTGCGTGCTCACGCCATTGTCGGTACGGCGGATCTTGAACACCAGGCCAGCGCCGGTGTCGATGGTGTAGAAATTGCTGTCTTCAGTAAGTCCGAAGTCGGCCGCATGGGCATTGCCGGCGAACCAGCCGGAAAAGAGGACGAGCAAGGCCATACCTGCCGCGCAGGCATTCAACCGGAAAGTTTTCACGATGTCTCCTTGGGGATTTTTTTGGTATGTTGCCGTTGAAGTATCAAAGCAGTGGCAGTGGCCAGTCAACGGGGGCACGGC
>CAMLSG010000157.1 GCA_946482635.1 uncultured Duganella sp.
ATCCAGTCCGGCATGCGCGAGTATGCCGACCTGATCTCCGACAAGATCCGCGCCGCCTCCAAGGCGCGGGTGCGCGCCCGCACCCTGCCGGCCGCCGGCGCGGCCGGGGAAGGGGCAGCGCCGTTGCCGCAATTACGGAACCCACTGATGTCCTCGGAAAAACTGATTATCGTCGGCGCATCGACGGGCGGCACGGAAGCCATCCGCGAATTCCTGATGCAAATGCCGTCGGACTGCCCGGGCATCCTGATCACCCAGCACATGCCGGAAGGCTTCACCAAATCGTTTGCCAAGCGCCTCGATTCGCTGTGCAAGATCTCCGTGATGGAGGCGCAGGGCAATGAGCGTGTGCTGCCGGGCCACGCCTACATCGCGCCCGGCCATTCGCACCTGCTGCTGACCCGTTCCGGCGCCAACTACATGACCAAGCTGGACCAGGGCGAGCCGGTCAACCGCCATCGTCCGTCGGTCGACGTACTGTTCCGTTCGGCGGCCCAGAATGCGGGCAAGAACGCGGTTGGCGTGATCCTGACGGGCATGGGCAAGGACGGTGCGGCAGGCATGCTGGAGATGAAGAACGCCGGGGCGTATAATTTCGCGCAGGACGAAGCTAGCTGCGTGGTGTTCGGCATGCCGCGCGAAGCGATTGCCGTTGGTGCAACGCACGAAGTCGGAGCCTTGCAAGCGCTGCCCGGCATGGTATTGGGTTATCTTGCCCAGCATGGCTCGCGGGCATTGCGCGTTTGACACGTGATTGACAGTTTTGGGGTAGTTAGTTCGCCTTGGAGCAACGAAAATGCTATCCTACAACTTGCTGGGTACACCACTTTAATTAATAACCGCGTAAGTAGAAACAACGGAGCAATTCATGGCTGATCCAAAGATGAAATTTTTGGTTGTTGACGATTTCTCCACGATGCGTCGCATCGTGCGAAATCTCTTGAAAGAACTGGGTTATGCCAACGTGGACGAGGCAGAAGACGGCGTGATGGCGCTGGCTAAACTGCGCGCGGAGCAATTCGACTTCGTGGTCTCCGACTGGAATATGCCGAATATGGATGGCCTGACCATGCTGCAGAACATCCGTGCCGACCCCGCACTGGCCAAGCTGCCGGTGCTGATGGTGACCGCCGAGGCCAAAAAGGAAAACATCATCGCGGCTGCGCAAGCAGGCGCCAACGGCTACGTGGTGAAGCCGTTCACCGCAGCCACCCTGGATGAAAAGCTGAACAAGATTTTCGAAAAGCTGGGCGCCTGATCCCGGTTGTACCAGTAATTCGCGGCGGCGGCGCCCTGGCTGCCGCCGTTCCCTCCTGAGTCAAGCATAAGACCACGTATGCATCAGACACATTTCCTGGTTCGTGAACCCCTGCTCGATCCCGAGCAGCGCGTGGTCGGATACGAACTTACATGGCAGCAGGAAGCTGCTGCCCATGTTCCAACCCTGGAAGAGCTCGAAGGCCTGGTCGGCTTCGTTGCCAGCCAGGTGAACCATCCTGAACACGGTTGGCTGCTCAAGCAGAAAACCCTGTTCCTGCAAGCCGTGCCGGGCATGCTGTCGACCGATTCGATGTTCGACCTGCCGCCGGAACATACGGTGCTGTCGCTGAAGACCTCCGAGCTGGCTAATCCGGCCACGCTGGCGGCGGTGCAGGGCCTGCGTGCCGGCGGCGTCGGCATCCTGCTTCGCGAAGCCGACCTGGCGCGCGTGGGCAGCCGTCTTGGCACTATCTGTTCCTATGTCGAAGTGCGCTTTACCGGCGCCGATGTGGCTGCGCAGGCGCGCGCCTATTCGCTGTTGAAGACTTCCAGCATCCGCATGGTGGGGCGTCCAGTGACCACCTGGTCCGATTTCGACGCCTGCGCCGCGCTGGGGCTGGATGCCTTTGTCGGCAAGCTGCACCTGACGCCGCGTCCGGGCAGCGAAGGGCAGGGCTTGAATCCATCACAAACCATCATCCTGCAACTGATGCAGATGGTGAACGCCAATGCCGACGTGGCCCAGCTGGAAAGCGTGCTGAAGCGCGATGCAGCCCTGTCGTACAAGCTGCTGAAGTACATCAATTCGGCCGGCTTTGGCGTGGGGCGCGAAGTGCAGTCGCTGAAGCAGGCGATCCAGCTGCTGGGCTACCAGCCGATGTACCGCTGGCTGACGCTGTTGCTGGCCACGGCATCCACCTCCGGCTTCTCGCCGGTGCTGCTGGAAACTGCCGTGGTGCGCGGCCGCCTGGCTGAATTGCTGGGCCAGAAGGCGCTGGGCAAGCAGGATGCCGAAAACATCTTCGTGGCCGGCATGTTCTCGCTGCTGGACCGCCTGCTGGGCATCCCGATGAAGGATGTGCTGCAGGAAATCCAGTTGAGCGACGAAGTGGTGAAGGCGCTGCTGACGCGCGGCGGCAAATACGGCCCGTTCCTGGCGCTGGCAGAGGCTTGCGAACTGAACTCGAACCTGGTCAGCTCGCTGGCCGATTCGCTTTCGCTGTCGCCGGAAGACGTCAACAAGGCCCACCTGTCGGCACTGGCCTGGACCCAGAGCGTCACCACGTGAGAATCCTGAAGCGCCTGCTGCTGGGCGCTCTGGTTCTGCTGCTGGTCCTCACGGTGGCGATACTGGTCCTCTACCTGAAGAATCGGCCGTCTCCGCCTCCCTCGCTGGGACTGGGGCCCAAGCCCGCCACCTTGGCCGCGGCCTACCGCCAGTTCGTCGCCATTGAGCGCATGCCCGAGCACGAGGGCGCCCTGAGCGATTTCCCGGACTTCAAGGTGAAGGAAGCGCATGCGCGCGATATGCTGTCGCTGGCGCACGAGTTGCCGGAATCACGTGTGATTGACGCGGTGCAATTGGTGCTGGATGCCGCTCCCCAGGTCTACGAGATGGAGCGGCTGGCTGTCCGCGCCCGGGCCACGACCGACAAGCTGTTGGCCATGCCATCCGACTTGTCGCAGCAGTACCATATACGCCAGACCGGCGCACGCGCCGAGGATCATGCGACCCAGCTCAATATCCGGGCACGGCAGGAGGTGGCGGGCCTGGAAGAATTGCTACGCTACGCGGAACGCGAACTCAACATTGTTGTTGACGGTGGTGCAACCGAAGCGGCTGCGCGAAACTGGGTCGATGCCAGGGCGCGCGACAGTGACGGTAAGGCGAGCGCGGTGCCTGTGCCGACTGACAGTGATTTCACATACAGGCCCGAGCTGCGCTTCAGGGTGAACAGTGTTCGCCGGCCCGAAGTCTCCCGCGGCTGGCGCGTGGTACGGGAGGATGGCCAGCAGATTGGCCGCAAGCCCGCCAACTCGCTGGTGATCGCGTGGACGGCAGGGTTGCCGCGGCAGCTTTACCTGAGCGACAGGACGGCGCGGCCATGAGGCGGAACATGATCGCGCTCCTGCTGCTGGCCGCCCTCCTGGCTGCTTGCGGCGAGCGTGCGGCCGTGACCCTGCCAGAGGTCGATGCCGCGCCTGCTGCCATCGCCCGCGACCAGTACCGCCATTTGCGGGCGCGCGGCGACGCAGTGGCCAGCAAGCTGAAAGGGGCCGAGCCGGTTTGGTACTCCTTGTATGGACGTTACAAGAAATGGGCGGCACTGTTGGCGAAATCGGAAGCGCTGCCGAAACCTGCAACTGCCTTCACAGAGCTGAGTTATAGCAACCTGGACTCCGAACTGGACCGGATCGAGAGACAGGCCGACACTTTCGCGCAATATGTTGCGCTGCGCCGCTCAGCCGATTACCAGCAGATGCACCAGCTTGCGGCCAAGTTTGCCGTGGCCGATCGGGAAGCTGCGCGCGAGCTTGCGGCCGGCAGGGCCGGAGATGGCGAAATCGAGCACACGGCGATGTCCGACGTGCTGTCGATGGCCTACAAGCTGCGCGAGGGCATGCGCGGACTCGACGCGATGCGCGCGAGACAGGCCGCGCTGAACAAACTGCAACCAGATGTCCATGATGCGCGGCTGATGGCGGCCATCATCAGCAAGGCGGAACGTTCGGTGCATGGGCTATACGGCCTGGACAGCGCAGGCGAAGCATTCGAAGCCTTGCAGGCATTTGCCGCAACGGAGGTGCGTTTCAAAGTGGATGAAGCGTCCTGCTCAAAGCTGGAAGTGAACGGCGTGGGAAAAGGCTGGTACCTGGCGGTCACGGCGATTGACGCCAATGAAGACGAAATCGACTACGTTACCGTCGGCAGGAACGGCTACGCGAACGTCAGCCCGTACTTTTACCTGTTCGCGCCAAAAACGGCTTGCGAACAAGTCGCCTCCCGCCTGAAGGACAAGGTGCTGGCCGCCAAGGCGGCCGGCACGCTGGGAATGCGCTACCCGGATGGGCTGCCGCGTTTCGACCTGGTTGGAGCGAATTAGCGGCAGCGGGTTTCACTTGCTCAGGCGGTAGCGCTGTTCGCGGTACAGCAGCGAAGGCGCGATTACATGCGCCATCGCCTGGTCGAATTGCGCTTGCGTCGGCTTGGTATCGGTCAGCTGCAACTCGCCTTTGACAAAGTCGTAACGGCCAATCAGCGGCTCCTGGCTCGGGCGCAGGATGGTGGCGGTATCGCCTTCCAGCCAGGTGAAGTAATTATCGAATTGCATGATCGCGCGGCCCGGGGTGGTGCTGTCCTTGACGAAGTCGCGCCCGATCATCGGGTGGCTGCTCGAAACGCCGATCATCGACAGCAGGGTAGGGCCCAGGTCGATCTGGCTGGCCAGGGTGGTGATGCGCTTCGGCGCTACGTCCGCGCCCAGGATCAGGCCTGGGATGTGGAACTTCTTGATCGGCATCAGGCTGTTGCCGTACACACGGTTGTCATGGTCGGCCACGATCAGGAATACGGTGTCTTTCCAGTAGTCCTGCTTCTTCGCTTCGGCGATGAACTTGCCCAGGGCGTAATCGGCGTACTTGACGGCGTTGTTGACGGTCTGCTTGGCAGGGTCATGCAGTTCGATTTTCCCGTCGGGGAATTCGAACGGCTCGTGGTTGGACGAACTGAAGATCAGGCTGAAGAACGGCTTCTTCTGCGCATGCAGGTGCTTGAGCCGCTCCAGCGATTTGTCGAACAGGTCTTCATCGGAGGCGCCCCAGCTGCCGACAAACTTCGGCTGCATCTCACTGCGGTCGACCACATTCTGGAAGCCGTTGCCGGTGAAGAAGCTGCGCATATTGTCGAAATGGGCCTCGCCGCCGTACACGAATTCAGTCTGGTAGCCCTGCTTGCCCAGGCCCATCGCCAGCGTGTAGAAGTTCTGCTGCGCCAGCGAGAGCTTGACCACGCTGCGCGCCGGCGTTGGCGCATTGCCGGCGACGACGGCCTCGATGCCACGCACCGAGCGCGTGCCGGTGGCATACAGCTGCTCGAACCACCAGCCTTCGTTTTTCAGCTTTTCCAGTTCCGGCGTCACGGGCAGGCCGCCCAGCGATTGCACGAAGGTGGCGCCCAGGCTTTCCTCCAGCACGATCACCAGGTTAAGCGGCTTGTCGCGCTGGATGGCGGCTTGCTGCGCATGCAGGGTCGGCAGCTCGGGATGTGCGAACTGGTAGTCGCGCAGCCATGGGGCGGCAGTCACCGTCGGGAATACTTTCTCGCGCGGGAATTTGCCGTAGATCTCCGACGAGTTGGCTTCCTTGCGCATCGATGCGATGGCGTCGATCACCGACCAGGGCGAGTTGATGATCAGCGAGTTCACCATGGCGTCGCCGGTCAGCGCGAACGTCGCCGGGTTGGCCGGGCGGTGTTCGGTGGTGGAGCGGATCTGGAAGCCCACCAGCAGCACCAGCAGCGGCCATGTCAGCAGCAACAGCTTGGGCGACCACATGCCGGTGCCGGCGGAGGCCGACTTCAGCAGGCGGAATACCAGCATGGTCAGCAGGGCGGTGCCGCCGATGCCAAGGATCACGGCCAGGCGGAAGCCATTCCACAGCGTGGCGGCCACTTCCTTCGGGTAGGACAGGTATTCGATGAACAGGCGGTTTGGCCTGAAATCGTACTGCATGATGAACTGCGGCGTGGACAGTTCCATGAAGATGATGAACAGCAGCGCCAGGCTGGCCCAGGTCACTGTGAACAGCTGCCACGCGCGCGCCGAATAGCGCTGGGCCAGGAACGGCGCCAGCACCAGCGGCAGCGCCAGCAGGTAGCCAAGCAGGATCAGGTCGGCGCGTACGCCCTGTACCAGGATTTCACCGAGGATGCCGGTGGCGCTGACGCGCTCCCACTGCCAGGCCACCAGGCCAATGCGCGACAGCGACAGGATCACCAGGCCGGCGAGCACCATCTGCACCAGGGTGGCGTAAGGACCTGCCCATTGGGTCAGGCGCGCGAGGCGGGCTGCGGTTCGGTTCATGTTCTTAGCCCATCATGGCGCCGGCGCCGGCGCTCAGCAGCCAGGCGGTCAGCAGCAGGAATACCATCAGGCAGCTGAACAGCTTATCCACCAGGCGCGCTTCCGCAGTCTGCTGGAATACGGCAGGCTGGCCATAGCCAAAGCCCAGGAAATAGGCGGCAAAGATGGTGGACATGTAATGCACGGCGCCGAACAGTTCGCCCAGTTCGCCCTTGCGCGGATGGTCGATCAGCACATGCGACAGGGCCACCAGCACCAGGTAAACCAGGGAGACCGGCAGCGGCGGCAGGTACACGCCGAACTTCTCGACGAAGTTGCGCACGGCTGGGCGGGTTCGCGCCAGCAGCGGCAGGATCACATTGTGGGTCAGGCCGGCCAGCAGGATCATCTTCAGCATGATGGTCTTGTGGATGCTGCCGCTTTTGCCGATCGCAAGGTTGTGCAGGTTGGTTTCGCCCTGGCGGTTGTTATGGGCGAAGAACTCGGAAGACTGAACGTGCAGGATGCGCTGGAACCAGCTGATCTCTTCCATTGCCGCGGCCGCCACCAGCAGGCCCAGGCCAAGCATGCCGAGGGTAGCCAGGTCAAAGCCGCTGCGCTTCCAGCGCTCAACGCCGGCGAATACCAGCAGGCCGGCAGTCATGGCGAAGCACAGGAACTGCATCCATTCGACGATGCCGTCTTCGGTCAGGACGCGCATCAGTTGTTCGCTCGAACCCCTCACCGACACTGCCAGCAATAGCGCGAAGATATTGATGGCAATGCCGGTCAGCAGGACCGGATGCGAATACCACTTACGATTTACCACTGACTACTCCTTGATTGATATTGTTTGTTGCAAGATTGCGTTCCCGTTTACGCCAGGCCTCGATCGCCAGCGACAGCACGGCCCAGATCCACAGCATGGGATCGAGCAGTGCGTCCCACAGGTTCCCTGTGGGCAGGCGCAATAAAGTGAACAGCGTGAGGGCGCCAAGTGTAGCAAAGGCTTGCGGGCGCGAGCGGCCCTGGATAATCCAGGCTACGCACAGCGCCATGGCAGCCAGCGCGAACAGCGGCGCGCCGCGCGGGCCGAAACCCCAGAAATACAGGCCCAACGAAACCAGTCCCAGCGCGTCGAGATAGAGGATTGTACCAAGCAGCGCGATCGCGCTGGCGAGGGCGGGCGGCAGGACGGCCCTGGCCGAACCCGGCCACCAGGGTTGGGCCAGGCGCGCCAGGCAAAGGCCAACCAGCAAGCCGCTCGGCCACTGCAGCGCCAGCGCAATCCAGTAGGCAGGCGAGAACTGTCCTGGCAGCAGCGTCAGCACGACCATGGAGCCGAGCAGCAAGGCGGTGGCGCGGCGTGACAGTTGGCGGGAAGCTGGCAGCAGCGCGGCAACCAGGGTTGCCAGCACGACGCCCCAGGCCAGCTTGCCATACGCGATTTGCAGCAGCAGGTCAGGCAGGGTCACTCCGAACCCCCGTCGAAATCCAGCTCGATGACATGATGGGCAATCGCTTCGCGGCGCGAGGTGTAAGTGATATGCAGTTCATCGCCGACCTGATGCAGGTCGGGGTAGGAAAACTCCTCGCCAGCGCTGCCGTGGGCGATATCGGTCACATGCGTCCAATGGCGGCCGTCATTGGTGGTCGACAGGCGCAGCACATTGCGGTCGGAACCGCCGGGCAGCACATGGTTATGCAGCAGGGCGATACTGCCGTTGCTGAGGCGCAGGGCGCTGAGGGAAGTACTCTGGTTCGGCAGGGAGAGCGCCGGCAGGTCGTCCCAGTTGACGCCACCGTCGTTGCTGCGCGCATGCTGGACCCGCTGTTCGCGGCTCGCATCGCGCATCCAGGCGTGCACCTCGGACGGGGAGAAGGGCACGATGGTCGGCTGCAGCGTCGTGATGCGGCTGCCAATGCGTGAAATCCAGCGCGGGTCGCCGTTCTGGTCGAAGGCCAGCATCAGCGGGTACTTGATGCCCATCTCGAAATAGGCCGGCAGCAGCCAGCCGCCATCGGCCAGGCCGACCGGGGTAGTGCGGACCAGCATGCTTGTATTGAAGAGTGGCGACATCGGCAGCACGCGCTTGACCGTGAAGCTCTTGCCCTGGTCATCGGACACCATCTGCACTACACGCGACGCGGCCCATCCGCCCAGGCCCGTGGCCACTACAAACAGGTTGAGGTGCCCTTCGGGCGAGGCCCAGGCAACCGGGTTGCCGACGCGGCGCACGCCATAGCCCAGGGCGGACGACAGGGACTCGCGGCTGGCCACTTCCCACGGCTGGGCCCAGGTCTCGCCGTTCCAGTGCGAGGCATAGACTTTCACGTCCGGCCCGCTTTCGCGGCTGCCGGCCCACCAGAATGCGGCCATGCGGCCGCCAGGCAGGGGCGTCATCGCGCTGGAATGCGCCATGGGAGCGTTGGGCGGAGTTGGCAGCAGGGTGGCGCTGCGAGGAATGAAGCTGACCTTGCCGTGTTGGGCAGGGGCGACCAGCATGGCCGGGTTGGCAACGCGTGCGTTAAGCCAGCGCCTAGCCTCGACTCCGGCAGCAATGACCAGGACGGCCACGCACATCACCTTGATATAAAGGGATGCGTTGCCGGTTCTGTCTTGGGTGCTATCAGCCCTGGTGATGGCGCTAGCGCCCAAACGGAATTCCATCCTGATATTCCTATTTGCTAAGGTTCGATCTGCAAGTGAAAATTCACAAGTGGAGCATCCTACAATAAAGAAAGCTTTTGTGGGAATTTTCTGAAAGATCGGTTCCCGGCTAGCAAAAACTTAGTTGCGTCAAATCAACATTCGGAGTCATTAAGCGGAAATATTGTCTGCGTAGCATCGGGCACAGGCTGGTTTACAGGAGGCGCCATGTTCTTCATCCGATACTGCTGGACCTTGTCGCTCAAAGCGCAATTGGCAATTGGCATCGCGCTGCTGGCGGCGCTGGCGTCGGCGCATGGCAGCAATGCCCAGGCCGATGAGTTTGCAGCACTGCATCAGGCGCGCTGCATGCAGCAGCCAGGTTTGCCGGCGGCCGAACTATGCGCGCTGCGCACAATCCAGCTGGCTTCGCAATTGCACGGGGTGGAATTCGGCGACCAGGTCGCCGAAGCGTTGCGCTGACCGGCGCTGCCGGCTCAGATTTCGAGGTTGTCGATCAGGCGGGTAGTGCCGAGCTTGGCGGCGGCCAGCACCACCAGCTTTTCGCCCTGCGCCAGGTCGCCGGCATTTGGCGGCTGCAGGTCGTTGCGTTTGCGGATCGAGATGTAGTCAGGCTTCCAGCCGCGGGCTGCCAGTTCTTCCATCGCCTTGTGCTCGAGCTGGAACACGTCGAGGTGGCCGCCGCGCACTTCGTCCGCCACCTGGTTCAGTGCACGGTACAGCGCCGGCGCTTCGGCGCGTTCTTCCGCCGACAAGTACATATTGCGCGAGGACAGGGCCAGGCCGTCATCCGCGCGGTAGGTTTCGGCAGCGATGATTTCGGTCGGCATGCCGAGCTGGCGCGCCATATTGCGCACGATCATGAGCTGCTGGTAATCCTTCTTGCCGAACACGGCCACCTTGGGCTGCACGCAGGAGAACAGCTTGGTCACCACGGTGCACACGCCGCCGAAGAAACCCGGGCGGAATTCGCCTTCCAGCGTATTGCCCAAACCATCCGGCGGCTGCACGCGGTATTCCTGCGGCTCCGGATACATATCCTTCTCGGTCGGCGCGAACAGCACGTAGACGCCTTCCTTCTCCAGCTTTTCCACGTCAGCCTGGAAGGTGCGCGGGTATTTGTCGAAGTCTTCGTTCGGGCCGAACTGCAGGCGGTTCACGAAAATGGATGCGACCACCGGGTCGCCGTGCTTGCGCGCCAGGCGCATCAGCGACAGGTGGCCCTCATGCAGGTTGCCCATGGTTGGCACGAAAGCGGTACGTAACTGGCCACTCAGCTGGTCGCGCAGTTCTTCGATATTGGAGATGATTTTCATAGTTTTTGTCAGGCAGGCGAATACGCAAGACGCACGTAAATCGGTGCGAACGGCTCCGCCTGGGTAATTTCAATCAGGGTTTCCTTGGCCAGCTCCAGCATCGCCACGAAGTTCACCACCACCACCGGCGGCGGCGATTCCGGGTTGAACAACTCGGTAAATTCGATGAAGCGGCTCGATTGCAGCTTGCGCAGGATGGAAGTCATGTGCTCGCGCACCGACAGCTCCTCGCGGGTGATCTTGTGATGCTGCTTCAGCGTGGCGCGCTTCATCAGCGTGCGCCAGGCGTCCTGCAGGTCGACCACGGCCACTTCCGGCCAGGTCGGCACCAGGCTTTGTTCGATAAAGATCTGGGTGCGCACGAAGTCGCGGCCGACCTGGGGCAGGGTGTTCAAGTCGTAGGCAGCCAGCTTGATCTGCTCGTACTCGAGCAGGCGGCGCACCAGTTCCGCACGCGGGTCTTCCGCTTCCACGTCGAGGTCGTGCTGGCGCTGCGGCAGCAGCATGCGCGACTTGATCTCGATCAGCATGGCGGCCATCAGCAGGTATTCCGCCGCCAGCTCCAGGTTGGTCTTGCGAATCTCTTCCACGTAGCTCAGGTATTGCAGCGTCACCTGGGCCATCGGGATGTCGAGGATGTTGAAGTTTTGCTTGCGGATCAGGTACAGCAGCAAGTCCAGCGGTCCTTCAAACGCTTCGAGGATGACTTCCAGCGCATCGGGCGGGATGTAGAGGTCGTTTGGCAGCTTCAGCACCGGCTCGCCGTACAGGCGCGCAAAAGCGGCGCCATCGGCTTCCGCCGTGGCGCTCGCGTCGGGTGGCGCGCCTTCCGCGCCGCTGCCTGGGCCGCCTGCATCAGGCGGCAAATCCGCGGCGACGGCCAGTTCAGCCTGTTCGGCCTGTTCGTCCACCGCGTCTTTTGGCGACATGCTGTGTGCCGTCCCGGCTCTTATACCTTGTTCTGGTACACGTAAGCCTGTTGCTTGACGGTCGAAGCCTTGTTACGGGCCTGGTCGTCCAGCGAAGTCACCGGCTTGTCCCACAGGATGGAGCGGCCGGCTTGCTGGCCAGCTTCGATTTGCGGGTTCTTGGCCTTCAGGTCCTTGATGAACAAGGTGTGGTCGGACTCGTATTTGTGATTCTGCTTGAGGAATTTCATATTGTGAAAATAACTGGGTTCAGCAACGGACATTTTACCGTCTTTTCTCGTTAGAAACGATGCCGGATGCCAGCAACGTAGGTATTTCCCTTGCTAGCGTTGCTAATCTTGTCGTACATCAGCACCGCATACAGGTCGGTGCGCGGCGAAACGTTGTAATCGTAGCCAGCGGCCCCGGTATCGCGATGAAATTCCGGCACGACTTTGGCTTTCTCGGTCAGGCGTGACCAGGCCACCATCCAGCGCCCCGCGCCGCCATGGGTTGGGATGGTGAAGCCGGCGTGCACCGAATGGGCGTCGCGTTCGCTGACCTTGGCCTGGTGGTCGGAATAGGACGCGAACAGCTTGACCGCCTTGAAGTCATAGGACACCGCGGCAAGGTAGGTCCGCTGTTCCGGCACGGCCGCACTCAGGCCTGGTCCAAAGCGCACGTTCACTGCGCCCACTGTCACAGCCAGCTCTTTGCCGACATGTTTTGCGACTGCCGCCCAGTTATTGTTATGCGCACCGGGCTGCTCGCCCAGCGAATACTGGGCGACGAAGGTAGTGTCATAGACCGGGTTGGAAGCGTATTGGATCGAGTTGCTCCAGCCGGTATCGCCCAGGGTCGCATTGCCGCCGACCGCGGTGTAAATCTGGTTGATCAGCGGCGAAAAGCGGGTGGACGGCCCGAACGGGTTGATCTGTCCGGCGGCGACAAACAAGGGATTGGCGATGCGCCCCATGCGCACCAGGCCGAAATCGCCGGCCAGGCCGACATTGGCGTTGCGGGCAAACATGGCTTCGCCGGGGAAGCGGCCAGCTTCGCCGGTATCGCCGCGGAAGAAGCCTTCGATCTGGAACTGGGCTTTCAGGCCGCCGCCCAGCGCTTCCGTGCCGGAAAAGCCGTAATAGGAGGTGATCATGCCGCCGCTGTTGACTGCATTCACGGCTTGCGGCGCGCTGGCGGTCGCGGTGCGGCCGGCGAAAGCGTCAACCACGCCGTAAATCGTGACCTGGGTTTGCGCCGAAGCGGCGAAGGGAAGGATGAGGGAGATGGCTGGGAGCAGTCGTTTCATGGATACCTTCTTAATATTGTTGTTTAGGCCTCGTGCTGCGCCCCCATTGTCACTGCTGCCCAGTCCGGCGACAAGTGAATCTTCCCCGGGCGTGGGCGGGGAACCACGCGCCGGTTTGCCAGCGCACAGACGTGCAACCGGGTGCAAGCGACAGTGACGACTCGATTCGGCAAAGGAGACCGCCATGACCCAGAGCAAACAACTCAGCAAACAGAACCGCCAATCGGTGCAGAACGTGGAGTCCGACCAGACCGGCAACAAGAACACCGCCAAACGCAACACGAAGAACGAGCAGTCCCGCACCAAGGCCGGTAGCGACGAGGGCGCGGGCGGCGGGGCAAAACAGAAGGCCAAGCGCGGTTAGTTCAGAAATAGCGTATCCTTGCGGGCACAATGAAAGCCCGCACAGCAATACTCCTGACCATACCGCC
>CAMLSG010000158.1 GCA_946482635.1 uncultured Duganella sp.
TCGAGGCCATCCATCTTCGGCATTTCGACGTCCAGCGTCAGCACGTCCGGGTTGGTCTGCTTGATCAGCTCGCGCGCCACCAGCGGATCGGGCGCCACGCCCACCACTTCCATGTCCGGCTGGCCCTTGATGATCTCGCTCATCACGCTGCGGATCAGCGCCGAGTCGTCGCAAATCAGGACTTTGATCTTGTTCATTTTTTATGTCTTTCAGAACAGCTCGACCTCGCCCGCCACCGGTTTCGACTTGAGGCGGTTGGCGTAATCGTTCTCACGCTGCGCCAGGGTGTCGTTATGGGTTTGCATCAGTTTCTTGACCAGCACCTTGCCGGTCTTGGGGAAGAAGTACACCTTGCGCGGATAAATGTCCAACAGGTCCTCGGCCACGATGCGGATCTTCTCGTTTTTCAGGAAGCTTTGCACGAAGGCGGCATTGCGTTCGCCGACGTTGATCGCCGTGAAGCCCTTCAGCACGGCGCCGCCGCCGAACACTTTGGCTTCCAGGTTGTCGCGCCGGGCCCCGGACTTGAGCAGGTCGTTGATCAGCACTTCCATCGCATAAGTGCCATAGCGCGCCGAGGCCGATACCGGGCTGCCCTGGTCGGCGCCGCCGTCCGGCAGCATGAAGTGGTTCATGCCTCCGAGGCCGGTCAGCCGGTCGCGGATGCAGGCCGACACGCAGGAGCCGAGCACGGTCACGATCAGCATGTCCTTGTTGGTGTAGTAGTACTCGCCCGGCAGGATCTTGGCCGCGTCGCAGTCGAAGGTGCGGTCGTAATAGACGTTGGTCGCGAATTGTTCTTTATCCATGTCATGCCCTCTTGCGCTCATCGAGCTCGTAGACAGTCTTGCCGCGCAGCTTCAAAGCGTCCGACACGTAAAGGAAGTTCTCGGAATGGCCGGCAAACAGCAGGGCATCCGGCTTCATCAGGGGGACAAAGCGCGACAGGATCTTGCGCTGCGTCGCCTTGTCGAAGTAGATCATCACGTTGCGGCAGAAAATCACGTCGAAGCCGGGCCGGATGTCCCATTTCTCGTCCAGCAGGTTGACCTGCCGGTAAGTGATCAGCGAGCGCAGTTCCTGGCGCACGCGCGCCATGCCTTCGTTGGCGCCGCGCCCTTTCAGGAAAAAGCGGCGCTGCTGCTCGGGCGACAGCTTGTCGATCCGCTCCATCGGGTAGACGCCGTTGGCGGCCGTGGCCAGCACATTGGTGTCGATATCGGTGGCCAGGATGTGTACCGGCGGCGTCAGCGTATTGAAGGCCTCGCAGCAGGTGATGGCAATCGAATACGGTTCTTCGCCGGTGGAGCTGGCGGAGCACCAGATATTGATCTGCTCCCCGCGCTTGGCCTTGAGGTGCTCGGCCAGCAGCGGGAAGTGGTGCGATTCCCGGAAAAACGAAGTCAGGTTGGTGGTCAGCGCATTGGTGAACGCTTCCCATTCGCCATTGCCCAGGCGCCCTGCTTCCAGGTCGTCCAGGTAGCGCACGAAACTGTTGATGCCGGTGGCGCGCAAGCGTCGCGCCAGGCGGCTGTACACCATCTCCTGTTTGGAGTCGGCCAGCGCGATGCCGGCCCGCTTGTAGATCATTGCGCGGACCCGTTCAAAATCCTTGCCGTTGAAATCAAACTCTTTCACGGTCTCTTTGGTCAGCGCCATTTTGTCAGCTCTCCGCGGTTACATGGACATTAAAACTCTTCCCAGTCGTCGCCGGATGGGGCGGCAGCCGCAAGCTTCTTCTTCGGCGGCTGTGCGGCCGGAGCGGCCGGCACCACTGCCGTACTGCGCGCCGGCATCGCCGGCTTGGCCTTGCGCGGCGGCGGCGCCGCGCGCTTGGCGAATTCGTCCCCGGCCAGCTTGAAGATCGATACCGCCTGGGCCAGGTTGTTGGCCTGTTCCTGCATCGATTCGGCGGCAGCAGCCGCTTCTTCCACCAGGGCGGCATTCTGCTGCGTCATCTCGTCCATCTGGCCGATGGCGGCGTTGACTTCCTCGATACCGTGGCTCTGCTCCAGGGTGGCGGCGGTGATTTCGCCCATGATGTCGGCCACTTGCTTGATCGAGGTGACGATCAGGCCCATGGTCTGGCCGGCTTCATCGACCAGGCGGCCGCCCGCATCGACCTTGTCGACCGAGTCGTCGATCAGGGCCTTGATTTCCTTGGCTGCCGCGGCGGAGCGCTGCGCCAGGTTGCGCACTTCGGAAGCCACCACGGCAAAGCCGCGGCCCTGCTCGCCGGCACGGGCAGCTTCCACCGCCGCGTTCAGCGCCAGGATATTGGTCTGGAAGGCGATGCCGTCGATCACGCCGATGATGTCGACGATCTTGGTCGAGGACTGCTTGATCGAACCCATGGTGTCGACCACTTGCGACACCACGTGGCCGCCCTTCTCCGCCACCGAGGAAGCCGAAACCGCCAACTGGTTGGCCTGGCGTGCGTTGTCGGCATTTTGCTTCACGGTGGAAGTCAGGTTTTCCATCGAAGCCGCGGTTTCCTCCAGCGAGGAAGCCTGCGATTCGGTGCGGGCCGACAGGTCGGCATTGCCGGTGGCGATTTCCTGCGAGGCGGTGGTGATGGTATCGGTCGAGGTGCGCACCATGCCCACCGTCTTGGCCAGGCTTTCGTTCATGTCTTTCAGCGCCTGCAGCAGCTCCGACGTTTCGTCCTTGCCTTCCACCGTTACCTGCGAAGTCAGTTCGCCGGCAGCCACTTTCTGCGCCACTTCCACCGCGCCCGACAGCGGACGCGTGATGGACTTGGTAATCACCAGCGCGCACAGGATGCCGACGCCGACCGCCACCGCCGCCAGCACCACCATCCACAGGGTCAGGTTGCGGTCGGCCTTGTTGGAGCTTTCCTTGAAGTCGGCAACTGCCGCCTGCTGCAGGTCCACCAGCTTGTTCAGGGCGGCCAGGGTTTGCTGCTGCAGCGGGTCGATGCGGCCGGCGATCACTTTCGCCGCGCCTTCGGCGTTGAAGGCCATGATCTGGCCCATGGCTTCCTTGAAGGCCGCGTCGACGTCGGTCTGCAGGGCGGTAATGTCGTTCACCACCTTCTTCTCGGCGTCGTTCAGGCCCAGGCTTTGCAGCTTGGTGCGCGCCGCGTCGTAGCGGGCGCGGTTGGCCTTGACCTTCTCTTCTTCCTTCTGCATCAGGCTGACGTCCGACTGCAGGCCGATATTGCGCATGGCGATGCCGGTTTCCAGCATGGCGCTCTTCATCGACTGCGCCTGCGATTCCTTGGCGCCGGCCAGGTCCAGGCCCGTCATCAGGGCCGACTTGTTACGGTAGTTCAGCACGTTGGTCAGCAGCACGGTGCCGACCAGGATCAGCAAGATGATGCCGAAACCGAAACCGAGCCGTGTGCCTATCTTGTATTCGCGCACATTCATGTTGTTCTCTCCCCTCGTATCCTTCTGGATTTGTATTTTTATGTCTTACGCCGCGAGCTTTTCGCTCAAGCCCATTTCCGGGCTGGACATCAGGCGCTGGATGTCGACCAGGATCAGCATGCGCTCGTCGATGGTACCGAGGCCGATCATGTATTCCGAGCTGAAGGCCGTGCCCATGTCCGGCGCCGGCTTGATCTGGTCTTCCGTCAGCGACGTCACGTCCGATACCGAATCGACCACCATGCCTACCACGCGGCCGTTGATATTGAGGATGATGACCACAGTGAATTGGTCGTACACCGGTTCGCCCAGCTTGAATTTGATGCGCATGTCCACCACCGGGATGATGATGCCGCGCAGGTTGATCACACCCTTGATGAATTCCGGTGCGTTGGCGATGCGGGTCACCGCTTCATAGCCGCGGATTTCCTGCACTTTCAGGATATCGATGCCGTATTCTTCGGAGCCCAGCTTGAAAGCCAGGAATTCCTGGACGGCTGTGCCGGCGCTTGCTGCGTCGCTCATGGTGCTTCCTTCACAAAGTTTGATTCGTCAACCAGCTGGCGCGACGAACGGACCAGCGCCGTCACGTCCAGGATCAGCGACACGCCTCCGTCGCCGAGGATGGTGGCACCGGAAATTCCGGTCACCTTGCGGTAATTCGATTCCAGGTTCTTGACCACGACCTGCTGCTGTCCCACCAGTTCGTCCACGAACAGGCAGGCCTTCTTGCCTTCGGTTTCCACGATCACCAGGATGCCCTGGGTCGGATCGGTAAAGCGCGGTGCGATATCGAAAATCTGGTACAGCGGGATCAGCGGCAGATATTCGCCGCGCACCTTGATGACACGGCCCTTGCCGCTGATTTCCTTCACGTCTTCCGGCGCCGGCTGCAGCGATTCGAGCACGAAGCCGAGCGGCAGGATGTAGACCTCGTCGCCGGTCTGGATCAGCATGCCGTCCAGGATGGCCAGCGTCAGCGGCAGGGAAATCGACATCGTGGTGCCGAAGCCCTTGGCCGAACGGATGTCGACGGTGCCGCCCATGGCGGTGATATTGCGCTTGACCACGTCCATGCCGACGCCGCGGCCCGACACATCGGTCACGGTATCAGCGGTGGAGAAGCCAGGGGCGAAGATCAGCTGCCACACATCGGCGTCGCTCATATTATCGGACAGCGGCAAGCCGTTCTGGCGGGCTTTCGCCAAAATCTTATCGCGGTTCAAGCCGCCGCCATCGTCCGACACTTCGATGATGATGCTGCCGCCCTGGTGCGAAGCGGACAGGAACAGGCGCCCCGTTTCGGACTTGCCGGCCGCCTTGCGCACGTCCGGCATTTCGATGCCGTGGTCGATCGAGTTGCGCACCAGGTGGGTCAGCGGGTCGACGATGCGTTCGATCAGGCCCTTGTCCAGTTCCGTGGCGGCGCCGCTGGTGACGAATTCGACTTTCTTGCCCAGCTTGGTGGCCAGGTCGCGCACCATGCGCGGGAAGCGCGAGAACACGAAGTCCATCGGCATCATGCGGATCGACATCACCGATTCCTGCAGGTCGCGCGTATTGCGGGTGAGCTGGGAGATGCCGCTCATCAGTTTTTCGTGCAGCACCGGGTCCAGCGTGCCGGCGCGCTGCTCGATCATGGCTTGCGTAATCACTAGTTCGCCCACCAGGTTGATCAGCTGGTCGACCTTTTCCACCGACACGCGGATCGAGGACGATTCGCCGCCGGCCGGCGCGTGGGCCTGCTTTTCCGCTTCCTTGCGGGCGGCTTTCTTTTCCTGCTCTTCGGTCGGCTTGGCCGCTTCGGCCGGCGCATCCTTGATGCCGGCCTGGGCGCGGATCACTTCCAGCGGCTGGAAGAAGCCGTAGCCACGCGCATCTTCGGCAGCGGCGCCGGCGTCGGCGCGGATCTGCTCCAGCGGCTGGAAGAAGCCATAACCTTCGCCATCGGCCGATGGCGCCGGCGCGCCGGCAGCAGGCAGCGGGTCGAAGAAGCCGTAGCCCTGCTCCGCTTCCTGGCGTTCACGCTCGGCGTTCTCGCGCGCGGCCTGGGTCGGGCTCAGGGCCGGCAGCTCGCTGACCTTCATCTGGTCGGCATCGATCACGAAGGAGCAGATGGCCACGATGTCGTCCAGCGATTCGTGGGTGGTGACGATCATGGCATGGCGCTCGGCGTCCAGCGGCGTCAGTTCCACATGGCCCATCAGGCCAAGCTCGGCTGCCAGCGCCTCCACTTCGCGGTGCACCATGGGCGGCAGTTCAAGGCGGAAGCGCTTGCCGCCGCTGTGATCCACCGCCTGCGCGTCTTGTGCATTGAAGGCCGGCGCCACCGGCGTCATCGCTTCGATGTGCACATCCTGCGCCAGCTCCTGCAGCATCATGCGCACGTCGCCCACGGCCTCCTGGTCGACGGCGCTGCCGAGGCGGTGCCCGTCCAGCTGCATCTTCAGGATGTCCTTGGCCGCGAGGAAGGCGTCGACATGGGTCGACGTCAGGGCCATCTCGCCCTTGCGGATGCGGTCCAGCAGCGTCTCGAGCACGTGCGTGACTTCGGTCATGTCGGTCACGCCGAACGTCGACGCCCCGCCCTTCACCGAGTGCGCGGTACGGAAAATCGCGTTCAAGTCCTCTTCGCTGGGCGACTCGACGTCGACGCCCAGCAGCAGACGCTCCATTTCAGCCAGCAGTTCTTCCGCTTCGTCGAAGAAGACCTGGTAGAACTGGCTAATATCGATGGTCATGCCACACCCCTTAATTAGCCAATGACCTTCTTCACTACCTCAATCAAGCGTTGCGGGTCGAAAGGCTTGACCAGCCAGCCATTCGCGCCGGCGGCGCGGCCCTTGGCCTTCATCTCGTCGGACGATTCGGTGGTCAGCATCAGGATGGGCACCTTGGCATAGGACGGCTGTTCGCGCAGCAGCTTGATCAGCTGCAGGCCATCCATGCGCGGCATGTTCTGGTCGGTCAGCACCAGGTCCACGGTTTGCAGCTTGGCCTTTTCCAGGCCATCCTGTCCGTCGACCGCCTCCACCACCTGGTAGCCGGCTGCCTTCAGGCTGAATGCCACCATCTGGCGCAGCGAGGAGGAGTCGTCGACTGCAAGAATTGTTTTAGCCATCTTTTTTTCTCACTTAGTAAAATTTTTGTATGCGTCTGTGTAGGTTCAGAACAGTTCGATGTCGCCGCTTTCCAGGTGCTTCTGGCTGACCGCC
The DNA here is from genome assembly GCA_946482635.1 of uncultured Duganella sp. Next base: position 6,608 of record CAMLSG010000158.1, read on the forward strand.
TTGCGCAGCACGCTGCGCAGCTCCAGGCTCTGGATCGCCAGCGCCATGCTGACCTTGCTTAGCAGGTCCACGATCTCGTCGCTGCCCGATTCCGGCACCACTTCGGCGCCGTGCGCGCCCAGCGTCCCCAGGAACTCGCGCAAGCCGGTGACCCGTTTCAGGGTGCGGTCGATCAGCTGGCTGGTCATGTCCTGGAACTGCATGCTGGTAATGGCGGCATTGACGTAGCCGCTCACCTGCTCGTTCATTTCTTTCAGGCGCGCCTTGTCTTCCGCCGTCGGATCGCCGCCCTGCAGCAGCAGCTCGATGGTGGCCTGCTGGGCGCTGACGGCTTCATGGATCGCCATGAAATTGCGGGTCAGCTTGTCGATCGCTTCTTCCAGCAGCAGGTTGGTCTGCAGCAGGTCGGTCTCGACTTCCGTCAGGTGGCGCCGGCCATGGTCCGATACGCCGGACAACAGCCGTTTCACATGCGAGCCAAGGATTTTCTTTCTTGTCATAAAGCCCCTATTTCTTCCCTGCCGGCGCAGCCGGTGCCGCTGCCGCCGCGGCTTGCGTTGCTTCGGTATCGAGGCCAACTTGCAATTTGCCGCCGTCACGCAGCACATTTTCCTCGGTCCGCTTGTTCATCACGATGATGCTGATGCGGCGATTGATCGGGTTGAAAGGATCCGCGCGGTCCAGGTGGGCGGCACTGGCCAGGCCCACCACGCGCAGGATCTTATTGTCGGCCAGTCCGCCATGCAGCAGCGCGCGGCGCGAGGCATTGGCACGGTCGGCCGACAGTTCCCAGTTACTGTACCCCGTTTCGGTGAAATATGGCGTGGAGTCGGTGTGGCCGGACAGGCCGATCTTGTTGGGCACGTCGTTCAGGGCCGGCGCGATGGCTTCCAGGATTTCGCGCGCATACGGCTGCAGGTCAGCCTTGCCGGCATTGAACATGGGGCGGTTCTGCAAGTCGACGATCTGGATGCGCAAGCCTTCGCTGGTGAAGTCCAGCAACAATTGCTCTTTGAACTTTTTGAGCTCGGCGTTGGTATCGATGGTCATTTCGATACGCGCGCGCAGGGCCTGCAGGCGCGAGCGCTCTTCCGCCTCGAGCGCCTTCTTGGCGGCATCCAGGTTGTAAGTCTTGCTCTGGGCCGGATCGTCGGTCATCCTGACCTGGCCGGTACGGCGCGACAGGTCCGAGCCGCCGCCCTGGATCACCGAGGAACTGTCGCCACTGCCGGAGCCGCCCTGCATGGCCACTTTCAGCGGCGTCTTGAAGTACTCGGAAATGCCGTTCAGGTCGCCCTTGGTCGTCGAGCCAAGCAGCCACATCAGCAGGAAGAACGCCATCATCGCCGTCACGAAGTCGGCGTAAGCGATCTTCCAGGCGCCGCCGTGGTGGCCGCCACCGCCTTTCTTGATCTTCTTGACGACAATGGGCCGCAGGCCTTCTTCAGCCATGACAGGTCCTCGCTTCCATTACTTCGACTTCGATTTCTTGATATGTTCTTCCAGCTCGGAGAAGCTTGGGCGCTCGGTAGAGTACAGTACCTTGCGGCCAAATTCCACAGCCAGGGCCGGGGCGTAACCATTCAGGCTGGCCAGCAGCGTGACCTTCACGCACTGGAACATCTTGGTCGACTCTTCCAGCTTCTGCTCCAGCAGGCTGGCCAGCGGGCCGACGAAACCGTAGGCCAGCAAGATACCGAGGAAGGTACCGACCAGCGCGTGCGCGATCAGCATGCCCAGTTCGGACGGCGGGATGCCCACCGATTCCATGGTGTGCACCACGCCCATCACCGCCGCCACGATACCGAAGGCCGGCAGGCCGTCGCCCAGCTTGGCGATGCAATGGGCCGGCACATGGCCTTCCTGGTGGTGGGTGTCGATCTCGTTGTCCATCAGGTTCTCGATCTGGAAGGCATCCATATTCCCCGACACCATCAGGCGCAGGTAATCGGTCATGAACTCGATGATGTGGTGGTCTTCCAGCACCGCCGGGTATTTGCTGAACAGCGGGCTGTCTTCCGGCTTGTCGATATCGCCTTCGATCGACATCAGGCCTTCCTTGCGCACCTTGGACAACACATCGAACAGGAGCGACATCAGCTCCATGTACAAGTCCTTGGTATAGCGTGAACCCTTGAACAGGGTCGGCAGCGCGGCCAGCGTGGCCTTGATCGATTTGCCGTTATTGCCAACAAAGAAAGCGCCCGCAGCAGCGCCGCCAATCATCAGCAGTTCCAGAGGCTGGAACAGTGCCGCCAGATGGCCGCCGGACAGCGCGAAACCACCAAAAACGGAGCCGAGGACGATGAGGTAACCGACAATGACTAACAAGCGCGCGAACTCCCCGATAGCTAGTTAAAAGCAATAATATTCCACAGTGGAACTACAATAACGTGAAGACGCCTCTGCGGCAAGGAAAACTGCCTCTAAAATGCTCTTATATAAAGGAGCGGACCACCCTCTGTGGTGCGAATGGTCTTGATGCCGTTTGCAGCTGGAATTTCAAATTCATAACTGGCAAGCAAACTACCGGCCCGCATCTCGCGCTGGGCCTTGCTCCACAGGGCCGGCATGGCAGCCGGCGACAGGTAAGCAAACACCAGGTCGTATTCTGCAAAGTTTAACTGTTCATAGTCGCCGCGCACGAAACGCGCGCGGCTGCCCGACAACGCGGCCCGCAAGCGCGATACCAGCCACGGCACCGGCGCGAGTTCAATTCCCACCACTTCCGATTCGGGCCGCGCAGCAGCCAGGTGCAAGGTGAAGCCGCCGAGGCCACTGCCGATATCGATCATGCGCAGCGCCCTGCCCTGCGGCAGCTCGGCCAGCACGGCGCGCCATACAGCCGGATTCGATGGATAGTAAGGAACCTGGGTGCGGTAGGTGGACCAGTACCAGCCCAGCAAGACCAGGAAGGCAGCAGCGGCCAGCCATGGCGGCATATGCATTGCCAGCCCGGCCAATAAAGCGATAGGGAAAAATAGCTGGATCAACAGCCACCAGCGCGCCAGGCCAATCTTCCAGCTGATGCCGCCGGCCAGCAGGCCCTGCAGCAGCGCGGCCTGCAGCAAGGTCAGGCCGTGGCCGAGCGATTCAAGCGCAACAGCCAGCGCGGCGCATGGCAGCACCGCGCCGGCCTGGACCAGCAGCGCCTGGAAGGCGGGAACTCTAAAATTCATTGCAGGAGTATACCCGGGCCAGCATCGTTGGCACTACAGTGTCAGACCCTGCGGGTCAGACACTGGTTTACCGGTTTTGAGCGCGCATGCACCGAAACCCAAACCGGCAACCCGTTGTCAGACCCACAGGGTCTGACACCATCCCAATCAAGCAGCGACCGCTTCGGCGGCATCCTTGGCCTTGCGGGTCTTGCCGGCACGCGAAGGCATGTGGCACAGGCCGCACTTGTAGTCGCGGTTCAGATCCATGGCATCGACCACGAACTTGCCTTTGCAGCATGTGCAAGGCTTGAGCTGCAGCATATTGCTGCCTGCGAATTTGACCAGGGTCCAGGCGCGGGTCAGCGAGAGCAGCGGCTCTTCGCCGGCGGCCGGCGGCATCTGCTCCAGGTAAAGCTGGTAAGCCTTCATCACGGCGTGGATGCCGGTGGCGCCTGCGTGCTCGACCAGGAAGTTATGGATATTCATGAACAGCGAGGAGTGGATATTCGGCTGCCAGGTCAGGAACCAGTCGGTCGAGAAAGGCAGCATGCCTTTCGGCGGCGACACGCCCTTCAGCTCCTTGTACAGCTTGAGCAGGCGTTCGCGCGACAGCGACACTTCGGTTTCCAGCAACTGCAGGCGGGCGCCCAGGTTGATCAGCTCGATGGCCAGCTGGATTTCCTGCGCTTCGGTCACCACACTCTTCTTGCTCATGGCGTCGCTCCTTAAGCGATTTCTTCGACAGCCTGGCCGGCCATCAGGATGGCGGCGTGGGACTGGGCCAGGGAACGGTCCTTATTGTAGTTGGTCAGCATGCCGAGGATGGCGCTGTCGTCGAAGCGGAAGCGGGCCAGCATCATATTGCCGCCTGCCAGCTTCAGGATCTGGGCATTGCTCATGCCTTCGATCAGGTCGGCGATATCGGCAGAAATACCGAGGCGGAAGATCGCGGTGACTTTGTCGGCGCGGATCATCTGCTGCGCCAGCATCAGGTAGCTCAGGTTCGCATCGCGGATTTCAGCCATCATGTCGTTTGCGGTCATGTCCATCTCCAGTCAGTTTCAGCTTGCAACGCAATATTCGTTGCTGTTGAGATACATTCTGCTGGAGGCGGCACAAAGCGCATAGAGGCCGCACTCTGTATTTTGGGTCGGGAATAGGCGAAGTGACCCCGTAGGATTTTGTCCTACAGAGGGCTGCCCATAGAGGGGCAACGCCAGTATTGGCGCGGGTTTGCGGGGCGTTCGGTCTCGCTCAAAACGCAGGAGCCGAGGGTAAAAATGAGATATCGCCGCGGTGCTTTTTTGCGACATCTGAACTGGTAACGGCAGGGTTTTGGAGAACTTTAGGGTTCCGAGCAAAAAATTTTAAGTTTTTTTCACTCATTCCAAACTGCCGAACAGCAAGCCTTTTACCGGGCTTCTAAAAACGGTAACGGCAGGGGTTTGGGGAACTTTAGGGTTTTTTGAAAAAAAATTTGAAAATTTTTTGATTCTTTTGAAATCAATGACTTAGCCAGCCAACCCGTTAACCCGGTTTCTGCCCCGCTGGGTCAGACACCGGTCGGCGGCAGCCGCGTGACGGTGCCAGACCCTGCGGGTCTGACACCGGTTTACCGGTTTTGGCCAAGAAAAGGTTGCTACAATCCCACTTTGTTTAAGTCTCAAGGAAAACGCCGCATGATTTCCCGTTCCGACTGCCTGGCCCGCGACGCCGCGGACACCCTGGCGCCCCTTCGCGAGCAGTTCGACCTGCCTGCCGGAGTCATTTATTTAGATGGCAACTCCCTGGGTGCCCGCCCGAAAGCAGCCCTCACCCGCGCCACCGAGGTGATCGCCAAGGAATGGGGCAAGGACCTGATCACCAGCTGGAACACCGCCGGCTGGTTCGAAATGCCGAAACGCCTGGGCGACAAGCTGGCCCCGCTGGTCGGCGCCAAGGCCGGCGAAGTGGTGGTCACCGACACCACCTCGATCAACCTGTTCAAAGCCCTGGCCGCCGCCCTGCACGCGCAGGCGCACACCGGCCGCAAGGTCATCATCACCGAGCGCTCGAACTTCCCGACCGATATCTACATGGCCCAGGGCCTGACCTCCTGGCTCGACCGCGGCTATGAGGTGCGCCTGGTCGACAGCCCGGACCAGCTCCCGGCCGCCATCACCGCCGACGTCGCCGTGGTCATGCTGACCCACGTGAACTACCGCACCGGCTACCAGCACGACATGGCGGCGACCAGCGCCCTCGCCCACCAGCACGGCGCGCTGATAGTATGGGACCTGGCCCACTCCGCCGGCGCGGTACCGCTCGACCTGCACGCGGACGGCGCCGACTTCGCGGTCGGCTGTACCTATAAATACCTGAATGGCGGCCCGGGCTCGCCGGCCTTCATCTGGGTGCCGCAGCGCCACCAGGACAAATTCAGCCACCCGTTGTCCGGCTGGTGGGGCCACGCCAATCCATTTGCCATGGCGCCCGACTTCGCGCCGGCCAGGGGCATCGGCCGCGCGCTGTGCGGTACCCAGCCGGTGACCTCGCTGGCGATGGTGGAATGCGGCCTGGACGTCTTCGCGCAAACCACCATGGATGCGGTGCGCGCCAAGTCGCTGGCCCTGACCGACCTGTTCATCGCCCTGGTGGAGCAGCGCTGCCCGAACCACCCGCTGGGCCTGGTCACGCCGCGCGACCACGTGCGCCGCGGATCGCAAGTCAGCTTCACCCATCCGCACGGCTACGCCGTGATGCAAGCCCTGATCGCGCGCGGCGTGATCGGCGATTACCGCGAGCCGGAAATCATGCGCTTCGGCTTCACGCCGCTGTACACCAGCTTCGCCGATGTCTGGGATGCGGTGGAAATCCTGAAGCAGATCCTGGACGATAAAGCCTACGACATCACTGCCGCCCGCGGCGCTGTAACCTGAGACACGACATGACCGAAGAAAAGAAAGGCGCCGAGTGGCACGGCGCGCAAATGGACTTCTCCAAGTCCATGAGCTATGGCGACTACCTGGGCCTGGAAAAGATCCTGAACGCGCAGCACCCGCTCTCGCCCAACCACAACGAGATGCTGTTCATCGTGCAGCACCAGACCAGCGAACTGTGGATGAAGCTCATGCTGCACGAGCTGCATGCCGTGGTCGACCACCTGCGCCGCGACGACCTGCCGCCGGCGTTCAAGATGCTGG